>UREE01000116.1 GCA_900546825.1 uncultured Collinsella sp. | reverse complement strand
GCGGTAAAGGTGGGCGCATGCGCCGGGCCCTCGGAGCCAACGAGCTTATACGCCGGGGGTTCGTGACCGTCGGCTTGCACGCACTCCTGCAAGAACGATTTGGGGTTCGCGGGGTGCTCGGCACGCTCGGAGGCCAGGTGCGGTTTGAGCGTACGATGGATAAAGTCCGCCGCAACATCCCAGCCGGCATCCAGGTACAGCGCACCCACGAGCGACTCGTAGACGTTCTCGAGCGCCGAGTGCAGGCCGCGCGCGCCGGTACCGGTCTCGGAGGCACCAAAGATGATGATGTCGTCGATGCCCAGCTCATGCGACACCTCGGACAGCGTAGCGCCCGAGACAAGGGACACCTTCAGGCGCGTGAGCTTGCCCTCGTCAAACTCAGGATAGGACTCAAAGAGTGAACGGGCGACGACGGCGCCCAAAATGGAATCGCCCAAGAACTCAAGGCGCTCATAGCTGGCAGAAACCGGCTGGCCCTCGACTGCCGAGGGATGCGTAAGCGCCGCGCGCAGCAGCACCTTATTATTGAACTCGTGGCCCAGGATTTCCTGGGCACGCGTAAGTCGTTCAGACAAAGCCAAGACCTAGGCCTCCCTGGCGTTTTCGATCGCGTCAACGGCGTCGGCGACAGAGTTGAGCGAGAGCAGTGTCTCGTCATCGATCTCGAGGTTGAACTCGTCCTCGATAGCCGTAACCAGCTGCAGGCGCTCGAGCGAGTTGGCATCGAGATCGTCAAAGGTGGTCTCATCGCTAATTTCGGCAACATCGACGCCCAGAACGTCAGCAGCGACCTCGGCGATCTTGTCGAAGATTTCGGAGCGGTCCATAGCGCTTCCTCTCATAGTGCATGAATACCAAAAGAATGGTACCGCCCGGGCGGTACCAAGACACGGTTCTGATTCTACCCCACGAAGCAGGCCGCGAGGCACATAACAGCGCTCTAACTCGCTCTTACAAAACGATGCCGTCCATGGAGTTGGCGACGTTCTCGACCAGCCTGGCGCGCACGGCTTCGGCCGCCGCGAGCGTACCGTTTTTAACAGCCTCGACCGAGGTGGCGCCATGGCCGATCAGGACCACGCCGCGCAGGCCCAAAAGAATCGCGCCGCCCTTGGCGTCGCCAGAGAGCTTGGCCTTGATCTCGCGCATCTGCTTTTTAATGAGCAGCGCGGCGATCTTGGTGCCAAGCGAAGACATAAAAACGCCCTTGAGCTCCTGCAGCAAAAACTTGGCAGCGCCCTCAGTGGCCTTGAGCGCGATGTTGCCCGACATGCCGTCGGCGACCACGACGTCAAAATTGCCCGACGTAAGATCGGTGCCCTCGCAGTTACCAACAAAGCCGGGAACGGCGGCTTTCATGGCCGGGAAGCAGGCCTTGGTAAAGTTGGAGCCCTTCTCGTCCTCGGTGCCGTTGGCAAGCAGGCCCACGCGGGGATGCTCGATGCCCAGGACGACGCGGGCATAAGCACTACCCATCTGGGCAAAACGTACCATGTCATCGACCTCGACATCGGGGTTGGCGCCCATATCACACAGCACCGTCAGACCGCCGGCGCGATTGGGTAGCGCATTGGTCAGACAGGGACGCACCGGCTGTTTCTTGCCTTCGGCCTGATACCTAAACGGCGTCACGTAGGCGGTGGCAGCGGCGGTCATGGCACCGGTTGAGCCGGCGGAGAAGAACGCGTCCGCATTTCCCTTCTTGATGGCGCGGCACGACAGCACGATCGACGATTTACGCTTGGTCATCACGGCGCGAATGGGATCGTCATCCATGGCGATAACGTCGGGTGCCTCAAGGGCCTCAACACGTGCATGGGAAGCAGCAAAGGGATTAACGATTTCAGCGGGGCCAGCTGCCAAGACCTCGATATCGGGATCGGCGGCAAGCGCAGCCTCGATACCATCGAGAACAACCTGAGGTTTCTCGTCTCCGCCCACAACGTCTACACAAACGCGAACGTTACTCATATACATGCTCCTTATACAAAAATGGCCG
>UREE01000115.1 GCA_900546825.1 uncultured Collinsella sp. | reverse complement strand
TCTTGGCGATGCCGCCCAGGTAGGTGTCCGAGCCGGTGGCAACGACAAGCGCCATGGCGGTGCCGTTTTGCACGGAGGTGCCGGTAAAGACGATGTTCTTGCAGGCAGAGAGCGGCAGCGCGGAGCTGTCGGCGCCCTCGACGATCGTTGTGGCAGCGGTCTTCTCGACGGCCTCGCTCTCGCCGGTGAGTGCGGACTCGATCACAAACAGGTCGCGCGCGGTGATGATGCGGGCATCTGCCGGCACCATGTCGCCGGCAGAGAGGCGGATTACATCGCCGGGGACGAGCTCGTCGAAGGGGATCTCGACGCGCTCGCCGTCGCGCAGGGCACAGCAGGTGTTGGAGACCAGGTCCTTAAGGGCCTCGGCCGCATTGCCGCTGCGGGCTTCCTGGATAAACTTCATGCCGCCCGATACCAGCAGCATGATGCCGATGACGATGACCGTGGAGGGGTCACGCTGCAGCTCGGGCACGGCGAGCACGTCGATGTAGAGCGAGACCAGTGCGAGGGCGGCGAGGATGCCAGCGAAGGGTTCGACGAACGCGTCGGCGATGCGGCGGGCGAGCGTCTTGGTCGGCGCTTCGATGGTGTTGGGGCCGACGGCGCTCAGGCGCTCGGCGGCGTGCTCGGCGGTGAGGCCGTCGGCTGTGGCGTCGAGCAGCACGAGGGCATCCTCGGCGCTATGGGTGGCGGCGAATATGGTGTTCTTGGACATGCCGGTATGAGCGGCGGGGCGCGCCGTGCGGCGGCGCTTGGAGATGGCTTCGAGTACCGTGGCGGTTTTGAGCATCAGCATAGGGTCCTCCTTGTTGAAGGGAGTTAGCGTACGTGTCGTATGTGCTTCAAAAAACCTAGATGTCGCTCACGTCATGCTTTCGAACCACCACAAAGGGACAGGCACCTTTGTGGTGGTTTTGACGATCGGCTGTTGGCGCTTATGCGTGCGCGGAATCCTCGCGGCGTGCCGAGGGCGACATGCAGGTTTTTCGACTATGACTGCCTTCCATGGCACACCTCCTTAAGGCCGGGCGCGGCGCGCTTTGGGTATCTCGTACCCGTTACAATCCGCCCGTATTCTTGATGAGGGGGTTTGTCGTGTCAACCCCTTTGTTTGGAAAACCATTGCCCCTGACAAAGCCTTTACAGAATGCCGAGGCCCCAAAGCGCGCCCGCAACGCGCCCTGCCTGCGCTAAACTGGAAGGCACGTACGCGATTACGAGAGGAGCCCGCATGGAGGCTTACAAGCAAGAGTTCATCAAGTTCATGGTTGAGTCCGACGTTCTTAAATTCGGCAGCTTTACGCTCAAGAGCGGCCGTCAGTCCCCGTTCTTTATGAACGCCGGCGCCTATGTGACGGGCTATCAGCTCAAGAAGCTGGGCGAGTATTACGCCCAGGCCATCCACGATAACTTTGGCGACGACTTTGACGTGCTGTTTGGACCGGCCTACAAGGGTATTCCGCTGGCCGTCGTGACCGCAATTGCCTACCACGAGCTGTACGGCAAGGAGGTCAAGTACTGCTGCGATCGCAAGGAGGCCAAGGACCACGGCGCTGACAAGGGCAACCTGCTGGGCTACGAGCCCCAGGACGGCGACCGCGTGGTCATGGTCGAGGACGTCACCACCAGCGGTAAGTCCATCGACGAGACCTATCCCAAGGTCAAGGCTGCTGCCGATGTCGAGATCAAGGGCCTGATTGTGTCCCTCAACCGCATGGAGGTCGGCAAGGGTGGCGTGACCACCGCGCAGAAGGAGATCGAGGCCAAGTACGGTTTCCCCGTCGCGAGCATCGTCTCCATGGCTGAGGTCGTCGAGACCCTCTACAACCACGAGATCGACGGCAAAGTCGTCATCGACGACGAGCTCAAGACCGCCATCGACGCCTACTACGAGCAGTACGGCGTCAAGTAGGTTCCGCCTCCGTTAGTTACGCGGTTTTACCAAACCGCGTAACGGCTCGACGCTGCAAACCCGCCAGAGCGGCAATCTGCCTTTCAACTTC
>UREE01000114.1 GCA_900546825.1 uncultured Collinsella sp. | reverse complement strand
GAGCTGTCCCCGTAGCCGAGGCAGCCGCCGCCCTTGCCATCTGGGACGCCCTCCTCGAAGACGCCGCCCAGCGCTAACTACCCACCCCTCAACATCCCCCGACACGTGAAAGGGGTCTCCATGGACCTTGCTGACATCCGCCAGGCCATCGATGGCATCGACACCACGCTCCTCAACAGCTTTGTCGAGCGCATGGACATTGCCACCGAGGTCGCCAAGTCAAAAATCGAGATGGGCAAGGCCGTCTTCGACCCCGCCCGCGAGCGCTCCAAGCTCAACAACCTCGCCAGCCGCGCGCCCGAGCGCTACGAGGCGCAGACCATCACCCTGTTCCGTCTCCTCATGAGCATGAGTAAGGCCGAGCAGCAGCGCTGCATCAACGAGCTCAAAGGCATCACGGTGTCGCAAAAGGCCCATGCCACGGCCGCAGCCTTTGACACACCCTTCCCCCAGACGGCCACCGTCGCCTGCCAGGGCGTCGAAGGCGCCTACAGCCAGATCGCCGCGTGCAAGCTCTTCGACGTGCCCGACATCGCGTTTTTCGAGACCTTCGAAGGCGTTATGCGCGCCGTACGCGACGGCTTTTGCGAGTTTGGCGTGCTGCCCATCGAAAACTCAACTGCCGGATCGGTCAACGCTGTCTACGACCTGCTCGCCCAGTTCGACTTTCACATCGTGCGCTCGCTGCGCCTCAAGATCGATCACAACCTGCTCGTCAAGCCCGGCACCAAGCTCGCGGACATACGCGAGGTCTACAGCCACGGCCAAGCCATTGCCCAGTGTGCCGGCTTTATCGAGACCCACAGCCTGCACGCCACCAAGTACCCCAACACGGCCATGTCGGCCGAGATGGTCGCCAGCTCCGAGCGCACCGATGTTGCCGCCATCGCCTCGCGCAGCTGTGCAGCGCTCTACGGCCTGGAGTTGTTGGAGCCCAACATTCAGGACTCGGACAACAACTACACGCGCTTTGTCGTCATCAGCCGCGAGCCGCGCGTCTACCCCGGCGCCAACCGCACCTCGCTCATGATCACCACAGCCAACGAGCCGGGCGCGCTCTATCGCGTACTCGAGCGCTTCTACGCGCTCAATATCAACCTCATCAAGCTCGAGAGCCGCCCCATCCCCGGCCGCGACTTTGAGTTTATGTTCTACTTTGATCTGGACTGCCCCTTTGGCAGCAAGGCCCTCGACGACCTGCTCGACTCCATCGACGACGTGTGCGAGAGCTTCACTTACTTTGGCAGCTACACGGAGGTGCTTTAGATGACCGATACCGCCGCAACCCGCCCCTACGGCGTGCTGGGCCGCGTGCTGGGCCACAGCTACACCCCAACCATCTACAAAGAGCTCGCTGGGCTCGAGTACGTGCGATTTGAGCGCGAGCCCGAGGACCTCGCGGCCTTTATGACGGGCGACGAGTGGGAGGGCGCCAACGTGACTATCCCCTACAAGCGCGCCGTCATGGAGTACCTGGACGAGCTGAGCCCGCTCGCCGAGCGCATGGGAAACGTCAATACCATCACGCGCCTGCCCGACGGCCGTCTGCGCGGCGACAACACCGACTACTTTGGTTTTCAGTGTCTAGTCGAGGAGCTGGGTGTCGAGGTTGCCGGCAAGAAGGTCCTCGTTCTCGGCGCCACCGGCGGTGCCGGCACCACGGCCAGCATGGTACTCGGCGACCTAGGCGCCACCGTGGTGCCCGTCGGCCGCACAAGCGAGGTCAACTACGGCAACATCGCGCAGCAATCCGATGCAGCGCTACTCGTTAACTGCACGCCCGCCGGTATGTTCCCCCACTGCCCCGACGCTCCCTGCACGCTCGAAGGGCTTGACGCGCTCGAGGGCGTCATCGACATTGTCTACAACCCTGCGCGCACGGGCCTGATGCTCGAGGCCGAGCGCCGCGGCATCCCCTGCATCGGTGGTTTGCTCATGCTTGTGGCCCAGGCGGCGCAAGCCGTCGAGCGCTATACCGGCCAGGTCACCCCGCGTGAGCGCATCCTGGACGTGACAGAACGCTTGTCACGCCGCGAACAGAACATCGCCCTGATCGGCATGCCGGGCTCGGGCAAAACCCGCGTGGGTGAGCAGATCGCCCTGCTCACCGGCCGCGAGCACATCGACTTAGACGCCGCGCTTGAGAAGCGTCTGGGCATGCCCTGTGCCGACTATATCGTCGAGCGCGGCGAGGAGGCCTTCCGCGAGCAGGAGACGGCGGCGCTGGCCGACATCTCCAAGCGTAGTGGCCTGGTGCTTTCCACGGGCGGCGGCGTGGTCACGCGCGACGAAAACTATCCGCTGCTGCACCAGAACAGCCAGATCGTGATGCTCAACCGCAAGCTCGAGGAGCTCGCCCACAAGGGCCGCCCCATCACCGCCCGCGACGGAATCGATAAGCTGGCTGAACAGCGCATGCCGCGCTATCGCGCTTGGGCCGACCACATCATCGACTCACGTGACTGCGCTGCCAACACCGCCCATGCCCTCCTCAACACCCTCCCACCCGCCCTCTAATCAAAACCACCACAAAGGGGACAGGCAC
>UREE01000113.1 GCA_900546825.1 uncultured Collinsella sp. | reverse complement strand
CTTCACGGATGATGCCAAAACGGTCACCCGTGAGGAAGTGTTGGGTTCGAGTGCTATGGACAATGTTCCAGCATGCTGGGATCGAACTCGCTAGCCGGAATCACACGGTACCCGTGACGCAGCAGCAGATCGACAAAAACACCGTTGCCCGCGGTGAGCGTACCGCTAAAGGTGCCATCGTAGACGCGACCCGCACCGCACGAGGGGCTACGGTCCTGCAAGACGCACGCAGCAATCTCGGACGACCCACCCGCCCGCTCGCACATATCGAGCGCGCGTTGGGCACCCAGGCGAAACTCGCGATCGACCGAGGTACCCCCGCAGGTACGGACCTCGCCATTCACAATCTCGGACGGCTTGCGCGGCGTGGGAAGGCCGCCAAAAACCTCGGGACATACGAGGAGTACCTCGGTCCCCGTGCGCTCGCAAGCCTCGACCAGCTCGCGATGGTAATTGTCGAGCCCGTTATACTTACAGCTTTCACCCATCAAACAGGCACTTACCACGATCTTCATATACAACTCTCCCCACACAAATCGCCCCATTTGAGCTGGACACTCAAATGGGGCGTTCAATACTGCGCTGCCAGCCTTACTGCTGCTTTGGCATCAGCGGATTCTCGCGAGTGAGGAGGTTCATGAACTCCTCACCCGTGATGGTCTCCTTCTTGTACAGATAACGAGCCAGCTCGTGGAGCTTAAACTTATTCTCCTTGAGGATCTGCAGGGCGCGGTCGTGCGCATCCTCGATCAGCTTGGCGACAATCGCGTCCACGCGCTCGGCCGTACCGGGGGCGCAGGTGAGCGAAGTATCCTGGTTGAGGTACGCATTCTGCACGGTACCGAGTGCCATCATGCCAAACTCGTCGGACATACCAAAGCGTGTCACCATATTGCGGGCGAGCTTGGTGGCCTGCTCGATATCGTTGGCGGCACCGGTCGTCATCTCGCCAAAGATGAGTTCCTCGGCCGCACGGCCGCCGCAGTAAACGGCAAGCTTGTCCAAGACCTCCTGACGTGTCGTCAGGAAGCGCTCGTCCTCCTCAACCTGCATGGTATAGCCAAGAGCACCGCTCGTGCGCGGCACGATGGTGATCTTGGTGACCGGCGCGGAACCCTTTTGGCGGGCAGCGACGATGGCATGGCCGATCTCGTGATAGGAAACGACCTGCTTCTCATGGTCGGAAAGCACCGTGGACTTACGCTGTTGGCCGGCAATGACGACCTCCACCGACTCCTCGAAGTCGTCCTGGGTTGCACGCTTGCGACCCTCGCGAACGGCGCGCAGGGCGCCCTCGTTGATGATATTGGCCAGGTCGGCGCCCGAGGCTCCGGGCGTGGCGCGGGCAATAGCGGTCAGATCGATCAGCGGCTCGGTCTTCACACTCTTGGCGTGAAGCTCGAGGATGTTCTTACGGCCGGTCAGATCGGGCAACTCGACGGGGATGCGGCGGTCAAAACGACCGGGGCGCAGTAGAGCGGGATCGAGACTGTCGGGGCGGTTGGTTGCGGCAAGGACAACGATACCCTTGTGGTTATCGAATCCGTCCATCTCGGTCAGCAGCTGGTTGAGCGTCTGCTCGCGCTCGTCGTTGCCGCTAAAGCCGCCGCCGTCACGCTTTTTGCCGATGGTATCGATCTCGTCGATAAAGACGATGCACGGGGCCTTTTCCTTGGCCTGCTTAAACAGGTCGCGAACCTTGGCTGCACCGCGGCCGACGAACATCTCCACGAACTCAGAACCCGAAATGCTAAAGAACGGAACGCCCGCCTCACCGGCAACAGCCTTGGCGAGCAGGGTCTTACCGGTGCCCGGAGGGCCAACAAGGAGAGCGCCGCGCGGCAGCTTAGCGCCGATCTCCTCGTAGCGCTGCGGCTTCTCCAGAAAGTCGACGACCTCCTTGAGAGATTCCTTGGCCTCTTCCTGGCCGGCGACGTCCTTAAAGGTCACGCCGACATCCTTGGAGGCAATCACGCGCGCGCCGGACTTGCCCAATCCACCGCCGCCAAAACCACCGCCGCCAAAGTTCATCGAGGGACCGTCATCACCCATGGCCTTCTTCATGCGGCGGTTGAGCCACCAACCGATGAGGAAGAAGATGACCATGGGAAGGATGAGCGTGAGCAGGTAATAGGTCATCAGACCCGAGTTTTTATCGGGAACGACCGATTCCAGGGACGCACCGGATTCAAGCACGCGATCGGTAAAGCCCGCATCGTTCGGCACACCGGTCGTCTTGTAGGCGATGTTCTCGTCCTCGCCCTTCTTGGTGTAATAAATCGTGTAATCGTCCGTGTTGTACTCGACCTTGTCGACACTCTTCTTATCGAGCGCTTTGACAAACGTCGAGTAATCGGTCTTCGTAATCTGCTGCGTGTGACCGATGTTGGGGAACAGAACGGTCGAGAGCACGAGGTAGACGACGAAGGCGATGAGCACGTAGAGGATCATATTCCGTCTACGTTTGTTGTCATCCATCTCCATCTGCTTGAACTCCATCTACTGGGGTTGATAATGTTTTCTAGAATACCCAACCCGGACGGCGATAAACCGACGCCGGGCACGAAAGGACAGAGATGGCATCACTGGAAGTCGGCAAGGTTCAGATCTACACGGGCGACGGCAAGGGCAAGACGACGGCTG
>UREE01000112.1 GCA_900546825.1 uncultured Collinsella sp. | reverse complement strand
CTGCGGAAACGCGGGGTCCGTTCAGGCTGTTGCGTTGAGATTGAAAATCAACCCCCTTTATGGTGGTTTTGGGTCTGAGGCGACGCTAGTGGCGAAGTCCCAGCAGGCCGTGGCCGCGATGACGGGCGTCGGCGTGCACCTGAGCATGCGGACCGGCGGCCTTGACGGATTCGGGCAGGTGCGAGTACTTCTTCTCGAAGTTCTCCTCGAACATCACGGCCAAGTTGTGCGCGGCCTCGTCGTAGCGAGCGGTGCTCTGCCAATACTGGCGCGGCACCAGGATGCCGTCGGGTACGCCGTGGCACGTGGTGGGAATGTCGACGTTAAAGATGTCGTCGTGCACGAACTCGCTGTCCTCGATGGTACCGTCGAGGGCGCGGGCCACCAGGGCGCGCGTGTAGGCAAGCTCGATGCGATGACCCACGCCGTAGCCGCCGCCGATCCAGCCGGTGTTGACCAGGTACACACGCGTGCGGCCGTCGGCGATGCGCTCACCGAGCATCTTGGCATAGACCATGGGGTCGAGCGGCATAAACGGCTCGCCAAACAGCGAAGAGAACGTGGGCGTGGGCTCGGTGACGCCGACCTCGGTGCCGGGGATCTTGGCCGTAAAGCCCGTCACAAAGTGATACATGGCGGAGTCGGCCGTCAGGCGCGAGATGGGCGGCAGCACGCCAAAGGCATCGCAGGTCAGGAAGAGCACGACGCTTGGAGTGGTGCCCATGCCCTTGGTCCACGCGTTGGGAATGTGCTCCACAGGGTATGCCACGCGCGTGTTGTGCGTGATCGAGATGTCGTCGTAGTTGGGCTTGCGGTTCTCGTCGAGCACCACGTTTTCGCAGATCGCGCCAAAGCGGACGGCGTTGAAGATCTCAGGCTCGTGGAACGCGTCCAGGCCCTCGCATTTGGCGTAGCAGCCACCCTCGATGTTGAAGATGCCCATGTCGGACCAACCGTGTTCGTCGTCGCCGATCAGCAGGCGCGTGGGGTTGGCCGAAAGCGTGGTCTTGCCGGTGCCGGAGAGGCCAAAGAACACGGCGGTCTCATGCGTGACGGGGTCCATACTGGCCGAGCAATGCATGGGCAGCACGTCGTCCTCGACGGGCAGCAGGTAATTCATGACGCTGAAAATGGACTTTTTGATCTCGCCGGAGTAGCCGGTGCCGGCGACCAGAATCACGCGCTCCTGGAAGTTAATGACCACGGCGGCGCTGGAGTTGAGGCCCTTGATGGCGGGATCGCACTGGTAGCCCGGCGCGGCGAGCACGCAGAAGTCCGGCTCGCCGGTGCGTGCGATTTCACGGGCAAGCGGGCGGGCGA
Organism: uncultured Collinsella sp.; assembly: GCA_900546825.1. Classification (GTDB taxonomy): domain Bacteria; phylum Actinomycetota; class Coriobacteriia; order Coriobacteriales; family Coriobacteriaceae; genus Collinsella. The sequence continues at coordinate 1,478 of UREE01000112.1, read as the reverse complement.
GCATCTGCTTAATAAAGAGCGCCTGGCTGGCACGCTCGCAGGCGACAAGCAGACGACGCGTATGGTTGCGGTCGGCACCGGCCATACCGCGAGTGACGAACACGTCGCGCTCGTTGAGGTAGTCGACGATGCCGGCCTTGATGGTCTCGTAGCTCTCGATCGAAAGCGGTCGGTTGACGGCGCCCCAGGCGATCTTGTCGTGCACGTCGGGCGTGTCAACGATAAAGCGGTCATTGGGGGAACGACCAGTGCGCTCCCCCGTCTCGATCACCAGCGCGCCGTTGGATGCCATGCGGCCTTCTTCGCGGCGGATAGCGTGCTCGACGAGCTCCGCGGCGGGTAGATCGACCAGCAGACGGGGCTGATTCTCGGCGGGATCTTCGACCAGCGTAATACCAAAGTTGGACAAAACATCTGCAGGGGTAACACCAGGCATGGGGCCTCCTTTAAAAACGCGACACGTGGACGCGACGCGCACTTTACTCACGTAAAGCCCGTTGTACCCGATATGCAAAAACGTTTTTGCGGCAAGGGCGGCAAGCCCGCCCAACGGTCAAAAATCGCACGCAAGCGGCCTAGTCATTGGAGACGTTTTTAAACGACTATTCGTTGGGGACACTCTTGAACAGGCAACAACCAAGGACCGTCCCCGGATGCCGGCACATAAGGAACGTCCCCAAATGCCGTCTACTGAATGGCGCCACCGAAATTATCGAACAACCTGTTCAAAAACACGAGCAAACACCGTCGCGTCTATACTAGAGCGCAGCAATAGAAAGGACTCCGCTTTGAGCATCACGCCCATCGATAGCATTCGCCGCGCCATCGCCCGCCGCAATGGCGTCGCCGACCCCACCGTATCGGACGGGGCGCACGGGCAGGGCGGACGCATCGAGAACGGCCTGTTCCCCGCATCGCACACCGCCGAGGAGCTCGCACGAATCCAAGAGCTAAGCCAGCGTAACGCCGGCGGTCCCGACAGCAGCCAGGCCACACGCCGTCGCCGCGAGCGCGATCGCCAGCCCGGCCCCATCCACCGCATGGTCAATGCCTGGTGGAACCGCCTGCTCGGAGCCGTCTACGGCGGCGGCTTCTCCACGCAAGAAGCCGAGTACGAAGATCACGCCACCCGTCGCGACTACCTTTGGAATACCCTGGGCACCGCCGTGTGGGGCATGGCGTTTCCGTTGCTCACCATCGTGTCCACACAACTCGTGGGCGCCGAGGAGGCTGGCAAATTCTCCATCGCCTTTGTCACCGGCACGCTCATCATGATCGCGTGCAACTACGGCGTGCGCAATTTCTAGGTCTCGGATATCGACGAAAAGACGTCCTTTGCCTCTTACCAGCTCAACCGCTTGATCTGCGGAGCGCTCGCGCTGGCATGCGGCCTGGTATACAGCAGCGCCCGCGGCTACGATGCGCAGATGGCCACAATCGGCCTGGGCGTCTACCTGTATAAGGTGATCGACGGCATT
>UREE01000111.1 GCA_900546825.1 uncultured Collinsella sp. | reverse complement strand
GCTGCGGAAACGCGGGGTCCGTTCAGGCTGTTGCGTTGAGATTGAAAATCAACCAGATTGGAGCCACTGTCGGAGGTCTTCAAAAAACGGAGGACAGGGAGATGGCAGAAAACCTCATTTCTCTGTCTGGCTTGAGTCTACATCCATTGACTCAGCAATTTGTGGTGGAATTCGGGTTAGATTGTGAAATCGCGCCCCTTGCACTTCGGGGGATTCTGTGTTGACTGCCTTTCTTGATCTTTCGTACTTGCCTGCGATCAGTTGTTAGCGTGCTGCAGCATCGTTGTTGCGCAGCTCTATCCCGGGTGTATTTCTGGAGCGTTTCCCTACCACAAATTACCCTTGGCATACTTGCGCGAACGCCTACTGGTGCTACACTTGCAATTGCTGTTTCAGGGCGGGGTGGAATTCCCCACTGGCGGTAAATCGGGCGGTGCCAAAGGGGCGCCGTGGCGCAGGTAAAGTGCCTGCGACCGAGCCGATGAGTCCGCGACCCGTGTGTGCGTTGGTTCGCATGCCGGCTGAACTGGTGAGATCCCAGTACCAACGGTTAGAGTCCGGATGAAAGAGGCAGGTGATCTTATGTCTGAACAGTCGCAGCATATCCATTTTGAGAACACGAACAGGTGGAGCACCAAACAGCTCGTTACCATGGCGTTGATGTGCGCCTTGGGAGCACTGTTTATGTATGTGCAGCTGCCCATCCTCCCCTCGGCGCCATTTTTGACGTATGACCCGTCGCTGGTGCCGGCGATGGTGTGTGGATTTGCGTATGGCCCTGGCGCCGGCACCGCTGTTGCCGCTATGGCGATCGTTATCCATGCGCTTACCACGGGCGATTGGGTCGGTGCGCTTATGAATTTAGTTGCCACGCTGGGCTATATCCTGCCTGCGGCTATCGTCTATCAGACGATGCGCACCTACAAGGGTGCCGTGATTGGCCTGACGCTGGGCGTTATTGCCGCTACGGTGCTTTCTATGGTCGCGAATCTGACCATTGGCGTTTGGTTCTGGTATGGCTCGGTCGACGTGATTTTGCCGCTCATGATTCCCGCCGTGCTGCCGTTCAACCTTATCAAGACCGTGCTCAACTCGGTGTTGACGCTGGCGGTGTACAAGGCGGTCTCTAATCTCATTACGCCCAAGAAGGACCAGGTCAAAGGCCGCGCATGATTGAGTGTCGGGGCGTTTCCTTTAGCTACGACGGTGCTGCGCCGGCGCTCGATGGCATCGATCTGAACATCGAGGATGGCGAGTTTTTCTGCATCCTCGGCGGAAACGGGTCGGGCAAGTCGACGTTTGCCAAGCATTTGAACGCGCTGTTGCAGCCCGATGCGGGAACGGTGTGCGTCAACGGCATGGACGCGTCCGATCCCGAGCTGGTCTACGACATCCGCTCGACTGCGGGCATGGTGTTCCAGAATCCCGACGATCAGCTTGTGGCGACGCTTGTCGAGGACGATGTTGCGTTTGGTCCCGAGAACTTAGGGGTCGAATCGGCCCAGATCGCACAGCGTGTGCGCGAGGCGCTGAAGGCCGTGGGTCTGGTGGGCTTTGAGCGACACGAGACCCACGCTCTCTCGGGCGGACAAAAGCAGCGCGTAGCGCTTGCCGGCGTGCTCGCCATGGAGCCGCGCGTGCTCATTTTGGACGAGGCGTCCTCGATGCTCGATCCGCGCGGGCGCAAGGGCCTTATGGAGGCCTGTCACGCGCTGCACGAACGCGGCATGACCATCGTGATGATTACGCACTTTATGGAAGAGGCCGCTGAGGCCGATCGAGTTGCTGTCTTCCAAGCAGGTCGCGTTGCCATGCTCGGTACGCCCGAGGAGATCTTGACGCGGGCGGACGAACTCGCGCGGCTGAACTTGGATATGCCGGCATCGTGCTGTCTTGGCAGGGCGCTTCGCGCGAAGGGCGTGCCCATTTGCGCACAGGTGCGCGAGGCGGATATGGTCGCCGATATAGCGCAGGCTTATGCCGAGCGGAGTAGGACAGGCATCGCCGGGCGGCCTCTCGCATCCGATCCTCGTATTCCCGACAACGTCTCCTCTGCAATCGATGGCGCAGACGCGCTGGAGCCCGTCATCGAGATTTCGCACCTTTCGTATAGCTATGCACTGAGCGCCCGCGAGCGTCGCCGTTGGCACAAGCGCTCAGCCGCCGAGGGCGCATCGAACAAACGGGCCCTTTGGGGCAACGACCCCAGCAGCCCCTGGGCATTGCGCGATGTGTCGCTAACGGTGCGTCGTGGCGAGTTCCTGGGCCTTGCGGGCCATACCGGTTCGGGTAAGTCGACGCTGGTTCAGCATCTCAACGGCCTGATTCGTCCCCAGGAGGGTTCCGTTTACGCGTTGGGGCTCGACCTGGTAAACAAGAAAGATGCCGCCGCGGTTAAGGCAAAGGTCGGCGTGGTGTTTCAGTATCCAGAGCGTCAGCTGTTTGCCGAGACCGTGGCACAGGACGTGGCATTTGGACCGCATAACCTTGGCTTGTCGCAGACCGAGGTTGCCCGCCGCGTTGAGTCATCGCTCGCGCGCGTGGGCCTCGACCTGGCCACGGTGGGCGACAAGAGCCCCTTTGAGCTCTCGGGCGGGCAGCAGCGGCGCGTGGCGTTTGCTGGCGTGCTTGCCATGGAGCCCGAGGTCCTGGTACTCGATGAGCCCATGGCTGGGCTCGATCCGGCGGCGCGCAGTGGTTTCCTGGAGCTCATCGATCGACTTCACCATGGGGGCCTGACCGTCGTCATGGTCTCACACAGTATGGATGACCTGGCCAATTGCTGCGACCGTATTGTCGTGATGAACGAAGGTGCGGTGTTTGCCGAGGGAGCCCCCGCGCAGGTGTTTGCGCATGCCGATGAGCTCAAGTCGATCGGCTTGGGTGTTCCCACTGCTCAGCGCATGGCGCTGGCGCTTGCGAGGGCAGGCATGCCGCTGCGCTTTGACGGCCTCTATACGGTTGAGTCGCTGGCAGACGAGTTGGTGGACCTGCTAATCGGTCGCTCGGACGGTCCTTCTAACGTCGCGGACATTGCTACACCCAAGACGGTCGCGCGAGAGGAGGGCTGCTAATGGAGGCGTTTTCGTTTGGCAGCTACTATCCCGGCGATAGTGCAATCCACCGCCT
>UREE01000110.1 GCA_900546825.1 uncultured Collinsella sp. | reverse complement strand
GAGGGTGGAAAGGTTCTGGTCCACCTGGAACACCACATTGCCGCCCTTGCCGCCGTCGCCGCCATCGGGGCCGCCCTTGGGGACAAATGCCTCGCGCCTAAACGACATGCATCCGGCTCCGCCGTCGCCGCCGCACACGTTAATGCGGCTGATATCGGTGAACTGTGACAACAGAATCGCCTCCTACAAAAAGAGGGAGACCCTTGAATCCTAAAACTCAAGTGCCTCCCACATATGTGCTCTATGAAGGGTGAATTACGCGTTCGCGAGCGGGCGTACGCTGACCCTGTGCTTGATACCCTTGTGGAACTCAACGGTACCGTCGACCAGCGCGAACAGCGTGTCGTCCTTGCCACGACCAACGTTCTCACCCGGGTGGATGTGAGTGCCGTGCTGACGGACGAGAATCGTGCCCGTGGTTACCGTCTGGCCGGCATAGCGCTTCGTGCCAAGGCGCTGACCGCGGGAGTCACGGCCATTACGGGAGGAACCGAGTCCTTTTTTGTGTGCCATTGTGTATACCTACTCTTTCGTTACGAGTGTAATCTACTCGGCGACGGGAGCCTCGGCAACAGCCTCGGCCTCTGCCTTGACAGCCTTCTTGGCGCGGGACGTAGCCTGGACCTTCACGATCTTCAGCTTGGTGAGCTGCTGACGGTGACCCTTCAGACGACGATAGCGCTTACGCTTGTGGAACTTGAAGACCAGCTGCTTCTCGCCCTTGAACTGCTCAACGATCTGAGCGGTAACCTTGGCCTTGGCCAGCTTGTCGGGATCGGTGACGATCTTCTTACCATCGTTGAGGAAGATGACCGGCAGGGTGACCTTGTCGCCCTCATTGCCCTCGATCTTCTCGACGGTGATGACATCGTCGGTGGCGACCTTGTACTGCTTGCCGCCCGTGTTAACGATTGCGTACATGTTTACTTGCCCTTCATGCATCAGTTAGTGCAACAGCCGAATATAGTAGCAGGCGAAAATACCCCCGTCAACGAGTATGTGGAGCAAATCCACAAGTTCGCACAGGTATGGGGCTGACGAGTCGGCCCTCGTCGTCCTCGCATGCTTGATTCTGACGCTCGACATCGTAGGAGCAGATGGTCACGAGGTCTTGCATACCGGTGGAAACAATAGGTGCATCCACGCCCGGGGTCAAGCCCTGCAACAAAACATCAGCTGCAGAAAGCAAAATTTCCGGACGCATGGAGCCCTCGTTATCGGCATGGGTGTCGAGCATGAGCACTAAATGGTCCGGGCGCTCCCCCGCCGTGAGCTCATAGCCCACGAGCGTGTGATCCAAATCCAAGCGCTTGCTCTTTTTTCCGCGCGCGTAGTCGATGCCATGGTCCGCGCGCAGCGTGTCGATCGCACGACGCACCTCGTCGGCGCTTACGGGCGCCTCGGGATCCAAGTGCAAATCAATGCGATACGACAAGCGCGTGAGCTGCGCCGTCAACGCTGGCGTGCGCACGTCGATGTACGCCGCCTCGATGGGCGCCAGATCGGTCGGAGACGCCGCAGCCAGGCGCCCAAACGCCTCGTCGAGCGCCACGAACTCGGTCATAAACAGGTCATACCACTCGCAGGTCGACGACGTACCCACCGGTAGCGCCGAAGAGAAGCCCACGCGCATGTGCGGAGAAAAGCCCTGCGTGACGGCATAGGGAAGTCCCGCACGGCGCACAATGCGCTCAATGGTATGGATCACTTCGAGATGGCCCAGGTACTTAAGGCGATCGCGCTTGCCATAGCGAACACGAAGTCTAAAGAGCGTGGGGTTGTCGGTCAGGCGCTCACTCATGCGCGATCACCCATCAATACATTCTTGGCGTGGAGCGTGGGGCAGATTCCGCAGCCGGTGCACGACGTGCGGGTGCAGTCGGGAGTCGTGACGCCCTCGAGCGAGCGACGGTACTCGCGCTCGAGGAAGCCGCGCGTGCAGCCGGGGCTCACGTGCTCCCACGGCAGGCGCCAGTCCAACTCGTAAGGAAGGTGCACGAGCTCATTGAGGTCGATGCCGTTTTTGGCAGCAGCTTCCTTCCAATTATCGAGCGAGAAATGCTCTACCCAGGCGTCAAAGCGAGAGCCCGCGCGCCAAGCATCGATGATGACGGGCGTCATGTCACGACCGGCGCGGGAAAGCGCGGCCTCGATGAGCGAGGTCTCGGCATCGTGGTAATGCACGCGGACGGCACGGTTGCGCACACTCGTGACAAGCAGCTTCTGGCGACGTTTGACGTCGTCGTAGTCGAGCTGCGGGCACCACTGGAACGGCGTGGCAGCCTTGGGAATAAAGACCGAAACCGAGATAGACACCGAGATCGAGCCGCGACGAGCCTTGGGCACCACGGAACGACCGAGCTCCAGCACATGATCGGCCAGATTGGCGATGGCCACGATGTCCTCGTCGCGCTCGCCGGGAAGGCCCATCATGAAGTAGAGCTTCATGCGGTTCCAGCCGGCCTCGAAGGCCGCCTTGGCCGCACGGTCCAGGTCCTCCTCGGTCACGTTCTTGTTAATGATGTCGCGCATGCGCTGGCTGCCGGCCTCGGGCGCGAACGTCAGGCCGCCCTTCTTTTCGCCGGCGACCGACTCGGCCATATCCACGCCAAACGAATCCAGGCGCTGCGACGGAATAGACACGCGAATACCCGTATCCTCCAGGCGACGGTTGAGCCTGCCGAGCACATCGCGAATGCAGGAGTGGTCGGTCGTGGAAAGCGAGGTCAGCGACACCTCGTCATAGCCGGTCTTTTCCAGACCCTGAATCACCGACGAGACGATCTGATCGGCCGAGCGCTCGCGCACCGGGCGATACGTCATGCCGGCCTGGCAAAAACGACAGCCGCGGGCGCAGCCGCGCAGAATCTCGATAGACAGGCGGTCGTGGACCAGCTGCGCATAGGGTACGCACGACTGCGACAGCGGATTCGTGGCGCCGAAATCCTCGACGACGCGCTTGTAGACCACGGTCGGAGCATCCTTGCCCTCACGCGGCACGGTGTAGCCATGCGGCGAGCAGGGCTCGTCGTGACGAACCTCATAGAGCGACGGCACGTAGTTGCCGGCAATGGATGCAAGCTGCTCAACAATCTGTGCGCGCGGGACTCCTTCGTCGCGCAGGCGACGATGCA
>UREE01000109.1 GCA_900546825.1 uncultured Collinsella sp. | reverse complement strand
CTGAGTCTGTTGCAATGAAGATGAGAATCAAGGTTTATTTGTCGGTTCGTGCTCTCGGCTGATAACTACTGAGTAGTATAAACAAGTGTATGGAATTATGTAGGGGTGCCCATGTTGCGGGCGGCCATTATTCGCCAAACGGTAACGCGACGATGTTCGATGAAAATGCGACTGAGACGATATTTGTTGATGGGTATACTTGTTCCGTTTTAAAACGCAGGAACGGAGATGGTCGCATGGCACAGTCAAATATGACGAGCACGGTGGGGCTGGCGCTCGAGGGAGGCGGCTACCGCGGTATGTATACGGCGGGCGTGCTCGACGTTTGGATGGAGCACGGTTTGACCTGCGACCATATGGTGGGCGTCTCGGCGGGCGCGGCATTTGGCTACAACTTTAAATCGCGCCAGATCGGCCGCGCCATTCGCTATAACAAGGCCTATTGCGCCGACAAACGCTATGCGAGCGTGACCAGCTGGCTGCGAACCGGCGATATGTTCAATGCCGATTTTGCCTATCACGAGGTGCCCATCGAGCGCGATCCCATCGACCTGGAAGCATATCGCGCCTGCCCCATGCGATTTACGTGCGTGTGTACCGATATCGAGACGGGCAAGGCCGTCTACCACGACCTGCCCTATGGCGACGAGCGGGATATCGAGTGGATCCGGGCATCGTCGGCGATTCCCGTGGCGACGCGTCCCGTTGCTATTGACGGGCATAAGTATCTGGATGGTGGCGTGGCCGATTCTATTCCCAGTGCATGGCTGTTTGCGCAGGGGTATGACCGCAATATCGTGGTGCTCACGCAGCCGGCGGGCTTTGTGAAGCAGCCCAACAGCGTGATGCCCATGCTGCGTCGCGTGTTCCGTCACTATCCGGAGTTTGTCGCAGCGCTTGAGCGTCGACATGAGGTCTACAATGCCACGCTCGATGACCTGGCACGTCGCGAGGCTGCCGGCGAGATCTTTGTGGTGCGGCCGAGCGAATCGGTGAAGGTGCCGTCGCTGTGTCGCGAGCCCGATGAACTTGAACGCATCTACCAGATTGGTCGCCGCGATGCGGAGGCGACCTTGCCGGCGTTGGAATCGTATCTGGCGGGGTAGGGCAAGCTGCCGTGGACTCGGCGGAAAGCGCGTCCCAGAATGAGCGCTCAGAACGGGTTACAGTTTCCCAAGCGGTGGGGTTTCGGAAAGTACGTCCCGGAATATGCGTTCAGACTGGGATGCGGTTTCCCGTTGAGCCTCTATATGGAAAGCGCATCCCGGAATGGAGGTCCAAACTGGGATGCGCTTTCCGCTATTGAAGATATGAGGCTGCGAATCAGCTGTTCGGCCTATGCCTATGCCTGCTGCCAGGTGTCGACGAGCTCCTTGGCCGCGGCGTAGGGATCATCGGCGCTGCAGACGGCGCTCACCACAAAGAAGCCGTCGACGCCGGTGGCCTTAAGCTGCGGCAGGTCGGCCGTCTTGACGCCGCCGCCCACCACGATGGGCACGGGGCTTGCCGCGTGGAGTGCGGCCAGGTCCTCAAAGCTTTTGGTGATGATAGAGCCATCGGCCGCGCGTCCGCAGTCGCGCTTGGTCTCGGTCTCGTGGAGCGGGCCGATGCCAAGGTAGTCGACCAAACTCATGTCGGCGGTCTTGACGTACTCGAGCATCTCCTCGCAACGGGCCGAAAGGCCCACGATGGCATCGGGGCCCAAAAGGTTGCGGCAGACCTCGACGGGAATATCGCTCTGGCCCACGTGCACGCCGTCGACAGCAATGCCCTGCTCGCGCGCGGCGAGTACGCAGTCCAGGCGGTCGTCGATCAGCAAAGCGACCTGACCGGTCTTGCCAGCCTGTGCGATTGCCTGCGCGGCGCCGCCGGTCAGCGCGATGATCTCGCGGGCGCTTGCCACCTTGGAGCGCACCTGGATGCAGGTAAAGCCGGCATCGAGTGCCTGGGCCACCACATCGCCCACGGGGCGCCCGAGCGTGTTTTCGGGGCCGAGTACCAGATAGGCCGAGATATCAAGGTTGTCGCGGATGCTCATCGTGCTTCCTCCTGCTTTTTGATCTGCGCTTCCATGCGCTCGAGTTTGCCGGTCATGGTGTCGGTAAATCCGGGTCGAATATCGGCTTTGAGCACGACTTCGGTGCGGATGCCCTTGCTCGCCAACACAAAGGTTGCGTCGCGCACGACCTGCATGACCTCGTCCCAGTCGCCCTCGATCTCGGTGAACATCGAGGTGGTGCGGTTGGGAAGGCCGCTCTCGCGAATGACACGCACGACCTCGGCGACCTCGGCGGACAGCTCGTCGCCGGTGCCGCATGGGGCGATGGCCACGGCGACGAGTGTGTTCATGCCGGCATCGGTTGCGGGCTCGGACATGGCTTATGCCTCCTCGAGCTCGAGTCGGTTATCGGCAATGTCCTGGGCGGTCGCGCGGTAGAGCTCGTCGATAAAGGCGACCTTAAAGCTTGCCGGGGCATCGGCGACGGCGGCGGCACGCGTGCCGGCAACGTTGTAGACGGCGGTGCCGCAGACGGCTGCCGTAAACGGGTCGGCGGCGCAGGCGTACACGGCCAGCACGCCGCCCTGCGAGCAGCCGCAGCCGGTGATCTTGGACATGAGCGGGCTGCCGCCGTGGGACTTGGCCACGGTCGTGCCGTCGGTAATCAGGTCGACTTCGCCCGAGACCACTACGGCGCCGCCGGTGTAGCGGGCGAGCGCCACGGCGGCATCGCGGGCGGCGTCGACCGTGTCGGTGGTGTCGACGCCGCGCACGCGGCTCAGATCAGCCGCCTCGCCCTCAAGACCCCACAGGCCGGCGAGCGCGATAATCTCGGAGGCATTGCCGCGCACGATGGCGGGCTTGTACTGCTTGAGCTCGTTTACCAGCTGGGTGCGCAGGCTACCGATGCCCAGACCAACCGGATCGAGCACCCAGGTCTTGCCGGCGTCGTGTGCCGCCTTGGCCGCGCGGGGAATCGTCTGCTCGTAGATGGGAAAGAGCGTGCCCATATTGAGATAGATGGCGCCGCCGCCGGCAACGAGTGCCTCGCCCTCGTCGGGCAGATAGACCATGGCGGCCGATCCGCCCACGGCGAGCTGTGCGTTGGCGACAAAGTCGATCGTCACCGTGTTGGTGATGGAGCCCGCCATCGGATTGGTGGCGCGAATCTCCTCCACGGCCTTGATCACGTTTTGCTTAAGCTGTTCCGAATCGATCACTGCACATGCCTCCTTGGCATAGAAAAGGGGCGCTGTGCATAGACAGCGCCCCTAAAAAGGCGGCATGCT
>UREE01000108.1 GCA_900546825.1 uncultured Collinsella sp. | reverse complement strand
AGAGAGGAATCGAATTGTTACAGGGGTGAAAACCTAGTCGTCAAGCTCAAACGTGAGCTCCTTGTAGCCCGGTCGGTCGATGACCTTGGCATGGACGCCAACAGTCTCGCCCGCCATGAGCTTGGCGCGAATCTCGGGGGCCTTCTTCTTGGTAATGCCGTAGACGACGTAGGTGTACTGAGAACCCTCGTCGATATCGACGGCGCCGTAGGCATACTTGCCATACTCCTTGAGGTAGGGCTTGTCGTTCTGCGGACCAGGCAAGGTAAAATCGATCAGATGCCCGTGACCGGAAACCTGGACCCAATCGGTCTTGTGATAGCCGCAGGCATTGCAGGCAAGGTGGGGCGGAAACTCGACAGCTCCGCACTCGGGGCACTGGCGCGCCCAATAGATGCCCTCTTCAAGACCCGTGTAGAACTTCTTGACCACGGGCTCCATATCTTTGAGTTGCATGAGAATACTCCTTATGGGAAATCGAAAACCGCGGTCGCTTAGGCGACGGTACGAAGGATCTGGCAGCGCACGTTCTGAGAACCGCCAAAACCGCGCAGGAAAGCCGTCTCGGGAACCTTCTTCATCTGGGTGGCACCGGCGACGCCGCGCATCTGCTTGACGGCCTCGACGATATCGGCGATGCCCGATGCGCCATGTGCGTGACCGAAGTTGCAGCGGCCGCCGTGCGGGTTGATGGGCTTATCGCCGTCAAAAGCAGTGCGGCCATCGATTGCGTACTTCCAAGCCTCGCCGCGCGGAATATAGCCGCACTCCTCGGCCGAGACGATCTCGGAAGCCAGGAAGAAGTCATTGCACATGAACAGGTCAATCTCATCAGGGCTCACGCCGGTAAGGTCGTAGACCTGCTTGGCGGCAAGCTCGGTAGCCCAGTGCTCGTTGTGGAGCAGACCGGCCTCGACGGCAGAGGCGCCCGTGCCCAGAACCTCGATAGGTGCATACGGGACACCCATGGCCTTGGCCTTCTCCGTGGGCATCACGACAACGGCGGCGGCACCGTCGCACTTCTTCTCGAAGCCGGTAACACGCAGGTACTGCGTGACGCGCGGGTTGTACATACTCTTGAGGTACTCATCGGCGGTATCGAAACCGGCTGCCTTCGCATCCTCCTCGACCGTGGTCTCGTACCAGGCAAGGGGATTCAGGACGGCACCGCGGCGAAGGCTCTTGGTAAGGCCGTTCAGGGCGTCATCGATCTGATCGGCAGTAAGGTCGTACTGCATCGAATACTCGTTGATCCAGTTGTCGAACGAAACGCCAAAGGCACCATCGAGCGGGCGACCATACGCGCGGTCATAGATTTTATCGAGCGAGGGAATCATGACGTCGAGCGTAAAGTCCTGGCGAATATGCGAGGGCATGTGCTCAACGGGAAGGGTCGAAGCCAAATCGCAGGCACCCGTAAGGACAACATCGTAGGCACCGGAGGCGACTGCCATCACGGCCTGCTCAAGGGCGACGTAGCCCGTGCAGCAAGCCTCGGAATGATGGACGGAGCCCTTGGCACGAACGCCAAACCAATCGGCAACCTGCATGTTGGGGGTAATGCAATCACCAACGAGATAGGGATTGGCGCTGCCGTGATAGAAAAAGTCGATATCGCGGGGCTCAAGACCGGCATCGGCAATTGCCTCGAGGGCCGCATAGCCAAACGCCTCGCCCTCGCCAATACCCTGGGTCTCGGGATGCTCCTCAAAATCCTTGAACGGGGTGCAGCCTACGCCTACAATCGAGACGCTGCGCATGTTCTTTCCGAGCGTAACCACTGAATATCACATCCTAATCATGTGAAGGTGTACGAAATGATGGCGCAGTCCAGCCGCGAGCGAAGGTGAGAGAGCGCTCGCGGCTTTTCTGTGCCGTCACACGTTGAACTACTGCAGTGGTTCTTTTGAACGTAGCTTTAGTGTAAGAGTGGTTTATTTGGTGCCGTGGGACAAAAAGCCGCTATGTGTCCCATCATTTGGTACGCATAGCTTAATTTCGTTCCAAATAGCAGATAAATAACCGTGCTTAAAACCGATTCATAGGGTTGGAGCACTTTGAGTTCACTGCATGTGCAACCGTTCATCCCTAAAAAACAGCCGCTCACCCGAGCGGCTTTTCAAAATCGGGGATACGTGGGTGCCAATGGCGCGAGGCATCGTCGACAAACAGCGGCGCATAGAACATGCGATTGAGCGCGGCGGCAACGGTGCGTGCCTCCAAATCAGGACGGACCTCGAGCCAGTACTGGATAAGGTTATGGTGACCCGCGAGAGCAAAAGCCAGATACAGGTCAAAATCGGTCTCGTCAGAAAACGTTGAGCGCAGACGGTCGCGAAAATACTCATGCATGAAAACCGTAGCCTTATGCGTGAACACAGGGTCCCCGTTTTCGCTGTTAAGCGCCAAAACTTTCGAGCGATTAGCCTGGAGAATCTCCATGCGCTTGATCATCGTGGGCGTAGGGTCCAGCTGCGCATCGCCAAAACGAGCCTCCAGCGCAACATCATTGATGTCCTGCATATTCTGGAGCAGCTCATCTTCAAAACGTTTAACCACATCATCGACAGAGCGATAACAGCGATAGAACGTCGATTTGGATGTATGGGCAAGGCGAAGTACCTCGGCCACCTTAATCGACTGCACCGGAGTTGCTGCCATAAGCTCAAAGACGGCATCCTCGATCCGTGAAGCAATATCGTTTTGAGCGTTCAGTGGCATAGCGGCCTCCCCTATTGTCGATTGGCTCCTATGCTACCCGAAAGGTGTGCTCCTTGAGGACGATACGAGGCATAGAGCGCGCCGCACAAGAGATGACGCAGCGACCGTATGTCACCGACGAAGTATTCCATCCGTCGGGCATACCGTCTTTGCGAGGGTCAATCGAAAACCCGACACCCTCAGCCTTGAGAATGGCCTCGATGCACGTCCACGTCTGACTCAGGCGAAGATTACGTTCTTGCAAATTGGGGGCAGCGTTAATCCACGCGCGCTCGTCGTCGTTCACCATACGCTCAACCGCAACGGGAGCAATCTCATCGATCGCCTCGATATCCACGCCAATAGGTCCTCCACCCGACCGAGCAACATCGGAAACAGCGAGGACGGCCACGCTTCCGCCATGTGAAATGGAAATAGAGGGGGCCTCCCCATCCGCAAGCTCGATCTTGCCGAAAGCAGAACGCGCAAGCTGGGTGTCGTCGAAGACGCCCAGGGCGTCACGAAGCAGCAGACCCACGCCTGCAGCTTCCCTCCGAGACGCGATTGGGAGATCCCCATTGGAGGCACGTAAGGCATAGCGTCCCGCAATTGATGCCATATCAACGGTCTCGCCGGGATCGATCGCAGAAACGTCAACGAGATGCACGGTTATGTTCAAAATGGTCAACCCCCACTCGATTGAGATGACAAGGCTAAACTGACGCTCAGAACCGCTCTTTCATGAATCGAGGTACCTTTTGCCGGCGATTTGGCGACCCATTTGGCGGCCAAAACAAAACAGCCCAGAGGACATAGCCTCTGAGCTGCGAACATTTGGTGGGCGT
>UREE01000107.1 GCA_900546825.1 uncultured Collinsella sp. | reverse complement strand
GGTTGCGGGCGAGATCATATCGCTGCCGGTCTTCTTCCGGTCGTGGAAGCGGCGGACACAAAGCGCGGACCTGAGGAGGCAAACGCCAGTACCTAAAAGCTGATATGTCACAAAGTAGATCCTTCATAGGCACAGGAAAACACGAATTTCAACCCAGTCAGTCACGCATTGGCGCGAACGCACCAAAAATGGCGTCGAACGGACTGTCAAGTTTTCAACAGCCCTCCCCAACTGACCAAAAGCTTGCCAAGAACTGGACGGGGTCCTGTTGAAAACCCCATTTTTTCTCATGCAGGAGCTGTGCGCGGCAAGTGAGTAGACTTTTTTGAACATCCCGAGCAGGCCGGTCATCCTGCTTTTCAAAACCGCAGGTAGATAGCTTGTTACAAAACTGCCTGGTCGCCAAAGTGCTAAAAGTCTACTCACTTAGGTTGCAGAGTGCCCCCCATTAGCTGCAATTCCAAGGTAGTTAGTACTTTTGGACTCAGATCGTCATACTGAACAAGAATTTGAGTTGAGTTTTCAGGGACAGATGCGCCATCGGCACACCAAAAACAGTCACCGATATCGATAAAAGGGATGCTCGAGCGCGTGAGGGCCCGTGCAAAAGAGCTTCCGCCCGCGTCACGCTCCACGGCCACGACGCAGTAAAGGCCGGCGTCCGCGTACTCGATCGAGACTTCCCCTGCCGGAAACGTTTTCCGTACAAGCGCCGCCAGGCCATCGCGCGCCTCGCGAGCGCGCACGCGCACGCGATTCACATGTCGCTCGTAATCACCCGATTCCAGCAAGCGAGCCAAAGCGACCTGGTCAACAGAACTCACCGACGAGGCGTAAAAACCAAGGTTGCGCCTAAACCGTTCCATCAGCTCATCAGGCAGGACCATATACGCCAAACGCAGGGCCGACGACAGACTTTTTGAAAAGGTGTTGGTGTAGATGACCGATTGGGCGGCATCGATCGACGCGAGCGCGGGAATCGGCTTGCCGGCAAGGCGAAACTCACAATCAAAGTCATCTTCGATGAGATACCGGTCCGGCTGCTCGGCGGCCCAGCTCAGCAGGGCATAGCGACGCGCAATGCTCGTCACAAGGCCGGTCGGATATTGGTGAGACGGCATCAGGTGAAGGACATCCGCCCCGGTTTTCTGCAGAGCACTCAAGTCCACGCCTTCACCGTCCAACGGGATATGATGCACTTCGCAACCCATAGCCTGATAGATGCGCGTCAGGCGCAGATAGCCCGGATCCTCAACGGCATACACCTTGTCGGCTCCAAGCAACTGAACCAACATGGTATCGAGCAACTGGGCGCCCGCACCGATAACGATGTTGTCGGGGTCGACATTCATGCCCCTTGTCCCACGCAAATGGTGAGCGATAGCGCGTCGTAGCCGAGCGGTGCCCTGTGCCGACGCGGTCGAAAAGATTTCACGTTCATCTTCGGATGTCAGCGTCGCCCGTAGCGCGCTTTGCCAAAGCCGCGCCGCCTCCAAGGCGGAAGGAGAAAGTGCGTCGAATCGCTCGACCTGTCCGTTGACATCATGCGCGCTGGGGCCCACGGAGGCGTCATCTCGGTCGATGCCCTCCGCAGCCGAAGCCAAAACCGGTGCATCGGGAAGCTCGCACGCGTAGTAACCACGGCGCGGCTTTGAGCAAATATAGCCCTCGGCAAGCAACTGGCTATATGCATTTTCGATTGTAATGACACTAATTCCCAGATGACTGGCAAAGGCTCGCTTAGACGGCAGATGTTCCCCCGCCGCAATACGTCCAGCAACGATATCATCTCGAATTTGCTGGTAAACATACTCATAAAGCGATGCCTCGCCGCGGTTTTCCAAATTGTAGTCAAGCATGAATTTGTCACCTGACCTTATTAAGTCATTCAATCTGGTATTAGTCTGACCTTGTAATTATCTCGAAAACTGATTATTTCGCCATACCCAGCTCCCCGATAGGATGTTCCGTCAAGCAATGCACATGCCAACCAAGGGAGCAACCATGGCAGAACAGACCAACAAGGCCGATCGCGTCAAGCTCAATCGCGAGCTCGCGCAGATGCTCAAGGGCGGCGTCATCATGGACGTCACCACGCCCGAGCAGGCACGCATCGCCGAGGAGGCAGGCGCCTGCGCCGTCATGGCTCTCGAGCGCATCCCGGCCGACATCCGCGCCGCAGGTGGTGTGTCGCGCATGAGCGACCCCAAGATGATCAAGGGCATCCAAGAGGCCGTCTCCATCCCCGTTATGGCCAAGTGCCGTATCGGTCACATTGTCGAGGCGCAGGTCCTGCAGGCCATCGAGATCGATTACATCGATGAGTCCGAGGTCCTCTCCCCTGCCGACGATGTCTACCACATCGACAAGACCCAGTTTGACGTGCCGTTTGTCTGCGGCGCCCGCGACCTGGGCGAGGCGTTACGCCGTGTTGCCGAGGGCGCCACGATGATTCGCACCAAGGGCGAGCCGGGCACGGGCGACGTCGTTCAAGCCGTGCGCCATATGCGCAAAATCCAAAAGCAGATCCGCGACGTTGTTGCATTACGCGATGATGAGCTCTTTGAGGCAGCCAAGCAACTGCAGGTTCCGGTCGAGCTGGTCCGCGAGGTCCATGCCACAGGCAAGCTTCCCGTCGTGAACTTTGCTGCTGGCGGCGTAGCGACCCCCGCCGATGCCGCGCTGATGATGCAGCTGGGCGCCGAGGGCGTCTTTGTGGGCTCGGGCATCTTTAAGAGCGGCGACCCCGCCAAGCGCGCTGCCGCCATCGTTAAGGCCGTGGCCAACTTCACCGACGCCAAGCTCATCGCCGAGCTTTCGGAGGACCTGGGCGAGGCTATGGTGGGCATCAACGCCGACGAGATCGAGATTATCATGGAGGAGCGCGGGTGCTAGTCCGGCAGAAAGGATCGCACATGAGCGATTATGCGGACCAAACGGTCGCCGTGCTGGCGGTCCAAGGTGCTTTTGCCGAGCACGAGGCAAGACTATCCGAGCTTGGCGCACGCTGTATTGAGCTGAGGCAGGCGGCCGATTTGCGGCAGAACTTTGATCGCCTGGTCCTCCCTGGCGGCGAATCCACCGTTCAGGGCAAGCTGCTTGATGAGTTGGGCATGCTCGAGGAGCTTCGTGCCCGCATCGCTGAAGGCATGCCCGTCCTGGGCACCTGTGCCGGTCTGATTCTGTTGGCGCGCGATCTTGCCGCCCATGACGATAAGGGCACGCCGCGTTTGGCAACCATGGATGTACTTGTCGAGCGCAATGCCTACGGCAGGCAGCTCGGCAGCTTTCGAACCAAGGGGCAGGTAGCCGGCATCGACGGTGAGGTGCCGCTGACGTTTATCCGTGCGCCCCGCATCGTCGAGGTCCACGGCGACGCCAAGGCCCTGGCAGAGGTCGATGGCCGCATCGTCGCCGCCCGCCAGGGCAACCAGCTCGGCGTAACCTTCCACCCCGAGCTCGACGACGACGCCTGCCTCCACGAGCTCTTCCTCCAAATGTAGGCAGAGTAGAAACGAGCGTGAATTTTCGGACACAGAACAAATGAGAGTGGATAATCTCCCACTTTGAGCTTGAGTGCAGGCTCAAACCGGGAGATTGTCCACTCTCATGCTATGTAGTCGTTTAAGAACGTCCCCAATGACTACTTTTTGGCAGACCTGGATTAAGGCAACGCCGATGTCTTGGTACCGACAGCGAAAACCCGCCAGAGCGAGCAAGGTGCCTTGAAACGAGGCGGCATTGA
>UREE01000106.1 GCA_900546825.1 uncultured Collinsella sp. | reverse complement strand
GAAAGCACTTAATGTGCTTTCCGTCTTGCGCAGGACTGTAGAGCAGCAAACTTAAACAGCGGGCCGCCCGGACCGGGAATCCGCCCCCGCGCACCGAAGGGGATTCCTTTTGTGTAGGCTTTGCGGAAATATGCTCATTTTGGGATACGCCCGGCGGCGTGGTCTGTTGACGGCACAGCTAACGCCACGTATCCTATCGAACTGCGTGTTTCGTAGGGGGATGCTGACCCCTCGATTCAAGCCGTTGCACTTTACAGAAAGCTGGAATCATTCGAGAAGGAGTACGCTTTGCCTACTATTAACCAGCTGGTTCGCCAGGGCCGTCGTTCCGTGCCCAAGAAGTCCAAGAACGCTGCTCTGCAGCACAACTCTCAGAAGCGCGGCGTGTGCACCCGCGTCTTCACCACGAGCCCCAAGAAGCCTAACTCGGCTCTTCGTAAGGTTGCCCGTGTTCGCCTTGTCAACGGCATCGAAGTTACTGCTTACATCCCGGGTGAGGGCCACAACCTGCAGGAGCACTCCATCGTGCTCGTCCGCGGCGGTCGTGTCCGTGACCTCCCTGGTGTCCGTTATCACGTCATCCGTGGCGCCTACGACGCTGCTCCGGTCCAGAACCGTATGCAGGCCCGTTCCAAGTACGGTGCTAAGCGCCCCAAGGCTAAATAAGCCAGATAACGTTTTGATACTTTCGCCGTGTGCCGTCTTGAGCGCCGCACGGTAGACACTTAAGGAGATTTCACATGCCGCGTCGTGCAGCAGCTAATCGTCGTGAGGTTCAGCCTGACGCCGTTTACAACAACCGCCTGGTGACTCAGCTCATCAACAAGGTCCTTCTTGACGGCAAGAAGGCCACCGCTGAGCGCATCGTTTACACCGCTTTCGAGATCGTTGCCGAGAAGTCCGAGGGTGGCGACGCTCTCGCTACCTTCAAGAAGGCTATGGACAACGTCAAGCCCACGCTCGAGGTTAAGCCCAAGCGTGTCGGTGGCGCTACCTATCAGGTCCCGATGGAGGTCAACTCCCGTCGTTCCACCGCTCTGGGTATCCGCTGGATCGTCAACTTCTCCCGCGCTCGCAAGGAGAAGACCATGGCCGAGCGTCTCGCCAACGAGATCCTCGACGCTTCCAACGGCCTGGGCGCTTCCGTCAAGAAGCGTGAGGACGTCTTCAAGATGGCCGAGGCCAACCGCGCGTTCTCTCACTATCGTTGGTAAGTTAAGGTAAGGAACTAACATGGCTAAGCCTAAGTACAAGCTTTCCGATACCCGTAACATCGGCATCATGGCTCACATCGATGCCGGTAAGACCACCACGACCGAGCGTATTCTTTACTACACCGGTAAGACCCACAAGATCGGTGAGGTCCATGAGGGCGCTGCCACCATGGACTGGATGGTTCAGGAGCAGGAGCGCGGCGTAACCATTACCTCCGCTGCTACCACGTGCTTCTGGAACAAGGACGGTAAGGACTACCGCATCCAGATCATCGACACCCCGGGCCACGTTGACTTCACCGCCGAGGTCGAGCGCTGCCTGCGCGTCCTCGATGGCGCTGTCGCCGTCTTCGACGCCGTTGCCGGCGTTCAGCCCCAGTCTGAGACCGTTTGGCGTCAGGCTTCTACCTTCAACGTTCCCCGCATCGCCTTCATCAACAAGTATGACCGCGTGGGCGCTGACTTCTTCAACGCTATCGAGACCATGAAGGATCGTCTCGACGCTAACGCCGTGGCCGCTCAGGTCCCGATGGGCGCCGAGGACAACTTCTGGGGCGTCATCGACCTCGTTACCATGACTGCATGGGACTTCAAGGCCGACGAGAAGGGCATGACCTACCCCGAGCCGATGGACGAGATCCCGGCTGAGTTTGCCGACATCGCTGCCACCAAGCGCGAGGAGCTCCTCGACGCTGCTGCCAGCTTTGACGACGAGCTCATGGAGAAGATCCTCATGGAGGAGGACTTCACCGTCGAGGAGCTCAAGGCTGCTCTGCGTAAGGGCGTTCTGGCCAACGAGCTCAACCTCGTCTTCGTGGGCTCCGCCTACAAGAACAAGGGCGTTCAGGAGCTGCTCGACGCTGTCGTCGACTACCTGCCCAGCCCGCTTGACGTCGAGGCCGTCACCGGTACCGATCCGGATACCGGCGAGGAGATCCAGCGTCATCCTTCCTTCGACGAGCCCTTCTCCGGCCTGGTCTTCAAGATCATGACCGATCCGTTCGTCGGTAAGCTCACCTATGTCCGCGTTTACTCCGGCCGCGCCGAGTCCGGCTCCTACGTTGTTAACGCTTCCAACGGTCAGCGCGAGCGCCTCGGCCGCATCCTCGAGATGAACGCCGCCGAGCGTATCGACCGTGACGACGCTGCCGCCGGCGACATCGTCGCTTGCGTCGGCTTCAAGAACTCCACCACCGGTGACACCCTGTGCGCCGAGGGCAAGGAGATCGTCCTCGAGAAGATCGAGTTCGCTAAGCCCGTTATCGACGTTGCCATCGAGCCCAAGACCAAGGCCGAGCAGGACAAGATGTCCCTGGCTCTGACCAAGCTCGCCGAGGAGGACCCGACCTTCCAGGTGTCCACCAACCACGAGACCGGCCAGACCATCATCGCCGGCATGGGCGAGCTGCACCTCGAGATCATCGTCGACCGTCTGCTCCGCGAGTTCAAGGTTGACGCTAACGTTGGTAAGCCCCAGGTTGCCTACCGCGAGACCGCTGGTCACGACGTCGAGAAGGCTGAGGGCAAGTTCGTCCGTCAGTCCGGCGGTCGCGGTCAGTACGGCCACGCCGTCATCAAGCTCGAGAAGATGGAGGAGGGCTTCGGCTACGAGTTCGTCAACGCTATCGTCGGCGGCGTCGTGCCCAAGGAGTACATCCCGTCCATCGACAAGGGCATCCAGGAGGCCCTGAACACCGGTGTTATCGCCGGCTTCCCGGTCCTCGACGTTAAGGTCACCCTGTTCGACGGTTCTTACCACGAGGTCGACTCCTCCGAGGCCGCCTTCAAGATCGCCGGTTCCATGGCTATCAAGGACGCCCTCAAGAAGTCCGATCCGCAGCTGCTCGAGCCGATCATGGCTGTCGAGGTCGAGACCCCCGAGCAGTACATGGGCGACGTTATGGGCAACCTCTCCGGTCGCCGCGGCAAGATCGAGGGCATGGAGGATCGCAAGAACAGCAAGCTCATCCGTGCCAAGGTGCCGCTGGGCGAGATGTTCGGTTACGCTACCGACCTTCGCTCCCAGACCCAGGGCCGTGCATCCTACACGATGCAGTTCGACTCTTATGAGCCCGCGCCCAAGTCCATCGTGGACGAGGTCATGAGCAAGAACGCCTAAGTTCGAGCTCCCTGTTACGTAATCCTGCGAGAACATCTCTCGCACTCTTTGGAGGTTTAAGTTGGCTACCCAGAAGATCCGCATTCGCCTCAAGGGCTATGATCACGAGGTCGTCGATCAGTCCGCGAAGCTCATCGTCGAGACCGCTCAGAAGACCGGCGCTCGCGTTTCCGGTCCTGTCCCCCTGCCCACCGAGCGCAACCTGTACACGGTTATCCGCTCGCCGCACGTGAACAAGGACTCCCGTGAGCAGTTCGAGATGCGCACCCACAAGCGCCTCATCGACATCCTCGACCCCACCTCGGGCACCGTTGATTCGCTCATGCGTCTCGACCTCCCCGCTGGCGTCGACATCGACATCAAGCTCTAAGCGATATCGCTCTTAGCTTAAAGGGCCCCGCTGCCGTTACGGTAGCGGGGCCCTTTTGTTTCAAGACTTTAGTCTGCTGGCCGCGCAGCGGCCAGCTTTAAACCACCCGCTACG
>UREE01000105.1 GCA_900546825.1 uncultured Collinsella sp. | reverse complement strand
AGGATGTTGAAGAACACGTCGGCGTCGATGACCTTGAACTGAGCGTTCTTGCCGAAAGGCGGCTTGGCTTCCTCGATCAGCCCTTCGAGCTCATCGACCAAGCTGACGATCCTATCGCCAGGAAAATTCTCGCCCGGCATCCGGTCTCCTTTCATAGGTAACATATCATCGTGCTAGTTTACCACATGCCACCAGGCAATAAGAAACGTCACGAAAAGCGATGTTTGAGCGCTTCGACCACGTTGGACGGGACAAACGTCGATACATCGCTGCCGAGCGAGGCGATCTGGCGAACGACCGAGCTCGAGATATAGCCGTACTGCGGCGCACTCATGACAAAAATGGACTCCAGCTCGTTATCCAAGCGATAGTTGAGGTCGGCCTGCTGCAGCTCATACTCAAAGTCGGTCATGGCGCGCAGGCCCTTGACCACGGCGCCCGCCCCCTGCTCGCGAGCGAAGTCGACCAAGAGGCCGGTAAAGGGCAGGACCTCGACACCGTTGATATCGCCGAGCGCCTCGCGGGCCAGCGCCACGCGCTCATCGAGCATAAACGTGGTGCCCACGCCGTTTTTACCCTGCGACTCGGCAACAGCGACGATCACGCTGGGAAAGATGCGACGGGCGCGGCGGATCACATCGATATGGCCAAACGTGATGGGATCGAAGGTGCCCGGGACGATCACGCGATTGATGGTGTCACTCATAAGCATCCTCCTGAAACGTCGTGGCATCGTTGTTATCGGCATTTGCGCCGGCGCTGTCGCCTTCACCATCGTTATCGTCGACCCAACGAAGCAGGTCGACCGAGGTAATGCCGTAGCGCTTCTCACGTACAGTCTCAAAGCCTGCCGGATGCGCGCCCGCATCGGCGGCGGCATGCTCAAACAGGGCGTAAGCGCCAGACGCAAGTAAACCCTGCTGAGCCAGGTCCTGCAGCAGTTCCTCGACCGGCTCGGCACCAAAAGCATAGGGCGGGTCGAGCAGGACCAGATCAAAGGGGCCGCCCGGTACACGACCGCGCGAGGCACTCGC
This sequence comes from uncultured Collinsella sp., assembly GCA_900546825.1. GTDB lineage: Bacteria > Actinomycetota > Coriobacteriia > Coriobacteriales > Coriobacteriaceae > Collinsella. The sequence continues at coordinate 2,993 of UREE01000105.1, read as the reverse complement.
CAGCATGTCGCCCGTGACAACGCGCCAACGCACACGGTCACGGCAGAGCGACTCGATATTCTTGGTAATGAGCCGCGCGGCGTTGCGATCGATCTCAAACGTCGTGAGCGAACGGGCCCCACGAGAGAGCATCTCTAACCCTAAGGCACCGGAGCCGCCAAAGGCGTCCAGCACACGAACCTCGTCCAAATCGAAATCGAATGCCGACATGACCATAGATGCGCACGCCTCACGCACGCGATCAGTCGTGGGGCGGGTGACATCGCGACCACGGGGCTCCTCGATCTTACGACCGCGCCATTCGCCGCCGATGATTCTCATCCTCCGCTGACCTCCTTAAAAATGTGCCGATATCGCATGGCGACTGCATCGCACAGGGGGCGCGTCGCCACAGAGTCAAGGTTGAAAGCATACCGCAAGAGCTCGATCGCGTCCAAATGGGCCCACTCGATCAGCTCCTCGTCGGCATCCAGGTCGACAAAGCGCAGGGTCACACCGCCGTGCTGGCGGTACCCCAGGATTTCGCCCTCGTGGCGCAGGCGCAGGTCCATCTGGGCGAGCGTAAAGCCATCCGAGGTTTTTTCGAGCGATTGCAGACGATCTTGCGCCGCCGACGCGCCGCCGTTGCCCTTGGAGTGCGTCATGACCAGGCACGTGCCCGACACGCTGCCGCGGCCCACGCGACCGCGCAGCTGGTGCAGGGCCGCCAAGCCAAAGCGCTCACCGTTCTCGATGACCATGACGGTGGCGTTGGGCACGTCGACACCCACCTCGACCACCGTGGTCGATACGAGCACGTCGATCTCGCCGCGCTTGAAGGCATCGATCACGCGGTCCTTCTCCCCTGCCGGCATGCGGCCGTGAAGGCGCTCGATGGTAAGTCCCGGCAACGCCAGGCGCAGGCGATCGAGCTCGGTCGCCGTATCGTGCAGCGGCACGGGAACCGTCACGCGACCCTCGTCGTCGCGGGCGATGCCGGGCACGTCTTCCAGCTCATCGGCCGAGTCACTCGGCTCCACGAGCGGACAAATCACGTAGGCCTGCTGACCCTTTTCATGCGCCTCGCGGATGGCGCCATAGGCGAGGTCGCGGCTCGACTCGGTGAGAACACGCGTCGTCACACCAGCACCCGGAACAGGTCGATGGCGGATGATGCTCGTGTCCAGGTCGCCGTAGACCGAGAGCGCCAACGTGCGCGGGATCGGCGTGGCCGTCATAACGAGAAGGTCGGCACCAGGGCCCTTGGCACGCAGCGCGTTGCGCTGACCCACACCAAAGCGGTGTTGCTCATCGATGACGACAAGCGAAAGATGCTTAAACGCCACGTCATCCGAAAGGACTGCGTGAGTGCCAAAGAGGACGTCAAGCTCGCCCGATTCCAACTGCGCATGGATCCGCTCGCGCTCGGCCGCCGGCGTGGCACCCGTCAGGAGCGCCCAGGACATACCAGCCTGCGAGAGCAAGGGGCCGGTCTTATCGGCATATTGGCGCGCCAGCACGCCCGTTGGCGCCATAACGCAGGACTGGGTGCCCGAATCGGCCGCGACAGCCAGCGCGCAGGCGGCGACGGCCGTCTTGCCAGTACCGACGTCGCCCAGAAGCAGGCGGTTCATCACGCGCCCGCCATCACACATATCGTGCAGGATGTCTTGGAACGCGCCCTCCTGCTCGTCGCTCAGCGAAAACGGTAGGGCTTCCCTGAGCGCCGCCAGGTGCTCGCCCGCGGTATGGGCGTAGGGAGCGACTTCGACCAAGCCGCCGTCGTTGCGCAGGCGCAGCGCCAGCTGAAGGCAGAGGCACTCCTCATAGGCAAGGCGACGACGCGCGATATCGCGCTCGGCCATGCTCGAGGGAAAGTGAATTGAGCGCAGCGCGCGGGCATTGCTCATCAGGCGGCGCTTGGCGCGTAAGCGGGCGGGAATCGGGTCGAAGGGATTGCCGACAACCTCGAGCGCGCCGCTTACGATGCGGCGCATCCATGCCTGGCTCACGCCATCGCTCACGTAATGGACCGGTAGGATAGTACCCGCGGCACGTCCTTCCTCGAGCTTTTCGAAATGCGGAGAGGCCATCTGCTTAAAGCCGTAGGCAAACTCGACCTTACCCATCACGGCCAGGCGGTCGCCCTGCTTAAATTGCTGGGCAATCCAGGGCTGACGGAAAAAGGCGACTTGCAGCACGCCCGTCTCGTCCACCAGCGAGACCTCGGTCACCTGCATACGCGGGCGAGGCTGCTTTTGAACGATACGATCGACCGTGGCGACAATCGTGCAAACGGTACCGATGGGCGCCATCTCGATGGACCAGGAGCGCGTAAAGTCGAGATATCGATGAGGGATATGGAGAAGGAGGTCCCCCACCGTCCGAATTCCCAGACGGCGAAGGGCCTCCTCACGTTTACCCGAAACATATTTGAGTCGCGCGATATCCTCGTCGAGCGCATTGCTCTGGGCAAAGCGCTCCGAGGCGCGCGGCACGGAGCACAGCTCGGACATGGGCAGATGCCTACTCGATCGAAAAGATCACGGGATAGAGCGGCTGCTCGCCACGATGGGCGTCGATCTCCAGGTCGGGCTGAGCCTCCTCGATGGCGTCAACGATCTCCTGGAAGGCCTCATCGGACAGTTCCTCACCGGCCAGAATCGTCAGCGCGTCGCCCTCCTCTTCCTCCTGCATGCGGTTGATGCAGTCGAGCGTGACCTGTTTCACATCGGAGCCGACCACGTCGATGGAGCCGGCGATGATACCCATGACGTCACCGGAGTGAATCGGAGAGCCATCGGAGGCGCTGGAATCGCGCACGGCACGGGTGACCTCGCCATCGCGAACCTCGCTAATGGCGTCGACCATGGCGGCAACGGCGTCCTCGAGCTCGGAATCGGGCAGGACCGCGAACAGCGCGGAGAACGCCTGCGGGACGGTCTTGGTGGGAACGACGGCAACCTTCTTGTCGGTGCAGGCAGAAGCGGCAGCCTCGGCAGCCATGCGGATGT
>UREE01000104.1 GCA_900546825.1 uncultured Collinsella sp. | reverse complement strand
ATTCGGCAGAATGGCGTAGTGGCGCGCGATGTCGTTGCGCACCTCCCCCTCCTCGCGGCCCACTTCGTGCATAAAAGCCTGCTTGGAGCCCAGCAGCATCACGGCAAACCAGCGGGCATCCTCATCGTCGTCAAAATCGGCCACGAGCACGTCGGTGGACTCGGCTTTCTCGGCTTTGGTGAGCTCGGAGGAGATAAACTCCGCAATCTGCTGCGACAGGTCCACGAACTCGCGCTCGCCAAAGAAATAGCCCTTGAGCTCGCCGCCAAACGCAGAGTTCTCGGCAAACGCGGCGCGTTTATTGTCGGCCGAGGTACGTGCGCGGCGCAGATGCGTGGTCACGAAGTTGCGCACGGTACGGCTCTCGATATCGAGCTCGCGCTGGCTCATAACGTTGACGGCAGAGTCAAAGTCCAGGATATGCAGAATCGCATGATTGATTTTCATATACGGCATTCCGTTCTAGATTGAATTGAGCACGAACCAGTATAGCGGTCGAGCCCGCCCCAGGCGCATCGAAGATTGGTGCATCGGGGACAGGTTGCTTTGCACCAATGGCTAGCGCAGGAGCTCGGACTGCCATACCTCGAGCTGTTCTGCCAGGCTCTTACCACTAGAAGGCACGCTGAACTCGGGACGTTTGGGCAGCAGCGCACACTTAAGAATTGCCACGATGGTCTGCGAGACAAAGCGTCGCGTATCCTTGTCAAACCCTTGCGCAGCCTGGAGCATCACGGGCAGGCTCTCGCGCAGATTCCCAGCGATATCCGCAAACCGCTCAGCACCCGTAGCCTCAAACACGGAGAACAACGCATCTACAAAACGCTCGCGCTCGCTAGGCGAAACTGCAAGCAGCATCTCGCGAATGGAGCCATCAACGTATCGAGCACCGGCGGACAGGCGCTCACAGTACACGAAGTCGCGACCATCAACCACCCAGCTAAAGGGATTGTGCTGCAGCAGGCTGAACTCGGTGCTCTCAACGATGGCATAGTCCTCCTGCGTCTCGAACATCATGCCAAAGATCGACGACCGAGGTAGCGTCTTGTCGATTCGACCGGAAAGATCGGCAAAGGCGTTGCCGTTCAGAAACTCCTCGACGAAACCCGGACCATCATGGGAATACGCCTGTTCGATTCGCGCACGGGCGACATCGGAGCACATCGCCGCACCGTACACCGCAAGGTTTCCACCCTTGGAATGACCTCCGCACAAAAGCGGCCCGTCAATCGCATCCGCCGCCTCGTCCACATAACGCGCCGCGGATTCCTGGGCCGGCACAGGATACCGGAACGCCATGTTAAAGTCCTCTTTCCAGCCCACAATCGTGCTGTCGGTCCCCCGGAAGGAAAGATAGCTAAACCCCGCCGGAAACCGGAACGCCATGGCTGCAAACTGCTCTGTCGCCACCACATCGCTCACGGCACGATAGCCGCAAACGTGCACGCCACGGTAGCGAGGACTTGCTGCCACGGCCTCCAGCAAGGCCTTGCTCCCCTCCGGGTCCCACAAGTCGTCAATCATGTCCCGGTAGCACTCGGCACGCAGCAGCTCGCGTACGTCTAGGCCCTGCCAGTTCGTCAGCTCCGCCATATCACCCGGCAAACGCAAATAGGACAACCACGCAAAGACGAGGCTATCCACCGCGCAGAACGGCCGTTCCTCAAACGGGTCAAACGCCGTCTGGGCATAGGTCAAAAAATTAGGCGAATCCGACATGGCCCTCCCGTCAACTATGGTGCATTGGGGTCAGGTTACTTTGCACCAAAAAGGCGCCCGGGCCGTGTGGGCTCGGACGCCTTCATTGTAGCTTTTCGCTTTAGCGAGCTTGATTTAGCAGGAGAAGTCGACGCTGTCGATGATGTCCTTGAGGGCCTTGGCGGAGGCGGTGAGCTCGTGCTGCTCGTCATCGTTCAGCGGCACGGGGACGCGGCAGACAACGCCGTCGCGGCCAACGACGGTCGGCATGGAGATGGCAAGATCGGACAGGCCGTACTCGCCCACCATGAGCGAGGAAACGGGCAGAACGGTCTGCTCGTCACGCATGACGGCAGTGCAGATGCGTTTGACGGCCATGGCGACGCCATAGTAGGTGGCGTGCTTCTTCTCGATGATGGTGTAGGCGGAGTTCTTAACGTCCTCGGCGATGCGCTTCTCGGCAGCCTCATGCTCCAGATGACCGTGAAGCTCGCAGAAGGTGTTCAGCGGAACGCCGGCAACCTGAGCGCTGGACCAAGCGACAAACTCGGAATCGCCGTGCTCACCCATGACATAAGCCTGGACATCGCGCGGGTCGACCTCGACATGGGCACCAAGCATCTGCTGCAGACGGCCGGTGTCGAGCACGGTACCGGAACCGATGACGTGGCCCTCGGGCAGGCCGGACATCTTGATGGCGGCGTAGGTCAGAACATCGACCGGGTTGGAGACGATGAGCAGAATGCCGTCGAAGCCGGACTTCTTAATCTCGGGGATAATGGACTTAAAGATGCTGACGTTCTTGTTGACCAGGTCCAGGCGAGTCTCACCGGGCTTCTGGGCAGCGCCAGCGGTGACGACGATCATGGCGGCGTCGGCGACATCGGAATAATCGCCGGCGTAGATCTTCATCGGCTCGGCAAACGTCATGCCGTGCGCGATATCCAGGGCCTCACCCTCGGCGCGGTTCTTGTCCACGTCGATGAGGACCATCTCGGAGAACAGACCACTCTGCATCAGCGCGAACGCCGAAGACGAACCAACGAAACCGCAGCCGACAATAGCGACCTTCTTCTCGTTAACCATTAGAAACTCCCATCTCTCTCCACAAGCAAGCCGCCCGGGAACGACCCGAGCGGCTTGCCGTAATCCCAATACATCCAATCGGGACTTTGATTATGCTCCTATTCGCAGCCAAAAATCGACCGTTTACCGAAATTGTTTGCAGAAATCGTAAAATAACTGCACGAAATCGGTTTCGAGCTATTGACGAGTCGAAACAGGTTTCTAATACAGACCCGCCTCGCGGATGGCCTCGACAGCCAAAGCAATCTGATCGGGCGGCAGGACCAGCGCCATGCGCACGTGCCCCTCGCCCGAAGGACCAAAGCTCGCGCCCGGCGTCACCACAACGCCGGCCTTCTCCATGAGCTCCTCGCAAAACGCCATGGAATCGGTGCGACCACCGGGAAGCTTGGCCCACACAAACATAGAGCCATGCGCGTTGGGACGCTCCCAGCCCAGGCCCTCAAGACCGTCGCACAGGGCATCGCGGCGCTCCTGGTACTTCAGACGCTGCGCCTCGACCTCATCGCGCGGACCGTTCAGGCAGGCGATAGCAGCCTTCTGGACCGGGAAGAACATGCCAAAGTCGATCTGGCTGCGCAGCTTGGCAAAGGCCTGGACAACGTCCTCGCGACCGACCAAAAAGCCGATGCGAGCACCGGTGACGTTAAACGACTTGGAAAGCGAGAAGAACTCCACGCCCACCTCGAGCGCGCCGGGATACTGCAAAAAGCTTCCGCCCGGCTCGCCGTCAAACACGATATCGGAATACGCGTTGTCATGGACGATGAGCAGGTCGTGCTCGCGGGCGAAAGCGATGATCTCCTCGTAGACCTCGGGCGTGCCCACCGAGCCGACCGGGTTTGCGGGCAGCGACACGATCATATACTTGGCACGATCGGCCACCTGGGGATCGATACCCGCCACATAGGGCAGGTAATTATGCTCGGCGACCAACGGATAGTACTCGAGCTTGGCATCGGCGATCTTGGCGCCCGCCTCAAAGACCGGGTAGCACGGATCGGGAACCAAAATGGTGTCACCCGGATCGAGCAGGGCCAGGCCCAAATGGCCCACGCCCTCCTGCGTACCGTTGCACGACTGCACCATGGACGGCGTAATGCCCGAAACGCCAAAGCGGCGCTCGTAGTAATCACATACGGCCTGCTTAAGCTCGGGCAGGTCGCGCAGGGCGTACTTCCACATCTCGGGGTCCTGGGCCGCCTTCGTGAGCGCCTCGACCACGTGGTCGTACGGCTTAAAATCGGGCGTTCGATATTGGCCTTTCGTCCGCTTATCTTTTCCTCAAAGACCGCCGTCACCTCGTACC
>UREE01000103.1 GCA_900546825.1 uncultured Collinsella sp. | reverse complement strand
GGCATCGACCTGCGCCGATGCCCCCAACGTGGACACACTTTTTGTCCTATAAGCCAGAAGTGAAAGCACTCATTGGGGACGTACTTAAATGAGTACCCGCAGAATGAGAGTGGATAATCTCCCGTTTTTAGCCTGTTTGTGGGCTCAAAGTGGGAGATTATCCACTCTCGCCATTTGGGCGTCCAAAAATCCTCGCTCGTTTTGTCTTAGTCATTGGGGACGTTCTTAAACGACTAGTCGCTGGTCCACTCATTGGGGACGTACTTAAATGAGTGGCCCCTGGGGACACCCTTTGCCGTCGGCGGATTTTGGGACATGTGGCCCGCTTTTTGGGCCCGCCTGTCGGTACACTAAAAGCACTATGGGTACCTGCGAGCGACATATCGGCCACGCGGCCGCCCGATCCGCACCCGTGACGGATCCCAGGGGCGGCAGGCTCTTCGCCATGCCGCGATTCCTTGTTGGCATAACACATCGGGTGTACCGTCACCGCGTCTTTGCTATCGCCGGCGCCATCACCGCGCTGTTCCTCATGGTTTTGGCAGTCTTGCCGGCGCTGTTCGCCTTCGACCCCAAACTTTCTAACGCCGTGCCCGCCTATAGCGAGGTGTCCAAAGAGGTCGTGGATGCGCTCGTCCACTCGAGCTCTCTCCCGTTGCTTGTCGCCGCAATTATATTTTCGATCTGGGGTGTATCGGTCTATCTGCGCTGTTTGGACTATGTGTTGCGCCGCCGCCTTGTTGCCGTCGCCACCATCTGCGCCCTCTGGATGATTGAGGTCATCCTCAAATACAAGTCGTTCACACCGTTCTATGCCACCGTGCTGTGGTACCTGTACTACGTGCCCATGACGCTCATTCCGCTGCTCTACCAGCTGTGCGGCCTGCGCCTTGCGGGGCTGGAACAACACCGTGCGGGCCGTCGCTATCGCAGCATCTTGTGGGTCGTGGCCATCCTACTTATCGGTTTTGTGCTCACCAACGATTTCCACCGGCAGGTATTCCACTTTGACCGTGCAAGCGACACCTGGAGCAACGATTACACGTACGGCTGGGGCTATTTCGCCGTCTTAGTGTGGACGGCCTTTAACTTTGTGGCCTTTTTTATCCTGGTGGGCCGGTCCTCGTCCTTTCGCATCCAACGTTTCTCGGGCACGGCGGCGCTTGTTTTGTTGGGTGGTGCGTTCTTTGCCATCTCGTATGCTCTGCGCGTGCCCTGGGCATGGAGGCTCAACTTCTCGCTCGTCTATTGCGTCTTGTGCGTGGTGGCGATGGAAATCTGTCTCGATTGCGGTGTCATTCCGTCATATCACGACATTGCTGGCATCTTCGATACCTTGCCGCTTGACCTCAAAGTTCTAACGCGTGACCCGCAGGAAGTCTATGTCACGCCGGTGTCAAAGCCAATGCCGGTAGGCGTGCGTGAGGAGTTGCGGGTCCAAGAGCACGGGCACGCTCACGCCTTTGCCGTGGCGTCCGATCCCGATGTAATGTATCGCGCCTTTCCGCTGCTGGGTGGATCGGCTCTCCTTGCCCAGGACGTCTCGGAGCTCAACGAACTCAATCGCGAACTGGCGCATCGTCGCATGGAGCTGCAACGCCAAAATGAGCTGCTTGCCGCCGACTACGACCTTAAGACACATTTGGCAGACCAAGAGGCCGAGACCTTACTGGTCCAAGACGTGGACCAAGCGCTTGCCCGTGCGCTCGAAGGGATGTACGACCTGCTGAGCTCGCTGCCGCCGTTGACCGATGAGGCATCTTCGCACGAGCGTTACCGCATGCTGCAGCGCGCCAAGATGCTCGTCGCCTATTGCAAACGCAAGGGGTCGCTCACGTTGGCACAGCACGGGGAGAGCGGTTTTGACCGCGACCGCATTCAGCTCATCGCCAACGAGCTTGCAAGTGACCTGCGCACCATCGATGTCGATTGCGCCTCGATTATCGCCATACGGCGCCCGATGCACGCCAGTACGGTAAGCGCCCTGTACGACTGCGTGTATGACTTTGCGTTTTTTGCCTACACCACCGACCATCCGGCGCTTATGTATCACTTGGGCGACCATGACCGGTGCAGTGTCGAGCTGCGCGCCACGCTTTTTTCCAACGATGATGAAGATCTTTCGCAGACGCCCGCTGCGCAAGAGCTCGAAAGCGCTCTGCAAGGGCGCAACGTGGCATACCGCCTTGAGGGCGAGCCCGGCCAGCTGCGCATGATCGTCTTGATGCCGAGGGCGGGTGAGTGACGATGCAGATTTCGTTCATCCTTCCCCAAATCGTTGCGCTCGATGTTGTCTTTGCCCTGGCTGCGTGTCTGCAGACGATCCACGTCCCGCTCATCGCATCGCGCCGCTCGTCCTATAACCGTAAGGTGATTTGCGCCTACGAGACGAGCCTTGTGCTTCACCTGATGATTTCGGCGCTCATCTTATTCGCGTCGTCTGGCTCGTATCTGGTGGCGCCGCTTGACGTTTGCGCCAGGGCAATGGGCGGAGTGCTGTGGCTCAATGCCGCGATCTTTGCCTACGGCGTGGTGCTTATGGTGCGCTATCGTCGCCCTGTCATGCTGGCCGAGCTGCTGCTTGTTGGCGCCGTGACACCGCCGGTGGTTTTTGCCATGGGCTCGGTGTGGGCCGTTGTCCTTATCGCAGAGGGAGCGTTCTTCCTGTTCCGTTCCGTCGCGGCGCTCTTGATGGACGTCCGTAACCGCCAAGAGGATATCACCGCGTTCTCGACGATTGAAACCATCAACGTGATTCCCGTGGGCATCCTGTATCTGGACTCGAGGGGCCGTCCACTGCTCATGAACCGCTGCATGCGCAAAAACCTGGTGGAGCTTCATATGCCCACCGACCTAGGCGATATGAGTGGTACATGGAACGACCTGCGCAAGCTCGGCATGCAAATGCCCGAAGGCGGTAAGAACCGCGTGCGGATCAACCTGGACCGCTTTGGTGAGGCGCGTGCGGTGGTCGAGGTTTCTCCCGCCGAGATTCGCCTGTTTGTGTGCGATGACGTTATGGTCTCGGGCCGTTCGTTCGAGCGCATAATCGGTCTGGACGTGACAGAGTATGCGCATGCGCATGACCGCCTGGCGCAGGCCAACCACCTGCTTGAGCTTGCGGGCCAAGAGCTCCAGGCCCAGATCGAAGAAGTCAAAAAAGTTGCCGACAATGCGGCCTATCTGCGCATGCGCGCCCGCGTTCACGATGTGATCGGCCAGCGCCTATCAATCCTTCATCGCTATTTGGAGGAGGGGCGCTTGGACGACGGGTCGCTCGAGCAGATCGACCCGCTGCTGCGCTCAATCGCTGCCGATCTGCGCAGCGGGGGCGACACCGAACCGGCAGAGCAACTGGGCGATATCGTCCATGCTTTTGGCCTGGTGAGCGTGCAGATCGATGTTGAGGGTGCGCTGCCTGAGGACGCGCGTGTCGCCGCCGCCTTTTTGCAGATTATCCGCGAGGCCTCGACCAACGCCACCAAGCATGCGCAGGCGCATCGGGTCCATGTGCGCTTGTGGCAGGAGAGGACGGATGCTGACGCCGTCGCGCACATGACGATTTCTAACGACGGGTCCCCGGCCCCCGTATCGTATCGCGAGGGAACGGGTATCCCAGGTATGAGGCATGTCGCGCAAGATCTGGGTGGCAGCCTAGAGGTCCACGCCACCCCGCCCTTTACGCTTACGGTATCCATTCCGCTTAACGCCAACGACACGTCCCAAAGGAGAAACTCATGATCCGCGTGTTAATTGTCGAAGATCAGGCCATCCTGCGCGAGAGCCTGGCGCGCTCCGTTGGCGACCAGCCCGATATGACCGTCGTTGCCGCGATCGCCGATGCCTCCGAGGCCTTGGGTGTCGCGCTCAAGGAGCGCCCGGACATGATACTGATGGACGTGTGCACCGGACACGATTCAAACGGCATCGTGGCGGCGGCACGCATCAAGGAGCAGCTGCCCGAGTGTCGCATCATTATCATGACAGGCATGCCCGAGATCACCTTTGTCGATCAGGCCCGCGAGGCGGGCGTCGATAGCTTTGTGTACAAGAACGTCGGTATCGACGAGCTGTTCGCCGTGATGCGCTCCACGCTGGCGGGTTACTGCACGTTTCCCAAGCCGCCCGAGAGCATCTTCTCGGGCACGGCGGCCCTCGACGATGTCGAGCTGTCGATCTTGCGCCTTGCCTGCGAGGGTAAAAGCCGCCGCGAGATTGCGGCCGAGCTGTTTATGAGCGAGGGCACCATCAAGCGCCGCATCTCGGAGATCCTGAGCAAGACCGGCTACGACAACATCATGCGTCTGGCCGTACATGCGGTGACCGAGGGCAGCATCGTTCCCAACATGGAACGCCCGTAATCGACGCGCTCATCCGTGTTCTGGCGCCGTAAAGATAGACCGCCCGCCGTTTCGCATCTA
>UREE01000102.1 GCA_900546825.1 uncultured Collinsella sp. | reverse complement strand
GAGCTGCGCAGCCAGATGGAGGATGACCTGAAGGAAGACCCCGCCGACTTCGCAGTCTGGAAGGCCGCCAAGCCCGGCGAGCCCAGCTGGCCGAGCCCCTGGGGCGAGGGCCGTCCCGGTTGGCACACCGAGTGCGCCGCCATGGTGCACCGCTACCTGGGCACCCCGATCGACATCCACGGCGGCGGCTCCGACCTTGCCTTCCCGCATCACGAGAACGAGTGCGCCCAGGCTACCTGCGCCTGGCACCAGGGCTTCTCCAACACCTGGATGCACACGGGCATGCTGCTGGTCGACGGCGAGAAGATGTCCAAGTCGCTCGGAAACTTCTTTACGCTGGCCGAGGTGCTCGAGCAGCACTCTGCCGCGGCCCTGCGCCTGCTGATGCTGCAGACGAGCTATCGCTCGCCGCTTGACTTCTCCTGGGAGCGCCTGGAGGGTGCCGAGAATTCGCTCACGCGTATTGCCGGTACGGTCGAGAACCTGCGTTGGGCGGCGAACCACGCGACGGCCGACGCCGATGAGGCAGCATCCGAGGCATTTGCCGCCAAGGCCGCCGAGACCCGCGCCGCCTTTAAGGAGTGCATGGACGACGACTTTAACACCGCCGGTGCCATGGGTGCCGTCTTTGGCTTTGTGACCGAGTGCAACCAGTACCTGGAGCAGGCGGGCGACGCTGCCGACAAGGCCGCCGCGCTTGCCGCCGCCGATACGCTGGTCGATCTGCTCGATACGTTTGGCGTTGAGCTCCCCGAGCCCAAGGTCGAGCTGCCGCTGGGTCTGCTGGGCGTTGCCGCCGGCCTGGTCGCCTACACGGGCGACGACGTGGACGAGGCCGCTGCCAAGATTCTTGAGGCCCGCGCCGAGGCCCGTGCCGCCAAGAACTGGGATCTGGCCGACGCCATCCGCGACCAGCTCAAGGACCTCGGGCTGACGATCGAGGATACTGCCGCCGGCACCCGTATTAAGACTCTCTAATCCCTGCGGGTTTCCCAAGCACCCGACCTTGCCGTTCAAACCGTCGCTCGCGTACTCAAGTACGCGTCGCTCCTCTTTCACGGCAATCTCGGGCACTTGGAAAACCCGTACCGACCGCCCGAGCCACGGCACCTTGCCTTTCAATCGTCGGGCATGACCTCAAGGTCTATGCCCTCCTCTTTCAAGGCAATCTGCCGCACCTCGGGCGGTCGATCTATTTGTTTCGTTTGATAACTGTATTTAGGAGGTCGCTTTATGGCCGACAACCGCAAGCGTGCGCCTCGTGGTGGCAAGCAGGCTGCTTCTGGCTCGCGCCCGATTCGCCGCAATGATCGCGCTGCCGCTCCCAAGGGCCAGCGCGATCGTACCCAGGCTGCGCGTCCGCAGCGCGATCGCAACCGCGACGCTGTCCAGGCTCCCAAGGGCGAGTTTATCGAAGGCCGTCGTGCTGCCGCCGAGGCGCTACGCACTGGTTTTCCCATCAAGTGCGCGCTCATTGCCGAGGGCGGGGAGCGCGATGCCGCCTTGTCGCGCCTGGTCGACGACCTCAACGCCGCGGGTGTCCGCATTAAGTATGTGCCGCGCACGCAGCTCGATGCGCTGTCGAGCCACGGCGCTCACCAGGGCATTGCGCTCGAGGTTGGCAACTTCCCCTATGCCGATGTCGCCGATATCCTCGACCGCGCAGGCGAGGGCCCGGCGCTCGTCGTCGTGCTCGACCATGTGACCGACGATGGCAACTTTGGTGCCATCGTGCGCTCTGCCGAGGTTGTGGGCGCGGCGGGCGTCGTCATTGCCAATAAGCGTGCCGCCGGCGTGACCGTGGGCAGCTACAAGACCTCAGCCGGTGCCGTCATGCATCTGCCTATCGCGCAGGTTCCCAATATCGCCCGAGCGCTTGACGACCTCAAGGCCGCCGGCTTTTGGGTGGGCGGTGCTTCCGAGCACGCCGAGGGCAGCTGCTGGGATGCTCCCTTCGAGGGCCGCGTGGCGCTCGTCATGGGCTCCGAGGGCGACGGCATCTCGCGCCTGGTGCTCGAGAAATGCGACTTTTTGACCAAGCTTCCCCAGCGCGGCATGACCGAGAGTCTCAACGTTGCCCAGGCAACGACGGCGCTGTGCTTTGAGTGGCTGCGCCGCAACGCCGGCGAGCTCATGGGGGAGGAGTAGCGCATGTCCAAAAAGAACCGTGCCAAGTCCAAGGCCAAGCGCTTTGGTGAGGGCTCGGCCAAGCCGATTGTTTCGGCCGCGACCTACGGCGTGGGCGGCAATGCGTTTGCGCAGGCCATCGCTGACCCGGTCTCGACGGTGCACTCCAACAAGCCAGAGCTGTTGGTGGTCGATGGCTATAACGTGATCCACTGCACGCCGCGCTACGAAAAGCTCGTGTACGACCATTCCGACGATCCGTATTCCAGCGACGTTCACGATATGGCGCGCACCGCCCTCATTAACGACGTGGCGGCGTTTGCCCAGGGCCGCTACGAGGCCGTGATCGTGTTCGACGGCGCGGGCAATATCTCCAACGAGCGCCCCAACCTGCCGGCCCGCGGCGTGCGCATCGAGTTTTCGCCGACGGGTGTTTCGGCCGATACCGTTGTGCAGAAGCTCTGCATCGAGGCACGCGAGGAAGGTCGCGCGTGCTCCGTGGTATCGAGCGACGGCACGATCCAGGCCGTCGTCATGGGCAAGGGCGTTACGCGCATCTCGAGCCGCATGCTGGTGGACGAGATCAAGCAGATCGATAACGACGTTCACGAGGCAGAGGAAGCCCCGCAGATCAAGATGACTCTGGGCAGTCGCCTGAGCCCCGATGCCCTGGCCAAGCTCAAGGCCCTGCGCGGGAGGTAGGTAGACCTTCAATGGGGGCTGCTTTCTCGATTGACCAACCAACTGGTTTGTAATCAGTGGGTTGCAGGTCGGTCTAGCCAAAACGAATAGTTTTTTGTTTTGGCGAACAGATAAAACTATTCGTTCTGACGAATAGTTTTGAGATGTGGTCGGTCAAAGGGTCTGTTGCGCCTCGTCCGCAATTCCTTTATTCTTATCTGGCTTCGCGCGAAAGCGCCAAGTGTGCCAGTGTGGCGCAACGGTAGCGCAACTGATTTGTAATCAGTGGGTTGCAGGTTCGATTCCTGTCACTGGCTCCATGAGAGTTTCGGGCTCTGTTCCCTATTGTGGGACAGGGCCCGTTTCTATTTATGTTGACATGTCAGCGGGTTTGACTTCCACCAGGCTTCAGGTTTGTCTCGATCCGTAACACGAGTGGGCTGAAGACCCTCCTTATAGTTACAGATCGAGACATTGCCAAGGGACGGCCGATAACATCTCGATTTGTAACACGAAGAGGCTGAAAACCGTTCTAGCTGTTACGGATTGAGACGTTAAGACGGGTTGAGCGGGAAACATCTCGATCTGTAACAGATAGGGGAGGAATAACCCTCTTACTGTTACAGATCGAGACGGAAGCCGGGGTGGGGCTGATCGTCCTCATCGGGCGTGGATTTTCGGACGTACGAGCGTGGAAAAACTCCCGCTTAGTGAATGAGCGTGGATAATCTGCCACTTTGGATTCGATGGCACGGCAAAGTGGGAGATTATCCACGCTCGATTTCAAACGGAAGAAAATCCACGCTCGAATCTGCCGCGGAAGCCCGATCTCGACCTATATATAGGTGCAAATAGGCTGTTATCGAAGTTCTATTCTGAAGGTGTACTCTACTACACCAAAGTGTTACCTCGGGAAACGTCACCTCAGTATCCAAAACCACCGTCCTTCATATCCAAACACAACAAAACCGCAGGTCACGGCTATATAGATACGCCCGGCACCGTGTATCTAGAGGTTTTCGTTGACAGCCCCCAAGGTTGCATCGTATTATCTTTTTCGTTCGCGGGGGCGGCGGTCCAAAAGACCAAAGGACCTGCGGATACTTGAACGATTGGGAGTTTGCCCGAGTGGTTAATGGGGACGGGCTGTAAACCCGTTGGCTCTGCCTACATAGGTTCGAATCCTATAGCTCCCACCCGTCAAGTGCCTGTATAGCTCAGTCGGTAGAGCACTTCGTTGGTAACGAAGAGGTCACCAGTTCAAGTCTGGTTGCAGGCTCCATCCGGCGGTGTAGCTCAGTTGGTTAGAGCACACGGTTCATACCCGTGGCGTCACTGGTTCGAATCCAGTCACCGCTACCATAGGTAACACGGTGGCTTCTCAATAGTATGTTGAGAGGCCACTATGGTATAAAGGCAAAGTCCCGTCCGGGGACGACCTGTTAAGAGGAGGGCTTTATGGCCAAAGAGAAGTTTGAGCGCACTAAGCCGCATGTTAACATCGGCACCATTGGTCACGTCGACCACGGCAAGACCACGCTGACCGCTGCCATCACCAAGGTTCTCTCCGAGACCGAGGGCTGCAAGGCTGACTTCACTGCGTTCGAGAACATCGACAAGGCTCCCGAGGAGCGCGAGCGCGGCATTACGATCTCCGTCTCCCACGTCGAGTACGAGACTGCTGCCCGTCACTACGCTCACGTTGACTGCCCGGGCCACGCTGACTACGTCAAGAACATGATCTCCGGTGCTGCTCAGATGGACGGCG
>UREE01000101.1 GCA_900546825.1 uncultured Collinsella sp. | reverse complement strand
TTTCAAGGCACCTTGCTCGCTCTGGCGGGTTTTCGCTGTCGTTGCCAAAACATCGGCGTCGCCGTTGTTGGCACTTGTAGTCATTGGGGACGTTCTTAAACGACTGGTCAAAGGGGACACTCTTGATGCACTTGGCACTTGGGGACGTTCCTTTTGTGCCGGCAGTTTGGGACACTCCTTGCGTTAAGAGGCTGGCGTGCGTCAACCTGTTCTCATTGCAGCAAAAAATCGCCCCGTTATTGGTTGAGGACGGGGCGATTCGTCTTTTGGACTTGTGCAGCCAGGCTTATGCAAAGCGGGCGACGAGCTCCTGGAGCACGTCGGTCATCTTGACGAGCGAACTGACCGGGACGAACTCGTTGACGCCGTGGTAGCAATAGCCGCCGGTGGAAAGGTTGGGGCAGGGCAGACCGCGGAACGACAGCTGCGCGCCGTCGGTGCCGCCGCGAATCGGCAGCACTTGGGGCTCAACGCCGCAGGCAAGGTAGGCTTCCTTGGCAACATCAATAAGCTCGGGATAGTCACGAACGATTTCGGCCATATTTCGATACTGCTGCTTAATCTCGACCGTTACGCGCTCCTCACCCAGACGCTGGTTGAGCATCGAGGCGGCGGCATCAATAAGGTCGAGTTTCTGCTGGAACTTGGCGGCGTCATGGTCGCGGACGATGTAGCGCGCCGTGGCGTGATCGACGGTTGCAGATACGCCCTCAAGGTGATAAAAGCCCTCGTAGCCTTCCGTATACTCCGGGCGCTGCACGTAGGGGAGCAACGCGTTGAAGTCGCAGAACAGATTGCCTGCGTTGACCATACGGCCCTTGGCGTCGCCCGGGTGGATGGACTGGCCCTCAAAGCGGATGGTCGCCTCGGCGGCGTTAAAGCACTCCCACTCCAGCTCGCCGATGGGGCCGCCGTCGACCGTGTAGGCGTACTTGCAGCCAAAGGTATCGATATCCAACAGCTCGGCTCCGTGACCGATCTCCTCGTCAGGGCAGAAGCAAATGCCGAGTGCGGGATGGGGCAGAGAAGGGTCCTGAGCGATACGCGCGACAAGCGACATGATCTCGGCGACGCCTGCCTTGTCGTCCGCGCCCAGCAGCGTGGTGCCATCGCTGCAGACCAAGTCCTCACCCGCGAGGTCGTTCAGGGCGGGAAGCTTGGCGGTACTCATGGCAACGGGCTTACCGTCAACCGTGCCGCAGACCAGGTCGCCGCCTTCGTAGTGTACGATGTGCGGCTTCACGCCGGCGCCCGGTGCAACTTCGGTGGTGTCGAGATGGGCGATCAGGCCCAGGGCGGGCTTGTCCTCAGCGCCCGCACTTGCGGGGATATGCGCGCAGACATAGGCATGCTCGGTCACGTGGGCATCTTCCGCCCCAAGCTCGCGCAGCTCTTCAGCCAGCACGTTGGCAAGGTCAAACTGAACGGCGCTCGAAGGTACCTGGTCGCAGTTTGCATCCTCGGACTGCGTGTTGATCTGGACGTAGCGCAAAAAGCGCTCGAGGACATCGGGGTTCGTGGTGGTGTTTTCCATAAAGACCGCTCCAATCTTGGTCGTCGTGTGCAACAAGAACTCTAGCACGGTATGCCACGGCATACCGCGACGCTTGGATGGGGTAGAATCAGCCATTGAATGCAGAAGGGACGGAAGATCATGGATACGACAAATAGCTCGCGCGAACTACATCTGACGGTGGCGAACGAAGACTACTTGGAGTGCATGGTTCGCATTGAAAGCGAAGAGGGGGAAACCAACGGCGTGCGATCGGTCGACATCGCGCAGCGCCTTGGCGTCTCCAAGGCATCGGTCAATAAAGCGGTTTCGGCGCTCAAGGCATCCGAGCTTGTCGAGCAATCGCACTATGGCAAGGTAATCCTGACCGATCGCGGCCGCGAGGTTGGCACGGCTATCTGGTACCGTCATCGCCTCATCCGCACGTTTTTGGTTCAGGAGCTCGGTGTCGAATTTGAGCGAGCCGATTCCGAGGCCTGCATGATGGAGCATGCACTATCCGAGGACACGATGAGCCGCTGGCTCGCCTATCTCGAAAAGCAGGGAATCAGCGTCGAGGAATAGCGGGATATATATGGATACGAGTTATTACAACCGCTTTGGTGCCGAGGAACTTACGCGCCGCTTGTCGAGCGAGACCTTGTTGGCGCAGGGCCCCATGGGCAGTGTTCTGTTGAGTGAGTACGACGCCGCCGATATTCCACCGGCGTTTTGGAATCTGGCGGAGCCGCAGACCGTTTCTCGTATCCATCGCTTGTATGTCGCCGCCGGTGCGCAGGTGCTCATTACCAATACCTTTCAGGCATCAAGCTATGCCCTCAAGCACGACCAGATTGCGCCGTCCGTGGCGGAGGTCAATCGCGGGGCCGTCGACGATGCCCGCCAGGCGCACCCTCAGCTGCTGCTGGGCTCGATGGGTCCGATCGGTATTGAGTGGTTTGCCGAGGACTCTGCCGAGTTTCGTGAGATCCGAGGCATTGCGCGCGAACAGGCGCACGCCTTGCTCAATGCTGGTGTTGATGGTCTGCTGATCGAGACGGTGACGTCTATCCGTAATTTGCAGCCCATGCTTGCCGGCGCTCGAGATGCCGCTGACGGCATGCCTGTCCTGGTGAGTTTTGTCGTTGATGACAAGGGCGACCTGTTGGGCGATGGCCTCAACATCGAGGCAGCCGTTTTGTACGCCGAAAAACACGGCGCAAACTCGGTTGGTGTTAATTGCTGTTCGCTTGCGGCCGCGAACGCGGCGGTGCCCAGGATGGTTGCATCGGCGACTACTCCCGTCACGGTGCGTCCCAACGTGGGCGATCCGGTCCAGACTCAGGATGGCCCCGTATGGCACGAGAACCCCGAAGCTTTCGCGCGCGCATGCATCGAATGGAGACATGCCGGTGCCGCAATGGTGGGCAGTTGCTGTGGAACCACGGCAATCACTACGGCAGCGATGGCCGAGGCGCTCGATATATAAAGGGCAAAACCGCTCCATACGGGGCGGTTTTTTTATTGCCTGCATGTCCTCGGCAGCATTTGCCCAAATGGTGAATGCTGGTGCCGGCAGGTTGCCGAGTGTGTATCGCGGGTATACCTCATGCGTACCATGATCCAAACACTGTGAGGTGTCTGCGCGTGTGCGCGATAATTCATTTTGGAACTGACGGTTGGCGCGCTCGCGTCGATGAGGACTTCAATGCCGATAACGTTGCCCGTATCGCCGATGCCGTCGGCGAGTTGTGGCAAAAGACCAATCCGGGCAAAACGGTATATATAGGGTTCGACACTCGGCCCCTGGCGCGCGAGTTCGCTGAGCTTGCGGCGGGTGTGCTAGCAGCGCACGGGCTAGACGCCGTGCTCGCTTCGCGACCTGTTCCGACCCCTGCCCTTACGTGGGCGGCGGCTTATGACGGTGAGGCGTGCGGCGCGCTCATGGTGACGGGGTCCCATCATCCGCAGGGTTATCTGTGTCTCAAGATTCGCATGGGTGACGGCTCGACCGCCAACCAGGATGTCATCGAAGAGCTCGAAGAGACCATGGCTCCCGAGCCAATGGGGATCGAGGGGCAATATCGCACCGCGGATATCATTCCTGACTATATGCAAGCGGTGGCATCGTTTGTCGATGCCGAAGCCATCCGCGCCGCGCACCTGCGCGTGGTTGTTGACCCCATGGGCGGCGCAGCCCAGGGCTATCTAGCCGACTTGCTGCGCGAGCTTGGCGTTGAGGTGCACGAGATTCACGCCGGGCAGGCGCCTGACCAAGAAGATATCTGCCCCGACCCCGTTGAGCCGTGGGTGGACGCTTGCGAGCATACGGTTATCGAGGACGGAGCTTGCGCTGGCCTGGTGACCGACGGCGACGCCGACCGTATCGGCGCGGTTGACGAGCGCGGCAGATATATACATCCGCATCAGATCATGGCGCTCGTTTTGGGCGACTTGGTTCAATTTCGTAATTTGGAGGGGCGCGTCGTCGTCAATCTTTCGTGCTCGACGCTCGTGCGTCGCATTGCCGAGGCGCTTGGCTGCCGCGTGACCGTCAAACCAGTCGGTTTCAAATATATAGCGGCAGAGATGAAGAAGGGTGGCGTCCTCATAGGCGGCGAAGAAGCCGGTGGTATCGGCATCGCCGCGCATATGCCCGAGCGCGATGGAATCCTCGCCTGTCTGATTCTGTGTGAGCTTATGGCAAAGACGGACGCGCCTTTGGGCGTTCTGGTCGACCAACTCGAGGACAGATTTGGTAAGACGAGTTACGGTCGACGCGATTTGCGCCTTGAGGCCGAAGATGCCGAAACGTTACGAACCCTGCTGCCGGGCGTAAACCCCAAGTCGATTTGTGGCAAGGTACCGCAAAACGTTAGTCATATGGATGGCTTGCGTTTAGCATTCGAGGATGATACGTGGCTGCTGGTCCGTCCTAGCGGGACCGAACCAGTGGTGCGCGTCTACGCCGAGGGGTTCTCAGTGGAAGAGCGTGATGAGTTGCTCGATGCTGGCTGTGCTTTAGCTAGGGGAACGTATCCGCTTTAACCATGAGACTGCCTTATATAAAGAGATGCTCGGCGAGCGGTAGTTAACGGCTGGCAAACGTTAGTCGGATCCCAAATTGTGTAGGAAATGTGTACGCCCAGATTCCCGCCCCCGGAGCCCCTCCGGTCTGGCAATATATCTCCTTGCCGCGCGGCCCGGTCGGACCGGATC
>UREE01000100.1 GCA_900546825.1 uncultured Collinsella sp. | reverse complement strand
TGCTGCGCGTGCACGCCACCATTTACGTCGAGCGCGAGGGCCAAAAGGGCATCATCATCGGCAAGGGCGGCGAGATGATCAAACATATCGGCATCGACGCCCGTCGCGATCTTGAGCGCATTTTTGGCACGCAGGTCTTTTTGGAGCTGGACGTGAAGGTCAAGGCCGGCTGGCGTGACGACGAGGCCCAGATTCGCCGCTTTGGCTACAACGCCGAGGATTAGGGACACCCGGCGCGCATGGCAGGCTCCCGGACATATCGCACGAAGGTGCTCGTGCTCGATAAGACGAAGCTCAAAGAGACCGACCTGATCTTGACGATGCTTGACGAGCGGGGGAGGCAGGTTCGTGCCGTGGCAAAGGGCGCCCGCAAACCCGGCGGACGCCTGGCTGCGCGCTGCGAGCTGTTCTGTACGGTCGATATGCTGCTCGCACATGGACGGTCACTCGACGTGGTTTCTCAGGCCGAGCTTATGGAGGCGCCGCTTGGCGCTGCGCCCGATTACGAGACGACCTGCGCCGCAAGCGCGATCGCCGAGGTTGCGCGCGTGTGCTCGTTCGAGGACGCCGAGGACCCGTTTACCTTTGCCATAACGCAGCGAGCGCTTGCCCTGGTGGGCAGCGGGCTTGACACGGCACATATGGACCTACTTGTGGCGGCATATGTCTTTAAGCTGCTGTCGCACGTTGGCTATCGACCCGATTTTTCGGCCTGCGTGCTGTGCGGAGACCCCATGCTGTCGTATTTTTCGCCCCAGGCGGGCGGTCTCATGTGCGGGTCGTGCGCATCGAGCGTTCCGGGTGCCGAGCTGGTGTCGACCGGTGAGGTCGCGTGGCTGCGCGCCCTCATGTCCATGACCTTCGATGCGCTTATGGCCGAGCGAATCGACCCGCATACGGCGGCATTCCTGCTCGGGCTTTCGCATGTTTGGGCTGCGACGCACACCGATCAGCGCCTCCGCGCGATGGAATTCATGTTGGGTCGGTGATGATGCGCAGGCGCGGGCTGCTTGTGGTAACATACCGACCTGTTGGTACCTCGACCTTGGATGTTCGCTCCACCGGCGGCTTCCCAGTCCGAGGCGAATCGAGTCGCCCGTGGGCGACGCAAAACGAAAGGTGAAACAATGACTGTTTCCAAAGAGCGCAAGGCGGAGCTGACTGCCCAGTTCGGTAACACCCCGGTCGACACCGGTAACCCCAAGGTTCAGGTCGCCATCCTGTCCGAGCGCATCAAGGAGCTGACCGAGCACATGAAGTCCCACCAGAAGGACTTCCACACCCGTCGTGGCCTGCTCATGCTCGTCGGCCGTCGTCGTCGTCTTCTCTCCTACATCAAGAAGAACGACATCGTCGAGTACCGTGAGCTCATCAAGGCTCTGGGCATCCGCGACAACATCCAGTAGGATTTGTACATGCTAAGAGCGTCCTGCGCAGCGGGGCGCTCTTTTTGTGTAAGGGCGCGAACAATCACGCTCTGAAGCGTGACGGGGGCAGGGGGCCCGCGTCACATGAGAAGCCCGCAGGCAAGGGGCCTGTGGGGTAAAGGAGAACAATGACACTCGTATCCAAGACCTTTGAGCTGTACGGCAAGACCTACACCTTTGAGTCGGGCGAGCTTGCCAAGCAGGCCACCGGCGCCTGCCTGGTCAAGCAGGGCGATACCACGATGCTCGACACCGTGGTCGTCTCCAAGGAGCGCAAGAACTACGACTTCTTCCCGCTGACCGTCGACTTCAACGAGAAGATGTACGCAGCCGGCCGCATCCCGGGTGGCTACCTCAAGCGTGAGGGCCGTCCCAGCGAGAAGGCCACGCTCACGGCCCGCATGATCGATCGCCCGATTCGCCCGAGCTTCCCGGACGGCTTCCGCAACGAGGTGCACATCGTCGCTACCTCGCTTGTCGCCGACCAGGTCAACCCCTTCGACGTCATCAACGTCATGGGTGCTTCCCTGGCCATGACGCTCGGCGGCGTGCCCTTCGAGGGCCCGCTTGCCTGCGTGCGCATCGGCCGCAACGTGGAGACCGGCGAGTTTATCGTCAACCCCACCTACGAGGAGCGCGAGAACTCCGATCTGGATCTGGAGCTGGGCGGCTCTGCCGACTTCATCTCGATGGTCGAGGCCGGTGCCGAGGAGATCTCCGAGGACGACATGCTCGCCGCCATGAAGTTTGGCCAGGAGGCCCTTGCCGCTTTCTGCCAGGCTCAGGACGAGTTCGTCGCCGAGTGGGAGCAGGTTAACGGCCCCATCGTCAAGAAGGAGTACCCGCTCGACCAGCCCGTCGAGGAGGTCCAGGAGCGCATTTTCGCCCACTACGACGAGATGGCAGCCGCCCTTCGCGACGCCGACAAGCTCTCCCGTATCGGTAAGGTCGAGGCTCTGAAGGAGTCCATCCGCGCCGAGTTCACCGAGGAGGAGCAGGCCGCTTGGGAGCGCGAGATCCCCGTGGCGCTCAAGAAGCTCGAGAAGAAGGCCATGCGCACCATGGTCGTCGAGACCGGTGAGCGCGTCGACGGCCGTGCCGCCGATGAGATCCGTCCCATCATGGTGAAGGACAACTACCTGCCGCTCGTTCACGGCTCCGGCCTGTTCCAGCGCGGCCAGACCCAGGTGCTCTCCGTCCTGTCGCTCGGCATGCTCAACGAGGGCCAGCGTCTGGATACCATCGAGCCCACCGAGGGCAAGCGCTACATGCACCACTACAACTTCCCGCCTTTCTGCACCGGCGAGACCGGCCGCATGGGCAGCCCCAAGCGCCGCGAGATCGGCCATGGCAATCTGGCCGAGCGCGCTCTGCTTCCGGTGCTTCCCGACGAGAACGAGTTCCCCTACGCCATCCGCGTCGTCTCCGAGGTCATGGAGTCCAACGGCTCCTCTTCGATGGCTTCGACCTGCGGCTCCACGCTCGCCCTTATGGACGGCGGCGTGCCCATTAAGCGCCCGGTCTCCGGTATCGCCATGGGCCTGATCCAGGAGGAGGGCAAGACCGTGGTGCTGTCCGACATCCAGGGTCTCGAGGACTTCCTGGGCGACATGGACTTTAAGGTCACCGGCACCACCGAGGGCATCACCGCCCTGCAGATGGACAACAAGGCCACCGGCCTCACCTTCGACATCCTGGCCCGCGCTCTGCAGCAGGCCAAGGAGGGTCGCGCCTTCATCCTGCAGAAGATGCTCGATGTGATCCCCGAGCCGCGCCACACCACGCGCAGCACCGCTCCGCGCATCGTTTCCATCCAGGTTCCGACCGACAAGATCCGCGACGTCATCGGTTCCGGCGGTAAGGTCATCCGCGGTATCCAGGACGAGACCGGCGCCTCGGTCGACATCCAGGAGGACGGCACCGTCTTTGTCGGCGGCACCGGCGAGTCCGTCGACCAGGCCGTCGAGCGTATCAAGCTCATCATCAAGGTTCCCGAGCCGGGCGAGGAGTACACCGGTCGCGTGGTCTCCATCCAGCCCTTCGGCGCCTTCGTCAACCTGCTGCCCGGTAAGGACGGCCTGCTGCACATCTCCCGCGTCGCCAAGGGCCGCGTGGAGAAGGTCGAGGACGTCCTCAACGTGGGCGACGAGGTCAAGGTCGTCGTCATCGAGGTCGACGATCGCGGCAAGATCTCGCTCGATCGTCTTGATAAGCCCGAGGCCCCGGCTCGTGCCGAGGGTGCCTCCGAGGGCGACGGCGAGCACTTCCAGCGCCGTGAGCGTCCGCGTCGCGAGCGCTCTGAGCGCAGCGACCGTCCGCGCCGTCCCGGCGACAACGGAGGCCGAAAGCCCCGCCGTCACCACGACGCCGAGTAACAGCTAAACATAAGCAGCTCAACAAGGGCGACTCCGGACAGGGGTCGCCCTTTTGCTCGCGCCCGGGAGGGACGCATATGAAGTTTCCTGCTCTACAGTCCTGCGCAAGACGGAAAGCACATTAAGTGCTTTCCTTTGCGTGCGGAACTCGCGATAAACTTCATATGCGTCCCTCCCGGGCGCGAGCAAAAGGGCTGGTTAACGCTGTTGGTAGCTTGCTGGTCTTCTGTTCTTAGTTGATATACTTTTTCGCATCTAACGCTTAGCCTAGGGGGTTGGCATGACAAATAAGGTTGAATGGGACCGCATGATTGCCGGGGAGCTCTATAGCCCCTATCGGGTTAACGACCATTCGTTTAGTAGGGTGCATGCGGCTCAGAAGTTGTTTAATGAGTCGGAGTATTGGGCTGATTCGAGCGCCTTTGAGGAACTAAAGAAGTGTTTTCGCGTTGCTCCGGACGATATGGTCTTAACGGCTCCCGTTTATTTTGATCACGGCGACAGGGTTTCGTTTGGTAACCATTTCTATGCGAATACCGGTTTGACGATTCTGGACGAAAATTACGTGACCTTTGGCGACAACGTCTTTCTAGGACCCCATGTGAGTATATTTACTGCTGGGCATCCAATTGACGCCGATGTGCGCAATCTAGACCTCGAGTATGCTAAGCCTGTCGTAATCGGCAACAACGTCTGGATGGGTGGCGGGGTGATTATCAATCCGGGCGTATCAATCGGAGACGATGTGGTCATAGCCTCAGGTTCAGTTGTTGTTAAAGACGTTCCAAGCCACGTCATCATCGGCGGCAATCCAGCTCATATCATTCGAGAGATTACCGACAACGATCGCAAGCTCTGGCAAGGCCAGCTGAATGCCTACAACGAGGCAATTGGATCATAGCCTCGGCATTCCCGCAGATAAAACCTACTAAAACAAACCTATCCCTTATTGGCAGGTTTCCCGTGGGGCGGGCACTGATGAAGTTTATCGCGAGTTCCGCACGAACAGGAGGCC
>UREE01000099.1 GCA_900546825.1 uncultured Collinsella sp. | reverse complement strand
GCTTAACAACTAAATTCCGCCGGCCCCGGGAGAGCGGGGACACCGGCTTAGGTTTATCGCGAGTTCCGCACGAACAGGAGGCCACTTAATGTGGCCTCCGTCGTGAGCAGGACTGTCCGAGCAGGAAAGTTCATATATGGCGGCAGGCGCCCGCCCCGCTCCCGAGGGGCATCTCTCAAGCAAAAACTGTCGTTCGGTAAAGTCCGAGGTCAGTGGCGTTTTATACCGAGAAATTCAAAAAAGTTGAAAATCCATTACAAATTTGCGTTGACTTTAGGTAACTAAAGTTTCATACTCCTTTTCAACCACTGGGGGATGTGAACACGCACGGATCGTTCACATCATGATTGAAGAGGATTTCTTAGACATGTTCACGCATCAGCTAAACATTATCAGCGTAGTAATTATCTGATGCGGGTTAGCACATACAGCTAGCCCGTACGATAACGGGCGGCTGATGAAGATGAGGGCCGTCGAGCGCAACCGACGGCCCTCATTTTTTATGTCTAGGAAGTTCTTTTTAGAGGAGGAAATGTAATGAACGGAGTTTTGCTCATGGTTGTGGCCGCGGCGGTGCTCGCCTGTGGCTATCTGGGCTACGGCCGCTGGCTGGCCAACAAGTGGGGCGTTGACAAAGAGGCCCTCACGCCGGCCAAGCGCATGAAGGACGGCAAGAGCTTCTCGCCCGTCTCCGCCTTTACCGCGTTCTCGCACCAGTTCAGCTCGATCTGCGGTGCTGGCCCTGTCACGGGTACGATCGTCGCCATGGCCTTTGGCTGGCTGCCCGTCGTGCTCTGGGTCCTCGTCGGCGGCATCTTCTTTGGCGCCGTCCACGACTTTGGTGCTCTGTACGCTTCGATGAAGAACAACGGCAAGTCCCTGGCCCAGCTCATCGAGAAATACATCGGCAAGACCGGCCGTCGCCTGTTCCTGCTGTTCTGCTGGCTGTTCTGCATCATCGTCATCGCCGCTTTCACCGACATGGTCTGCAAGACGTTCATGTTCACCTCGGTCGTTGACGCTTCTGGCGCTGCCACCGGTGCTATCGACTTCACCAAGTCCTATGCCGCCGGCTGCGCTGGTACCATCTCCATCCTGTTCACCTTCGTCGCTATCGCCTTTGGTTGGGCCCAGAAGAAGTTCAACCTCACCGGCGCTGCCGAGTTTGTCACCGGCGTGGTGCTCATGGTTCTCATGTTTGCCGTCGGCATGCAGTTCCCGGTCTACCTGGACAAGTTCCAGTGGTTCGCCGTTGTCATGGTCTACCTGGTCTTTGCTGGCGCCATGCCCATCCAGATGCTCAAGACCCCTCGCGACTACCTCACTTCCATCATGATGATCGTCATGATCGCCTGCGCTGTCCTCGGTATCGTCGTCCTGGGTGTTAACGGCCAGGCCACCATCACCGCTCCGGCCTTTACCGGCTTCTCCAGCGCTTCTGGCATGATGTTCCCGGTCCTGTTTGTTTCCGTTGCCTGCGGTGCCCTCTCCGGCTTCCACAGCCTCGTTTCTTCTGGTACCTCCTCCAAGCAGGTCGAGAAGGAGCAGGACGCCGTCAAGGTCGGTTATGGCGCCATGATCGTCGAGTCCTTCGTCGGCATCCTTGCCATCATCGTCGCCGGCATCATGTTCTCCGATATGAACACCGCCGGCACTGGTGCCCTCAACGCCGGCGTCGCTTCCACCCCGTTCCAGATCTTCGCCGCTGGTATCTCCCGCGGTATGCAGGCCTTCGGTGTTGACGGCACGCTCGCTACCGTCTTCATGACTATGAACGTCTCCGCTCTGGCCCTGACCTCGCTCGACGCCGTCGCCCGCATCGCCCGCACCTCGTTCTCCGAGTTCTTTGCCCAGACCAACGATGCTCTGGCCATCGAGTCCAAGGCCGGCTATATGAAGGTCCTCGGCAACCCCTGGTTCGCCACGGTCGTTACCCTGCTTCCCGGTCTCGCCCTCGCTTTTGGTGGCTATGCCAACATCTGGCCGCTCTTTGGTGCTTCCAACCAGCTGCTCGGCGGTATGACCATGATCACCCTCGCCGTGTTCTGCAAGTGCACCGGTCGCAAGGGCTGGATGCTCTACGTGCCCGTCGCCTTCCTGCTCTGCTGCACCTTCACCTCGCTGGTCCAGAGCGCCATGGGCTGCATGACCGCCGTCCAGGCCTACGGTTTCTTCGGTACCATCCCGGCTACCGCCACCACGGCCGCCGTCTCCGTCGCCGCCACCAAGGGCCTGCAGCTCGTCTTTGCCGTCCTGCTGATGGTCCTGGGCCTCATCGTCGCCGTCAACTGCCTCAAGGAGTTCTTCGGCAAAGAGGCCGGCTCCATGCCCGACGAGGAGCCCGAGTGGTCCGAGATGGGCAAGGCTGAGTACGGTCGCGCCGCTGCCGCTGAAGCTCCTGCCGACGCCGAGGCCGCCAAGGCCTAGTCGGTCGGACGGGTTGAATCTCCCATCTATTTGACTCGGAAAGACCGGGTCCGCAATCAAGCGGACCCGGTCTTTTTTCTTGTGAGAACAGGTGGTGCAAGGGCGTTCTCGCAGATGTTTTGCGTGGATAGGCTCGTGCGTTGTACCATATGGACGTATATGTGTGCATATGAAAGGGGCCCCGTGGCCAAGACGGTATATTCCGATAATCAAAACAATGTCGATGCTCTGGCTGAGCGTCTGAGCAGCCAGACATCGCTTTCTGCCGAGCGCGCCAAGCTGGTTGCCTACGACCTGCTCTGCCGCAAGGCGCTCAAGATTAAGTCGAGCGCGCTGGCGCAGATTTTCCGCTCCGTCGATAAGGAATGCGACACCAAGGCGATGCGCGATGAGCTTATCGCGGCAAATATCGTGACCAAGATCGAGGGCAGCGGCATTAACGGGCGCCCGGCGTTCTATACCATCAATGTCGAGATCCGCGATGCCCAGGAGCAGCCTGCCGAGTCCGTCGAAGATTTTGTCGTCGAGGATTCCGCTGACGTGCCTGCTGTGGAAGAAGCTGCTCCGCGTGAGCATGTCGATACCGATGAGTTGCTCGATGAGAACGTCGTGCGTGCCTTTACGGCCAAGGCGGGACGCGGCGGTTTTGGCGGGGGTGGCAAGCGCGATGCGCAGCGCCGCGCCCAGCAGGAGCGCTTCCGTCGTGCCGTTGCTCAAAAGGGTGAGACGGATGCCGAGGCTGTTGAGAACGAGGTTGCTGCCGAGTCGCAGAGGCCCGCGAAGGAGCAAAAGCCCGTGGAGGCCCAGGAGCCCCAGCGTCGCCGTGGTGCCCACTTTAAGGCTGCGCAGCAGGATGTCGCGCATGAGGTTGAAGAGCCTTCCGAGACTGCAGACGATGTTGAGGAGTCTGCCAAGAAGGCTCCGGGTTCATGCCGTCCCGGGCGTGGTTTTGCGAGGCGCGCGTATCCCGTAAGGCGTCAGGAGAAGGGCGAGCCGGCTTCGACCGCTCAGGCCGAGAAGGCCGAACAAACCGAGAAAACCGTTGAGCCGGCGGCTCGCGAACAGAAGCCTGTTGAGCCGCAGCTTGAGGTTGCTGCCGAGGCCAAGGGCGAGCAGCCTACTGATGGGCAGACGGAGCAGGGCGCGTCGAGCAGGCCTCGCCGCCGTCGCCATCGCGGGGGCCGCAGTTCCCATGCCGAAACTGCAGCCGAGAAGACCACGCCGCAGGACGAGGATGCGAAGGCCGAGGTTTCTTCGGGGCAGCCTAAGCGCCAGCCGGCGAAGGAGAGCAAGTCCGATCGTCCGCAGAAGCAGGCGTCTATGCCGAAGCGCGAGCGCAATTCCCAAGGCGATTCTAAGCGCAGGTCTCAGAAGAAGCCGGAGTCTGCCGCAGTAGATGCTGCTGCCCAGCAGCCCGAGCCGGCCGTCCACGGCGAGGTATCGGCGTTTGCCCTTGCCCGCGTTTTGGGCAGGCAGCTGCTCAAAGTTGTCCCTACGCCTACGGCGCTCTCTAAGATCAAGGAGCAGCAGACTCAAATTGTTAAGGTCGAGGGCAAGGACGGCAAAAAGGCGCCGCAGCGCACTCAGCACAACGAGATGTCCAACCGCAAGATTGCCGAGGAAATCGCAATCATCCAGGCTTGGATCGAGCAAAACCGAGGTGCCGATACGCCGGTTGCCTCGCGCCGCCAGCGTGCCTACCAGATTTTTAACGATGAGAAGGCCTTTGACGGCAAGCACGGCGAGCGCCTAATTCGGCGTATGACCGAAAAGGGCATCAGCATGCAGGCGATTAAGGTCGCCCCCAACCGCCCCGTTCACTTTACGGGTTTCTTTACGCTGGGCGCCGATAAGCCGTTCATTATGGTCGAGAACCTGGACACCTACGACGAGATCGTCAGGCTGCTGCGTGGCCGCAAGCACGCCAAGCTCTTTGGCATCAAGGTGGGCGGCGTGATTTTTGGCGGCGGATGCAAGGCGAGCGTCTCGCATGCCCTGGACGATTATCTGGCTGAGATCGGCTATCGCTTTAACTACGTCTACTACGTGGGCGATATCGACCGCGAGGGCGCGCGCATCGTCGAGCAGGCTCGCAATGCCAATGTGGTTGAGATTCGCCTGCATGCCGGCATGTACCGCGCCATGCTCGCCGAGCATAAGCGTCGCGTGAAGGCCGGCGGCGAGTGCGAGCCCGCGGCTGCCAACCAGGGCGTGCCGCAGAACTTGGCGGCGACGATCAAGGATCTGCCCATGGTCACGCGCGTGCAGTTCCGCAATGTGCTGCGCGAGGGCGGGCGCATTCCGCAGGAGATTCTGATGACCGCCGACTATCGGGATGGCGACTCGGGAAGCTTCGACCGCATGCTTAACAACTAAATTCCGCCGGCCCCGGGAGAGCGGGGACACCGGCTTAGGTTT
>UREE01000098.1 GCA_900546825.1 uncultured Collinsella sp. | reverse complement strand
AAACCACCACAAAGGGGACAGGCACCTTTGTGGTGGTTTTCCAACCGCAAAGGAAGCAGCCATGAAAGCACTCGTCATCAACGGCCCCAACCTCAACATGCTCGGCATTCGCGAGCCGGGCATCTATGGCAACGACAACTACGACCGCTTAGTGCAGATCTGCCAGGAAGCTGGCGCCGCACAGGGCTTCGACGAGGTCGAGGTTTTCCAGTCCAACCACGAGGGCAGCATCGTCGACAAGATCCAGGAGGCCTACGGCAAAGTCGACGGCATCGTCATCAACCCCGCCGCCTACACGCACACGAGCGTGGCCATCCTGGACGCTCTCAAGGCCGTCGCCATTCCCGCCGTGGAGGTACACATCAGCGCTGTCGAGACCCGCGAGGACTTCCGCCAGGTGAGCTATGCACGTCTGGCCTGCTTCGCCACCATCACCGGCGAAGGCTTGCAGGGCTACGCCCACGCGCTGGAGCTGCTGAAAGAGCATCTCGAAAAGTAAAATGCCAACCCCAACAAACAGCAGCGGCTTGCTCGCGCTCGGCTCCAGCAACACACAAGATGAAAAAAGCCCAGACCACCAAGCGGTCTGGGCTTAATAAACGATGGTGCTCCATGGCGGATTCGAACCGTCGACCTTGGGATTAGAAGTCCCCTGCTCTATCCAACTGAGCTAATGGAGCAAATAACCGCACGCCCAAGCAAGCACAAGCCTGTCAGGCGCAAGTAATTATAACCTAGTTGAACTGCTCGCGGTACGCCTTGCAGACCTCATCGACCGGGCCGTCCATGCGAAGGTCACCCTTCTCAATCCAAACGGCACGCTGGCAGATGCGCTCAACCTGCTCCATAGAGTGCGAAACGAACAGAACCGTCACGTCGCCGCTCTGGATAAAGTGCTGGATGCGGGCCTCACACTTTTGCTGGAAGAACACATCACCGACGGACAGCGTCTCGTCAACGATCAGAATATCGGGCTCGGTAATCGTCGCGATTGCAAAGGCGATACGCGCCACCATGCCCGAAGAGAAGTTCTTAAGCGGCATATCGACAAAGTTCTGCAGCTCAGCGAACTCGATAATGCCGTCAAAGTTGGCGTCGATGAACTCCTTGGTATAGCCGAGCAGGGCGCCGTTCAGATAGATGTTCTCGCGGGCGGTCAGCTCGGGGTCAAAGCCGGCGCCAAGCTCAATCAGCGGCGCGATGTTGCCGTGCACCTTAACGCTGCCCTCGCTAGGCTCAAGAACGCCAGCGATAATCTTGAGCATCGTAGACTTGCCGGAGCCATTGGTGCCGACCAGACCCACAACCTCGCCGCGATGAATATCAAACGAGATGTGCTTAAGCGCCCTAAACTCCTCAAAGAACAGCTCGTGCTTGGCAAGCTTAATGAAGTACTCCTTGAGGTTGGTCAGCGACTCGGACGCCATGTTAAAGATCATGGTGACGTCGTCGACCTCGACAGCCAGAGGCTGCTCGCTGTAATCAACAACAGATTCAGTCATCACAGCACTCCTTAGATGTAGAGGATAAATTTGCGCTCGGACTTATGGAACACGGTATAGCCAATAATAAGCGCAAGAACCGCCCAAGCGACGCACATACCAAACGTCATAAGCGAGGGCGTAGTCTGGAACAGGAAGATATCGCGCATAAACTGCAGGTAGTTGAACATGGGGTTCGCATACATCAAGATACGCACGAGATGCGGCATTTGCGCAATATAGTCAGTCGTCCAGAAGATGGGCGTAATGTAAGTCCACGCCGTAATGACGACGCTCCACAGATGCATAACGTCGCGGAAGAAGACCGTAAGGGCAGAGAGCATCATGCCCAGGCCCATGCAGAAGCACATAAGCAGCAGCAGGCAAACCGGCAACAGAATCAGGTGCCAAGAAGGCATAACGCGGAACCACAGCATGACGATGGCGACGGCGACCAGCGAGAAGGCAAAGTTGACCAGCGAGAAGAGCACCTTCTGCACCGGGAAAACCCAGCGGTGCACCTTAACCTTCTTGAGCAGAGGGGCAGCGCCCACGATCGACGTCAGGGCCTGGTTAGTAGACTCAGACATGACGGCAAAGGTGATGTTACCCACGATCAAGTACAGCGGGTACATCTCGGGCGTCATTGAGCCATTGCGGCCCTGGCCAAAAATCGTCGAGAACACGATGGCCATGACGATCATCATCAGCAGCGGGTTGAGCACCGACCATGCGACGCCCAGAACGCTACGGCGATACTTGATCTTAAAATCCTTGGTAACCAGCTGACGAAGGATAAACGCGTCCTTCTCAAATTCGTTCTTAGCAAACGTCGCAGGCAGACTGCGAGTTTCTTGTTGCTTTGTCTGATCCGACACGGATGCAACTCCTTTACTCGTAATCGTTGACAAACGAACAGTATAGACCCGACGGCCATGCAAACGATTCGCGCAACAAAACTGGAGAACTAACCCACATCTTAGGATGCCAGGCCCAAACGGCTATACTTTCTAGGATTGAATGTATAAGGAGCATTAAGTGAATTCTGAATCCATCGCCGTCATCATCCCTTGCTACAACGAAGCGCTCACGATCGGCAAAGTCATCGACGACTTTCACCGCGAGCTTCCGCAGGCGACGGTCTATGTCTATGACAACAACTCGTCGGACGATACCTCACGCATTGCCACCGAGCACGGCGCCACAGTCCGCTTTGAGCCCCGTCAGGGAAAGGGCAACGTGTGCCGCCAGATGTTTCGCGATATCGACGCCGATTGCTACCTGATGGTCGACGGAGACGACACCTACCCCGCCGAGGCGGCCAAGGCCCTCTGCGAGCCCATCCTTAACGGCACGGCCGACATGACCGTAGGCGATCGCCTTTCCAACGGCACCTACGCCGAGGAGAACAAGCGTGCCTTCCACGGCTTTGGCAATAATCTGGTCCGCGCCATGATCAAGTGGATCTATGGCTACAGCTTCGATGACGTCATGACAGGCTACCGCGCCATGAGCCGCCCGTTCGTTAAAACCTTCCCAGTGCTTTCCGAGGGCTTTCAGATCGAAACCGAGCTCTCGATCCACGCCGTCGACCACCGCTGGCGCATCAAAGATGTGCCCATCGAGTACCGCGACCGTCCCGAGGGTTCCGAGTCCAAACTCAACACCGTGAGCGACGGCATTAAAGTCGTTGCGATGATCGGCACGCTGTTCAAGGACTACCGCCCGCTGAAGTTCTTCAGCCTCGTTGCGCTTCTGTTCGCGGTATTCGGCCTCGCCCTGGGCATGCCCATCGTTGTCGAATATTTCCAGACCGGCCTCGTCCCGCGCTTCCCCACCGCTGTGCTCGCCGCCTCGTTTATGTTCCTGTGCGGCCTGAGCCTTGCGACCGGCTTCATCCTTGATTCTGTAGCAAAGGTCGAAAAAAAGCAGTGGGAGGTCAACGTGTACAGCAAATACGCCTACGACGACCAGCCCGGCCACCCTACTTCCATGCCAAGCGAGAGGTAGATCTTCCGCAAAATACTATTGGCACCACTGCGCAGATAGCCACCAACAAGAAAAGCCGCCGTTAAAGAACGGCGGCTTTTACTCTCGAAAAGTTAATAGCGGCTAGAGCGTCTTGAGGTACTCCCCCAGCTCTTCCTCCCAGTCGGGCATGTTGAACCCGACCGACTCGAGCCTGGAAAGGTCGAGCGCGGAGTGGACCGGGCGCGGGGCGACGGGACCGGCGGCGCTCGCGTAGTAGTCGGCGGTCGATACCGGCAAGACCTTGTCCCCGTTGCCGTTGGCGGCCTCGAAGACGGCACGGGCGATGTCCGCCCAGGACTTCACGGCGCCGGAGCCCGTGCAGTCGTAGGTCCCGTAGGGGGCGTGCGACCCCAGCACGTGGAAGATGGCCTCGGCCATGTCGCGCGTGAAGGTCAGGCGGCCCAGCTGGTCGTCCACGACCGTGACCTGCGCAAGGCCGTCCTCCGGGTCGGCGACGCGGTCGGACAGCCCCTTCATGGTCTTGACGAAGTTGTGGCCCTCGCCGATGACCCAGGAGCTTCGCATGACGTAGTGGCGCGGGCACCCCGCCACGGCGATGTCGCCGGCGGCCTTGGTCTGGCCGTAGACGGACAGCGGGCTGAGGGGCTCCTCCTCGTCATGCACCTCCGCGGTGCCGTCGAAGACGTAGTCGGAGGAGACGTGGACCAGGGTGATGCCGTGCCCGGCGCAGGTGCGGGCGAGCAGGGCGGGCCCGGTCGCGTTGGCCTTCCAGGCGGTCGCGCGGCCCTCGGCGGTCTCCGCCCTATCCACGGCGGTGTAGGCGCCGCAGTTGATCACGGTGCCGTAGAGCGACCAGTCGTACTTGGAGTAGGCGTCCGGGTCTGACATGTCGAAGGTGTCGATGTCGCAGAAGTCGAAGTCCTTGGCGACGCCGCGCTCCTCCGCCAGCGCGCGGACCGCATGGCCCAGCTGGCCGTTGCAGCCGGTGACGAGGGTGCGCCTGGGAGCCATGGGGACGACGTCCTTCAGCATCGGGTGGTTGAGGTCGGCCTCGGAGACGGTGGCCTCCTCCAGCGGGATCGGCCACTCGATGGCGAGCTCGGGGTCGGCGAGGTTCACGAAGGTGTAGGTCCTCTTCAGCTCGAGGGACCAGTGGGCGTCCACCAGGTAGGTGTAGGCGGTGCCGTCCTCCAGGGCCTGGAAGGAGTTGCCCACGCCGCGCGGGACGTAGATGGCCTTGGACGGGTCGAGCGTGCAGGTGTAGACCTTGCCGAAGGTCTCGCTTCCCTCGCGCAGGTCCACCCAGGCGCCGAAGACCGAGCCGCGGGCCACGGAGATGAACTTGTCCCAGGGCTCGGCGTGGATGCCGCGGGTGACGCCGCGGCTGTCGTTATAGGAGATGTTGTTCTGGACGACCCTGAGATCGGGGATGCCCAGGGCGGTCATTTTGGCGCGCTGCCAGTTCTCCTTGAACCAGCCGCGGTTGTCGCCGTGCACCGGCAGGTCGAACACGATCAGGCCGGGGATGTTCGTCCTCTCGACCTTC
>UREE01000097.1 GCA_900546825.1 uncultured Collinsella sp. | reverse complement strand
GCCAGGCGGCCAAACAGTCCGTATTTCACCGCAACTGCGGAGGACGCCCTTCCCGCTAGCGGGGGACGTAGCGGCCGGGCTGAGCTCCGGTTGGCTCGCCGTCGCGTGCCGCCAGCACGCCGTTGACGTAAACGGCCTTGGCGCGACCGTGTGCCTCAAAGCCCTCGAGCGGCGTGTAGTCCACGGCCTGATGCTGCGTCGTGGCACTGATCGTCCAGCGCGCCTTGGGATCCCACACGCACACGTCGGCATCGGCGCCCTCGGCAAGACAGCCCTTGCGCGGATACATGCCAAAGACGCGCGCCGGGTTCTCGCTCATCAAGCGGCACAGATCCTCGGGTCCCAGCTGGCCCTCAAAGCTCGTGGCAATCGCGACGGGACGATGCTCCACGCCGGGCCCGCCGTTGGGAATCGCGCGGAAATCATCGCGTCCGCGGTCCTTTTGCCCGTGCAGGTTAAAGCTGCAATGATCGGTCGCAATAGTATCGATCTCGCCGGCCACAAGCGCCTCGCGCAGCGCGGCACGGTCGCCGGCATGGCGCAGTGGCGGGCTCATCACATACTTGGCGCCCGCAAAGCCGTCCTCACCCTGCTCCAAGTAGCAAGTATCGTCGAGCATCAGATACTGAGGGCAGGTCTCGACATAGATATTCTTCTGCCCGCGCGCCTTGGCGGCACGGATGGCCTCGAGCCCTAGCTTGGTCGAAAGGTGCACCACGTTGACCGGTGCGTCGCCAGCCAGATGCGCCAGATACAGCAGACGGCTCACGGCCTCGGCCTCGCACACATCCGGACGGCTGAGAGCATGTCCCTCGGGCCCATGAATCCCCTGCTCGTACACGCGCTTCTGCAGCTCGTTCACGAGCGTGCCGTTCTCGCAATGCACGCACAGGATACCGCCCACGCGCTTGAGCTCCTCCAGCACCTCGAGCGTCTCGGCATCGTCCAAGCGCAGGTGGTCATAGGCAAAGTAGGTCTTGAACGACGATACGCCCGCCTCGCGCATGACCGAAAGATCGGTGCGATTGCGCTCGTTCCACTCGGCGAGTGCCATATGAAAGGCGTAGTTGGCCGTGCAGGTGCCGTCGGCGCGGCGATGCCACTCGGCCAAGGCATCGGGCATGGTCACGCCGCGATCGGCCGTCGCGTAGTCGACGATGGTCGTCGTGCCGCCGCAGGCAGCCGCACGTGTGCCGGTCTCAAAGCTATCGGCCGTCCAGTCCATGCCAGTCCAGCACTGCATGTGCGTGTGCCCATCGATAAAGCCCGGGAACACCCAGCAGCCCACGGCATCCTCGACGGTATCGCCCTCGGCCGGCTCAATCGCCGCGGCGATCCGCACGATCTTATCGCCATCCATGGCAAGATCGGCGCGGCGAAGCCCCTGGGGCGTCACGAGCGCGCCGTTTTTGATGATGATCATAATTGCTCCTTATTGATTGATGCAGTCGGCCACGCGATCAAAATACGAGCAGGCGGCGATATGCTCCGTTATGCGTCGCTGTCCCTTGGCGGTATCGACGTCCCACAGCTCGTAAGCACGCGCATCGACCAACGCGACGTCGGTACGGTCCTTGAGGATCGAACCGCCGCCGTCCTTGCCCTCAAGACACATAAGTGCATCGAACAGTTCCGCCGGAAAGAGCACCGGGCTCGAAGGCTCACCGTTGCACGCAAGACGCACCGGATACTTGCGGCCACGCTCATCAAACGCGCGAACCATGGCCTCAAAAGAATCCGAACTCACGAGCGGCTGGTCGCCCGGCAAAAAGAGGCAACCTTTCCAGTTGCGTTCGACTCCCCACGAAAGGCCCGCACGGACGCTTTCGCTGCGCAGCTCGCCATCGTGCAGCACGCACGGGCAATGCTTGTCCTCGCAAATCTTAGCGACCTCGGGCCAACGCGTCGAAACCACGACGTCAAAGCCCTGGGGAACCGAATCGATGGTCCGGGCAATCAGCGGCTCGCCATAGATATCGGCGAGCATCTTGTTGGAGCCAAACCGCTTGCCCTCGCCCGATGCCATAATGACGCATCCAAGTTTCATGGTGATACCTCCCCTGAAACCATCGTACCCATAACTCGCGCCGCGGGCATCCACATCGAAAGCGCTTATCCCGCACGCCCACGATGCAAAAAAAGGGGGCACCCCGCCGGTTGGCAGAGCGCCCCCTTTACATGGCTTACCTCAACCCGGCTTTAGGCCTGGAACCAACGGGCAGTGTTGCGCTCGTCGAGGGCCTTGAGGGTAGCGGCGGGATCGGCAACCTTCTGCAGGAACATCATGGCTGCGATGGCGTACGGCTTGTAGCTGGCCTCCTTGTACATGCCCACGCGGTGCATGTCGAAGACGTCGGCGTTAACCTCGCCGTGCTCGCAGGAGACACCGGAGATGTCGGCGGGCAGCGGGTGCATAAAGATGGTGTCCTGGCCGTTGGCAGTCTTCTCCATGAGTTCGGTCGTGGAGCACCAGTCCTGATGGGTAGCGTTCTGGGCGAGCAGTTCCTTCTCGAGCGCTGCGATGCCGGCGTCGTCGCCCTCGGCGTACAGGTTGGTGCGCTTCTCCATGGCGGCAAACGGAGCCCAGCTCTTGGGGATCACGATGTCGGCGCCCTCGAAGGCCTCGGCCATGGTGTTGACCTGCTTAAAGGTCGTGCCGGACTCGGCGGCATAGCCCTTGGCGCGCTCGACGACCTCGGGCATGAGGTCGTAGCCCTCGGGGTGGGCCAGGGTGACGTCCATGCCAAAGCGAGGCAGCAGGCTGATCAGCGACTGCGGGCAGGACAGCGGCTTGCCGTAAGAGGGCGAGTAGGCCCAGGTGACGGCAACCTTCTTGCCCTTGAGGTTCTCAAGACCGCCAAACTCGTTGATGAGGTAGAGCATGTCGGCAGAGGACTGCGTGGGGTGGTCAGAATCGGACTGCAGGGAGATGAGCGTGGGACGGTGATCCAGAACGCCGTCCTCGTAGGCCTGCTGCACGGACTCGGAAACCTCGGCCATGTAGGCGTCGCCCTTGCCGATGTACATGTCGTCGCGGATGCCGATGACGTCGGCCATGAAGGAGATCATGGTAGCGGTCTCGCGGACGGTCTCGCCGTGAGCGATCTGGGACTTCTTCTCGTCCAGGTCCTGCAGCTCAAGGCCGAGCAGGTTGGCGGCCTTAGAGAAGGAGAAGCGCGTACGGGTGGAGTTGTCGCGGAACAGGGAGACGGCCAGGCCCGAGTCGAAGATCTTGGACGAAACGTTGTTCTCGCGCAGCTCGCGCAGGGCGTCGGCGACGATGTAGAGAGCCTTGAGCTCGTCGGTGGTCTTGTCCCAAGTGTGCAGGAAGTCGCTGCCGTACATACCCTTAAAATCGAGGCCGTTCAGCTGCTCGACGAGCTCGGTAAACTTAGCGTCCATGGAAATGTCCTTTCAAAAGATGAAACGATCGCAATGAGTAGACGTGCTCCGGCATGCGCGTGTGGCTAGAACATGCAGAGCGCTATGACGAGGACCCGCTACCGTTGAGGAAGCACGGGAGATAACGACCGCGGGCCCCAAGTCAACAGGGGGTGCCGGGGACACGAGCGGCCCCCGGCTCAACAAAATCGAGGAATGGGACTAATCGATCTTGTTGTTGGTCAGACCGGCGCGGAACACGGTGGCGTCGCCATCGGCCTGGCTCGGATCGTAGAGGTTCAGGGCAGCCACATACATGGCGGCAGCGGTGACCAGGTCGTCCTTGTAGGTGACCTCGTTGGGAGCGTGAGCCTGAGACTCGGCACCCGGGCCAAAGCCCACGCAGGGGATGCCGTAGCGGCCCTGGATGGAAACGCAGTTCGTGGAGAAGGTCCACTTGTCGCACAGCGGGCGACCGGTGCGCTTATCCATGCTGGGCTCGCAGCCGATGCGCTCGTCACCAAACATGGCCTTGTGGGCGTCGACAAGGGCCTTGACGTGCGGAGCGGTCTCCTTGTTGATCCACGTGGGGAAGTAAGCCTCGGTCTCGTAGACCTCGCCGGTCCAGGACGGACGGTCGTACATGTACATGGAGACCTTCACGTCGTCGCCGTACTTCTTGGCAGCCGGCAGGTTGCGGATCTCGTCCAGGCAGGACTCCCAGGTCTCACCGGCGGTCATGCGACGGTCGATGGAGATGGCGCAGGAATCAGCCACGGCGCAACGGCTGGGGCTGGTGTAGAAAATCTGGCTGACGGTGCAGGTGCCGCGGCCCAGGAAGCGGGCGTCCTCAAAGTGCTCGGGATTGTACTTGGGGTCGAGCATCTTGACGAGGCCCTTGATGTCGGTCGACTCGTCGCAGCCGTTGTTGTTGAGGGCGCGGACGTCGGCGATGATGTCGGCCATCTTGTAGATGGCGTTGTCGCCGCGGTCGGGAGCGGAGCCGTGGCAGGAGGTACCGTGAACGTCAACGCGGATCTCCATGCGGCCGCGGTGACCGCGATAGATGCCGCCGTCGGTGGGCTCGGTGGAAATGACGAACTCGGGCTTAATGCCGTCCTTGTTGTAGATGTACTGCCAGCACATGCCGTCGCAGTCCTCTTCCTGGACGGTGCCGACGACCATGATCTTGTAACCCTCGGGGATGAGGCCCATGTCCTTCATCATCTTGGCAGCGTAGGTAGCGGAAGCCATGCCGCCCTCCTGGTCAGAGCCGCCGCGGCCGTAGATGATCTCGTCGGTCTCGTAGCCCTCATAGGGATCGGCGTCCCAGTTCTCGATGTTGCCGATGCCGACGGTGTCGATGTGGGAGTCGATGGCGATGATCTTGTCGCCCTCGCCCATAAAGCCCATGACGTTACCCAAGCCATCGACCTTGACCTCGTCATAGCCAAGGCTCTCCATCTCGGCCTTGATGCAAGCGACAACCTCGCCCTCCTCGCAGGACTCAGAGGGGTGCGAGATCATGGCGCGCAGGAAGCGGGTCATGTCAGCGCGGTGAGACTCAGCAGCGTTTTTAATTGCCTCGAAATCGAGTTCCTTAGTCATAACAGTCAACCTTTCTACAAGGGTTTACCTACAGGTAGATATTTCAGATAGATCACTTGTGCCAAGCAGCGTGAGGTCGAGCACCCGGCAAGCAAGCAACCATAGGAGGCGGACGGAGGACTTTGCTCCGTCGCGAGTTCCGCACGAGCCGGAGAGCACTTAATGTGCTCTCCGTGCGAGCAGGA
>UREE01000096.1 GCA_900546825.1 uncultured Collinsella sp. | reverse complement strand
ATTCAAAAGGCAAGGCATGACCAAAAGGTCTATGCCTTGCCTTTTTCATGCCAACTTGTACGTTCTGGACGGCGCTCGCTGTCCGTCCTCTGCCTGCGGCGCTTTCCATTGTTGGTGCAGGGGCGCTTTGCCTACTCTGGCGTGCTTTCGCTGGCTTATGCTTAACCTGCGACGTTTTCATTGTTGGTGCTGAGTGCCTTGTTTCCCGTTCCAAATGAGCCATCCCGGGTCCCCGGCGGTTGCGGTGGGCGTGTTTGGTTGGTGCCTGTTGATGGCCTGGGCATCGGGGAGGGCAGGCTCCGTTATAATCGCCTAGAACATTAAATGGAAACGGGACGGGAGCCATACATGCGCCAGGGTTTCGACAACGCGAAGTATATCGAGCTGCAGGCTGCTCACATTAAGGAGCGCATCTCGCAGTTTGGTGGCAAGCTCTATTTGGAGTTTGGCGGTAAGCTGTTCGATGACTATCATGCGAGCCGCGTGCTGCCGGGTTTTGAACCGGACAGCAAGTTCCGCATGCTCAAGAGCATCGCCGACGATGTTGAGGTTATCATCGCGATCAACGCGAACCACATCGAGAAAAACAAGGCTCGTGGTGACCTTGGCATTACCTATGACGAGGATGTGCTGCGCCTGGTTGACCTGTTCCGCGGCAACGGCTTTGCCGTCGCGGCCGTGGTCATCACCCAGTACGCCGGCCAGCCTGCTGCCGATGTGTTCCGCAACCGCCTGAACGCGCTCGGTATTCCCGCCAAGCTGCACTATCCCATCGAGGGGTATCCGCACGATGTCGATCTGATCGTGTCCGACGATGGCTACGGCAAGAACGAGTTTGTCGAGACCACCCGTCCACTCGTTGTCGTGACGGCACCCGGCCCCGGCTCGGGCAAGCTCGCCACTTGCCTCTCGCAGCTGTATCACGAGCATAAGCACGGTACCGCCGCCGGCTATGCCAAATTCGAGACCTTCCCGGTTTGGAATCTTCCTCTGACGCATCCGGTCAATATTGCCTACGAGGCCGCCACGGCTGACCTCGACGATGCCAATATCATCGATTCGTTCCACCTTGAGGCCTACAACAAGACCACGGTCAACTACAACCGCGACGTCGAGGCCTTCCCGGTAGTCCGTGCCCTGATGGAAAAGATCCTGGGCAAGAGCCCCTACCAGAGCCCTACGGACATGGGCGTCAATATGGTTGGCTTTGCCATCACCGATGACGATGCCTGCCGCGACGCTTCCAAGATGGAGATCGTCCGCCGCTACTTTACCGCGGTCGAAAATGTGCGCCGTACCGGCGTGGGCGATGAGCAAGTCGACCGTCTCAAGATTATTATGAAGAAAGCCGGCATCGATAAGAACTACTCACCGGCGCGCTCGGCGGCCCTCACCAGGGAGCAGCTGACGGGTGGTCCCGTGGGTGCCATGGTCATGCCCGATGGCTCCGTGGTGACCGGTAAGACCTCCACGCGCCTGGGCGCCGCAAGTTCGCTCATTATGAACGCCCTCAAGCATGTTTCGGGCGTCGACCTTGAGCTCGAGGTCATTAGCGATGAGGCGATCGAGCCCATCAGCAAGCTCAAGACGCATTTCCTGGGCAGCAAAAACCCGCGCCTCCACACCGACGAGACGCTTATGGCGCTGTCGATCACCTCGGCCACGAGTGAGACGGCCGCTCGCGTCCTTTCGGGCCTGGAGCAGCTGCGCGGTTGCGATGCCTTCTTTAGCGTGATTATCTCGCCGACGGACGAGACGGTACTGCGCAAACTGGGTATCAACGTGTGCTGCGAGCCCAAGTTTGAGCGCCGCGGTTTCTTCCATCGCTAAGTTTGAAGCACCGCGGTAATTGCATTGCATTTTGGCCGTATCGGGTTAGCGCCCGGTACGGCTTTTTGATCAATAAAGCGCCTATTTCGGCGAAAAATAGCCGTTTACCTGCCTAGAAACAATTTAAGCGGTATACAATAACCGTAACTGTTTCATCCTTAGCGGGATGCCGCATGATGGATATTACCTGCCATCGTGAGGTGTGTCGGTCGCGCACGGCGCGTTAGATGCTCGTGCTCGGTTTGAGGAGGCTGCTATGGCGGGCAAGGGTCGTGCGAGTGTTAACGATATGAAGCGTGTCGAGGTACTGGTGTTGATGGAGATCGCCCAGCAAACCGAAGACAATGGCGGGCCGTATGGTTTCTCGCGCAAAACGCTTGCCGAGCGCGTGGGGGTTTCGCCGTATCGTGCCCGCGCCGCAATCGATCGCTTGGATTCCGAAGGCATGATTGATGTCGTCTCGCGTTATAGCGACGACGGCGGTCAGCTTGCAAATGGCATTTGCCTCACCGAACGTGGCGAGTGGTATCTTGAGGGCGTCCGTACCGGCATACTCGTTCAAGAAATGCTTGAGGACGAGGTTGCTGATCGATAGCAGCATGTAACCCTTGCCATAGCGACGCCGCCTGGGAAACCGGGCGGCGTTTTGTTTCAAGATTGAGAAATGCAATCGCACGCGAGAAAAATTGCGAACGGTCCGCGGCACGAGTATTACAATGAAGACCCGTAAGATGTGGATAAACAACTTCTACGGGAAGCGCAGGTAACTCAATATGACCAAGCATGTGTTCGTAACCGGTGGCGTGGTTTCGTCCCTGGGCAAGGGTATCACCGCGGCCTCGCTGGGCCGTCTGCTCAAGTCGCG
Source organism: uncultured Collinsella sp. (assembly GCA_900546825.1). Lineage (GTDB taxonomy): Bacteria > Actinomycetota > Coriobacteriia > Coriobacteriales > Coriobacteriaceae > Collinsella. The sequence goes on along the minus strand of UREE01000096.1, from coordinate 2,641 downwards.
TGGCTACAAAGTAACGATGCAGAAGGCCGACCCGTATCTGAACGTCGACCCCGGTACCATGAGCCCGTTCCAGCATGGTGAGGTCTTCGTTACCGAGGACGGTTACGAGTCCGACCTGGACCTGGGTCATTACGAGCGCTTTATTGATGAGAACCTGACCCGCGATTCCAACTTTACGACCGGTGCCATCTACAAAAGCCTAATCGCCCGTGAGCGTCGCGGCGACTTTTTGGGCGGTACCGTGCAGGTGATTCCCCACGTCACCAATGCCATTAAGGACAAGTTCCGCCGCATCGAGGAGCAGACCGGCTCCGATGTAGTCATCACCGAGCTGGGCGGCACGATCGGCGACATCGAGTCCCAACCGTTTGTCGAGGCCATCCGTCAGTACCGCAAGGAGGCCGGCCCCGAGAACGTCTGCTACATCCACGTGTCGCTCGTTCCCTATATCGCCGCCGCCCACGAGGTCAAGACCAAGCCCACGCAGCATTCCGTCAAGGAGCTCCGCAGCTTTGGCATCCAGCCCGATATTATCGTGCTGCGCTCCGACCACCATATCGATGACGCTATCCGCGGAAAGATCGCAAGCTTCTGCGACGTCGACACCGATTGCGTCTTTACCAACGAGGACTGCGCGAGCATTTACGATGTTCCGCAGCTGCTTGCCGAGCAGGACTTTGACCTGCGCATTTGCGAGCGCCTGGGTCTGGATCCGCGTGAGCGCGACATGAGCGAGTGGAACGAGTTCCTGCGCAAACAGAATCACGCCAACCATCACGCCGACAAGGTGAAGATCGCCGTCGTGGGTAAGTACACGCAGCTGCCCGATGCGTACCTGTCGGTTATCGAGGCCCTGCACCATGCGGGCGTCTTCTACGATCGCCATGTGGACGTCCAGCTAGTCGACGGCGAGAGCCTCGATGGGCAGAATGTCTCCGAGGTTCTAGGCGACGCCTCGGGCATCCTGGTCCCCGGCGGCTTTGGCAAGCGCGCCCTGGAGGGCAAGATCCTCGCGGCCGAGTTTGCCCGTGAGCACAAGATTCCGTATCTGGGCATTTGCCTGGGTATGCAGGTGGCCGTGTGCGAGTTCGCCCGCAATGTCGTCGGCCTTGCCGGCGCCAGCTCCTCTGAGTTCGATCCGGATGGCCCGTATAGCGTCATCGACCTGATGAGCTCGCAGGAGGACGTGACCGAGAAGGGCGGCACCATGCGTCTGGGTGCCTATCCGTGCAAGCTTGCTGCCGATACCCTTGCTCGCGAGGCATATGGCGAGGAACTCGTCTACGAGCGTCACCGTCACCGCTTTGAGTTCAACAACGCCTTCCGCGACCAGCTCGAGGACGCCGGTTTGGTTATCTCGGGTCTGTCGCCCGACGAGCGCCTGGTCGAGATGGTCGAGCTGCCGCGCGACGTGCATCCGTGGTATGTGGCAACCCAGGCTCATCCCGAGTTCAAGAGCCGCCCGACCAACCCGCAGCCGCTGTTCCGCGAGTTCGTACGCGCTTCGATTGGCCAGCATGAGGGTGTCGACCGTCTGCAGGTGACGCCCATGAACCTCGCTACGGACTAAGGGTGCCGGCGAATAAGGAACATACCGAAGCTACTCCCTCGTCGCTCGCCGTGGCGGCGGGGGAGTATCTCGATTACCTCGCGGTCGAGCGGGGTTTGGCGCGCAACACGATTGCGGCCTACCGTCGTGACCTGACGACGTACTGCGCCTATCTGGAGCGGGCGGGCATCATGTCTTTTGATGAGGCGACTCGTCAGGTCGTGGAGGGCTTTGTCGCCGACCGTCGCGATGGGGGCTATTCCGATGCCTCGGTGGAGCGTGCGCTTGCGGCCGTGAAGGGCCTGCATGCCTTTTTGGTGCGCGATGGGATTGTGGCCCAAAATCCAACGGCGGCGTTGCGCCTGCCTAAAAAGGCTGAGCGTTTGCCGGAGTATCTATCGGTGGAGGATGTCTCGGCGCTGCTCGATCAAGACTTCCCCGAGGGCGAGATGGGCTTGCGCGACCATGCCATCTTGGAAGTGCTCTACGGATGCGGCTTGCGTGTGAGCGAGTTGGTGGGGCTCGATGTGGGCGATATCCATATCGACGATGGCTTTGTGCTCGTTCGCGGTAAGGGCTCAAAGGAACGCCTGTCCCCGCTGGTGGGAAGCGCGGCGCGAGCTCTGACGCTCTATTTAACTGAGGGGCGTTCTCGCTTGGCGGCCCATGCCCACGGAACCGAGACCTCGGCGGTCTTTTTAAATAAGAACGGCCGCCGTCTGTCGCGCCAGGGCATCCATGCCATCTGTGAGCGCTACGGGCGCCAGGTGGGGCTGGTGGGACTCCATCCCCATACGCTGCGTCACTCCTTTGCCACCCATATGCTTGCGGGCGGTGCAGACCTCCGTGTGCTACAGGAGATCTTGGGACATGCCGATATATCGACCACGCAGGTCTACACGCATGTCGATCGTACGCAACTGACCGAGGTCTATCTGGCGGCGCACCCGCTGGCACATCGTTAACACATCGCTGGCCTGCATATCTATAGGTATTTGGGGACGGGCCCCAGATTGCCGCGGCGTGCTTTTGCGCGCGCATGGGCAATCTGGGGGCCCGTCCCATTTTTTGCCACTTGTCGTCGCGGTGGTG
>UREE01000095.1 GCA_900546825.1 uncultured Collinsella sp. | reverse complement strand
GATCAACGCCGAGCCCGAGGACCGCGAGGCCGCCGACGCCATCACCGAATACGACAACGACCACGACGGCGTCGCCCGCACCATCATAGCCGCCCTCGCCTAGTCATTGGGGACGTTCTTAAACGACTAGTCATTGGGGACACTCTTCGCAAAAAGCTGCAAGGACTGTCCCCCACTGTCGGCAGAAAAGGAACGTCCCCATCTGCCGAATTAGGAGAGACTCTCCAGCACGCGACGGAGCTCCTGCTGGACGGCGTGGTCGCGGTTGCAACCCACCACGCGATCGGCCACCGCCTTAAGCGCGGGGCGCGCGTTTTCCATCGCGCAGCCCGTGCCGACAAAGCGAATGATCTCGTAGTCGTTCATCGAGTCGCCAAACGCCATGACCTCGTCGCGACCAATGCCGTAATGCTCCGCGAGCTGCGCGATACCCGAGGCCTTCGACACACCAGGCTGCATGGCATCGATCCAGGCATTACCCGAGGGAGCAAAAGCAAACAGGTCACCCAGCTCGCGCTGCAGCACGTAGGCATTGTCCATCACGTTGCCGTCATCGCAGATAATCGACGCCTTGATGATATTCACGTGCGGATCGGGCAGGCCCCAAATGCGCTCAGCATTGGGCAGGTCCTTGTCGATTTCGCGGACAAACTTGTCCTCGTCGTCGAGCAGGAAGGACTTGGTGCGATCAAAGAGCGCCAGGTGCATGTTGGGGAACATTTTGACCGTGCGCGCGAGTTTACGGATGGCGAGATGTGAGTAGACCTCGCGATCGACTTCAACCCCTTCCGCATAGACCTGGGCACCGTTTGCCGCGACAAAATCCATCTTGTCGACCACGGGCGCAAAGAACTCGCACAGGCGATCGTAGCGGCGGCCTGACGATGCGGCAAAATGTACACCGCGCTCGCGCAGGGCCTCGATAAGCTCGTAGGTCTCGGGCGGTACCTGGCTATTCTCATCGAGCAGCGTGCCGTCCATATCGGATGCGATTAATTTGATCATAAAAAGCTCCCTTCGGGCTTGATGGAATCGAACGCGTATCCGATTCCAACGTACCCAAAGGGAGCTCAAATAAGACCCCGCAGTCATAAACGTTACATGGACCTAGCAAATAGCTCACGCGCGCCAGAGAGCCCACGATCGCAGCGTCAGGCGACAAGTCAAAGAGTGTCCCCAACGACTAGCCGGCGTAGGTGAAGGTTGTGACGTCGAACATGCCCTCGGGGCGGATGCGGAGCGTTGGGATGACCGGCAGGGGCAGGAAAATGATGCCCATGATGGGGTCGAGCGGCGGCTCAATACCCATGGCGCGCGCCTTGACCATAAAGTCGTCGTGCTGCGCGGCGACATCCTCGGCCGTGCCCTCGCTCATCAGGCCACCGAGCGCCAGCGGAATGCGCGCCACGACCTCGCCGTTGCGCACCAGCACGTGGCCGCCCTGGCCCACGGCCTCAACGGCAGCCATCATATCCGCCGCATTGTCGCCCACCACGCACACGTTGTGCGAGTCGTGGCCAATCGTGGAGGCAATGGCGCCACCCGTGATGGTAAAGCCGCGCACCCAGCCGCGACCGATATGCTTGCCGACGAGCCCCATGCCGGCGGGACCGTCGCCATCGGCACCCTCGGTCTGCAGCGACACGCCGCGGCCATGGCGCTCAATCAGCATAATGCGGCGCAAGTCCTCGTCAGTCTCGGGACGAACCATACCCGTGATGGCCTTACCCGGCACCACGTCAATCACAGCCTCGCCCGGCTTAAAGGCATAGTCAAACACGTCGAGCGAAAGTTTCGGCAGCTTAACGGAGGCGCGTAGCTCATCGGCAAGAGCCGCAACCTCGGCCATCTCGGGTGCGATCTCGCCCACAAAGGTGCCGTCCTGCGCCACCAGAGCACCGGCGGCATAAACACGATGCGGAGCCTTGGCAAACGTCAGATCATCGAGTAACAGCAGGTCGGCACGCTTGCCCGGGGCAATTGCGCCGCGGAGCTCGTGCGGGTCGCGGCAGCCGTGGTCCAAGCCAAATGCCTCAGCCGTGGAGAGGGACGCCATGGAAATAGCGACCACCGGGTCGATGCCGGCCTCGATGGCCACGCGGCAGGCATTGTCGATCATGCCGGTCGAAAGCGCATCGGAGGGAGCGCGGTCGTCGGTCGCAAAGCAACAGCGGCGGGCGCGGGCAGGGTTCTCCAGCAGCATCGGAGACAAATTGGCCAGGTCGTGGCTGCACGTGCCCTCACGCAGCATCACATATATGCCGCGAGACAGCTTGTCGAGTGCTTCCTCGGGAATCGTCGACTCGTGGTCGGCGATAATGCCCGCCGCGGCATAGGCATTGAGGTCCTTACCGGCAACGAGCGGCGCGTGGCCGTCAACCTGCTTGGACGGCGTTTGGTTGGCAGCATCGATGCGAGCACAGGTCTCGGGGTCGGCCATAAAGACACCCGGCAGGTTCATCATCTCGCCCAGGCCAAAGACATCGCCCGGATGCTCGGCAAAAAACGCCTGCATATCGGCAGCCGAAATAACGGCACCGGCCTGCTCGTCGGGCAGCGCGGGCACGCACGAAGGCATCATGTACTTGATGGAGATGGGTGTACGGCGGCCGTCCTCAATCATAAAGCGCAAGCCATCGAGACCGGCAACATTGGCAATCTCGTGGCTGTCGGCAATAGCGGTGGTGGTACCGCGCGTCGCCGCCATGCGGGCATACTCGGCAGGGCGGATGTTCGAAGACTCGATATGCAGATGCCCGTCAATAAAACCGGGGGCAAGATAGCGGCCCTGGCAATCGATGACCTCGGCAGCCTCATACGTACCGGCGGCATCGTCGCGACCGTCGTAGAGCACGCCGACGATCACACCGTCCTTGACGGCAACGCTACCGGGCGCCACGCGCTGACCGTACACGTCGACAATCTGCGCATTGGTAAACAGCGTGTCGACGGGCACGCGACCCTCGGCGGCCTCGATCACAGACCTCATGACCTCAACGGACATACATACTCCTTTAACTGTAGAAAAAAGCTGCGGAGCGGACAGACCTTCACCGCAGCAAGACAATAGCCATTGTATGCCCAAAAGGAGGGTCGGGAATACACCCCTTGCAAATGACGAGAGTGGATAATCTCCCACTTTGAGCCCGCAAACAGGCCAAAAACGGGAGATTATCCACTCTCATTCCGCGGGCACTCATTTAAGTCTGTCCCCAATGAGTGCCCAGCGTCGACCGGTTACGCGGTTTGGTAAAACCGCGTAACTAAATAAGCTTGAAGCCCTTGCGCTTGCCCACGGAGAGGGTGTCGCCCAGCTTGAGGGTGCTCGGATCGATGTTGTAGCTCTTGGGAGCCACAGCCTCGCCGTTGATCTTGACGCCGCCGCCGTCGATGTCGCGGCGGGCCTGACCGGCGCTGGCCGAAAGGCCCAGGTCCTTGAGCAGGCCGGCGAGGTAAATCTGGCCCTCGTCGTTGACGGTCAGCTCAACGTGCTTCTCGGGGAAGTCGGCAAGCTGGCCCTCCTTGAACACACGGTCGAACTCGGCTTGGGCCTCGTCGCCGGCGCCGGCGCCGTGGTAGGTATCGCACAGGTCGCGGCCCAGAGCGCGCTTGAGCTCGTAGGGGTCGGCAGAACCGTCGGCCAGGGCGGCGTCGATCTTGTCGACCTCGGCCGGGGCGAGCGAGCTGGCCAGACGATAGTACTTGCCGATCATCTCGTCGGGGATGGACATGGTCTTGCCGAACATATCCTTGGGAGCGTCGGTCAGGCCGATGTAGTTGCCGTAGGACTTGGACATCTTGCGCACGCCGTCGGTACCCTCGAGCAGCGGCATGGTGAGCGCGATCTGCGGTTCCATGCCCATCTTCTCCATGAGCTCACGGCCGGCGAGCAGGTTAAAGAGCTGGTCGGTGCCGCCCATCTCGACGTCGGCCTTGATCTGCACGGAGTCGAAGGCCTGCATCACGGGGTACAGGAACTCGTGCAGGGCAATCGGCGTCTGGGACTGGTAGCGCTTGGTAAAGTCGTCGCGCTCGAGGATGCGGGCGACGGTGAACTTGGAGCACACCTGCAAAAGACCGGCCAGGTCCATCGAAAGGATCCAGTCGCCGTTGTGCACGATGGTGGTCTTCTCGGGGTCCAGGATCTTCATGGCCTGGCTCACGTAGGTCTCGGCGTTGGCCTCGATCTGCTCCTGCGAAAGCTGCGGACGGGTGGAATTCTTGCCCGAGGGGTCGCCGATCAGCGCGGTACCGTTGCCAATGATAAGGGTGACGTTATGGCCCAGGTCCTGGAACTGGCGCATCTTGCGCAGGGGCACGGCGTGGCCCAGGTGCAGGTCGGGGCTGGTGGGGTCGACGCCGAGCTTGATGTTGAGGGGCTCGCCCTTCTCAAGCTTCTTGCGAAGGTCGGCCTCGGGGACGATCTTCGCGGCGCCCGAGGTGATGATACGCATTTGCTCGTCAACAGACAGCATTGGGTATCCTCCTTTTGCCATAGCACCCTCACCGGATACGGCGGTGCTGGAAGTTCATAAACTCTCTTATGATAACCAAAACGGCGCGGCCGAACACCTACGACAGGAAAATCCTCGTCCTGCCGCACGCATCAACGGCGACCGGCAGGCGCATGCCGTCGCGCTCGACCAAATATCGTGTTTGCTGACGGCGCGAGCAGTCACGGCAACGGATCTGCCCCGTTGCATCCGTGGCGCAGGCGCCCTCGGCAGTCAGCAAGCAGTGCTCGCACACCATGAGCTCGGGACGGTCGGCATCGACAGGCCCCAAGACACCGGGACAAGCGGCAAGCTCGGCAACACGCTCGGCATCATTGCCGAGCAACTCGGCCGACAAGTACACCCGCCCCGCCCCGAGTCCGCGCAGCCAGGTAAGCGTGACCCGATTCGCGCAGAACACCGGCGCCGCCACGTCAAACGCCACGCCCAGCTCACGCACCATCGCCACCTGTCCCAGGTTGCGGCAGACGACGCGCCCGGCACGCTGCATCAGCGAGCGGGTCCGGTCAGCGTCACCCGTGCGGCACACCTCGTCCAGCACCACAACGGCGTCGGACAAATCAAGTTCTCCGCGCGGGTCGGCATCCATCAGCTGCCAAGCAAAAACCATGCGAGCGGGAACCGCGCGCTCCACCAACTCCGTCGACGCACCGCCATCCACCGCAACGCCCTCAAACGGCAACACCTCAACGGCACGCGCAACGGGCGCAATCGCATCCGCCTCGGCCCGCATGCGCTCCAACACCGCCGCTGTCTGATCCAACACGCCGGCGCTGCGAATCAGGTATACCTCGCAGCCCGTGCCCACCTTACGCTTGCAATGCACGACGACGCGCTTCCCCGCTGCGGCATCCACCGGGCAGGGCACCTGCGGCCAGCGCTTGGGCACATCGGGACGCGCGTCGGCACCCGGATAGAACCGAATCTCGAGCGTGTCACCCGCCGCCACGGCAGCGTCGAGCTCAACGGTCACCTCTTCGTGGCCCACAGCGACCAAGCGCCCCACGCGCACACCTTGGTTGATCGCACGCTCAAAGCTCATAAGCTCGGCGCCCGAACGCCCCCGCAGATACGCGTC
>UREE01000094.1 GCA_900546825.1 uncultured Collinsella sp. | reverse complement strand
TCTGTACGTGTTCTCTGCCGAGGCCTTCGATAAGTGGGTCGAAGGACTCTTCGCGGGTCGTGAGGGCCACGAGGGTTTTAACCCGCGTGACATCAACGACCAGAAGCTCATGAGGGCGATCAACAAGCGCACCACGTCGATGGATGTGGACAGCGCCGGTCGTATCGGTCTTTCCGAGTCTCTCCGCAAGCAGGCGAATCTCGACCGCGAGGTCACGGTTGTGGGCAACTACGACCACCTTGAGGTTTGGGATCGCGCCGCGGCCGATGAGGACGATGACGACGAGGCCCTGCTGGACCTCTTCTTCTCGTAAGGGCAAGGCACGGGTAACGGATGGAGCGTGGGATCTTGACACAAGAATATCGGCATGAACCTGTCATGCTCGGCGAAGTGCTTGAGTCGTTGCGGCTAAAGAGTGGCTCCGTTGTCTGCGATTGCACCCTTGGCGGTGCCGGCCATTCGGTAAAGATGGCCGCACAGGTGGGGGAGACGGGCCTTTTGCTCGGCGTCGATCAGGACGACATGGCCCTCGAGGCCGCTGGCGCCCGTCTGGACCGCGAGGTTCCCGGCGTTCCGCACCAGCTGCTGAAGGGCAACTTCGGCGACTTGGACGAGCTGCTTTGCTCGGCCGAGGTGCCCGGGGTCGATGGCTTCCTGTTCGATTTGGGCGTTTCGTCACCGCAACTCGATATCCCTGGCAGGGGCTTTTCGTATAACGAGGACGCCCCATTGGACATGCGGATGGATCCGGGTAATAACACCTTAAACGCAGCTGAGGTCATCAACACCTATAACGAACACGACCTCGCCCGGATTCTACGCGTCTACGGCGAAGAGAAGTTCGCCTCGCAGATCGCGCGCGAGATCGTGCGCCGCCGCGAGCAAGAACCGATCGAAACCACCGGCCAATTTGTCGAGATCATCAAGGCGGGTATCCCGGCTGCCGCTCGTCGGCATGGCGGACACCCGGCCAAGAAAAGTTTCCAGGCCATTCGCATCGAGGTCAATCACGAGCTCGATGTGCTCGAACGAGGGCTTGATGCCGCCACCAGGTGGCTCAACCCGGGCGGACGTATCTGCGTCATCTCGTATCACTCGCTCGAGGACCGTATCGTAAAGAACCACTTTAAGGAGATGAGCCAGGGGTGCACGTGTCCGCCGGAGATTCCGGTGTGCGTGTGCGGCAACGTGCCGATACTCAAGGTCATCACCCGCAAACCCTTGGTTGCCCAGCCTGATGAGGTTGAGCGCAACCCTCGGGCGAGATCAGCCAAAATCCGCGTGGCGCAGCGTCTGTAGGCACGACCGCGCGATATTGGACCTCCCGCTCGCACCATAAACGAAGCTTAAACACACTACCAACGTACTCGGGATGGGAGGCGGCATATCATGGGCTACAACACTTCAAGCGCAGCACTCGCCTATGATATGAACGCCATGCCCGCCTATCGTGAGACGCCGCAGGCCCCCGTTGCTCCCCGTGAGCAGCGCACGCCGCGCTTTGATGTCTACACGGGCGCGGGCCGTCAGGCAAACCAGGCGGTAAGCCCGGTTTTCATGAGCGTTCTTAAAACGTTTTGCATCATTGCGGCCATCTTCATGACGATCGGCGTCGCCCGCGTGGCGCTCGCCGGCGTTACGGCCCAGGTGCTCAACAGCAACGCCGAGCTTACCAACACGCTCGAAAAGGCGACCGATGAGAGCTCCGACCTGGAGGTCATGCATTCGGTCTATGGCGCCGACACGCGCATTCGCGACCTTGCGGGCGCTTACGGCATGGTGGAGCCCAGCGAGAGCGTTACACTTGACTTTTCGCAGGATGCAGCCGCGGGCGCCAACGCGACCGCTCAGTAGCAAGACGGTAGCTGAGTATGACAAATGACTATCGCCGCGGTTCCGATGGGGGCCGCGGTTCTGGACGTCCCTCGTCGCGGGGGCGTTCTGGTTATCAAGGAACGGGTCGGCAATCTTACAACGCCGGGCAGTCCCGTGGCAACGACCCGGCGTCGCGACTTTGCGGCTCGGGCGGCCCCCAAGTGCATAACACCAGGTCGCGCAAGAGTTCGTCGACCGAATGGCTCACAGGCACGCCTCTGCCTCGCCGCAAAGCCGTCATGGGCTTCATTGGGCTTGGCTTGGGCTTGGGCGTCTTTCGCCTTGCCGACTATCAAATTGTCGAAGCCGATAAACTGCGCGAGCGTGCCGATGCGCGCCGCCTGCTTGCGCAGACCCTCTATGCCAAACGCGGTACCATCTACGACCGCAACGGTAACGTGCTGGCGTCGTCGGTCGAATGTCGCAACATCGCCGTGAACCCGCAGCTTGTCGAGGATGTTGACAAGACGGTGTCGGCGCTGGTCAAGGCAACTGGAATCGATAAAAAGACCTGCCGCAAGCTCGTTGAGTCCGATGGAACCTGGGTGTATATCAAGCGCCAGGTGGACGAAGACGATGCTGCGGCGCTGGAGAAGAAGAACCTGCCCGGCGTGCTTTTTGAGCAGGCTATGAAGCGCGTATATCCATACGGCAATCTGGCATCGCAGGTGCTGGGTGTAGTGAATGTAGACAACGACGGCTTGACGGGTCTCGAAAAGCAATACAACAAGCTTCTGACCGGTACGAACGGTTCTCTCGTACGCGAACGCGCGAGGGACGGCAGCTATATCGCGGGCGGTGCCTATAAAAAGGTGGCTGCGGTCGACGGCGTTGATATCGTGACGACGCTCGACGTCAATATCCAGCGTGCGGCCGAGGATGCCCTGGCAGAGGCTGTCGAGAAGACTAAGGCCAAGAACGGCTCGGCTTTGGTCACCGACCCCACGACCGGTGAAATTCTCGCTGCTTGCTCGTACCCGACTTACGACCAGACCGATCTGGAAAACGCCAAGACCGAGGATATGAACCTGCGCCTGGTCACCGACGCCTACGAGCCCGGCTCGGTCTTTAAGACGCTCGTGGCGGGCGCCGGCTTCGACTTGGGTGTCGTGCGGTCGAGTACGTCGTTTGAGGTGCCGGCGAGCATCAAGGTGGGCGACGATACCGTCACCGATGCCGACAAGCGCGACTATGCCATGACCATGGATGTGCGCGAGATGATGCGCCGTTCGTCCAACGTAGGCTTTGTCCTGGTGGGGCGCAAGATCGGTGCCGACGACTTTGCCGCCTATGTGGACAAGTGGGGCATCGGTCACAGCTCTGGTGTCGATTTTCCGGGCGAGAGCCTGGGCATCGTCAAGGAGCGTGACCAGTATGACGGCGCCACGCTGGGCTCGATGAGCTTTGGACAGGCGCTGTCTGTCTCGCCGATTGAGATCGCACGTGCCGTGGGCGGCATCGCCAACGGCGGCGTGATGATGACCCCGCACTTCTATAAGTCCAGCAAAGGTGACGAGAAGGACTGGGGCGAAGGCGAGCGCGCGATTTCGGAGGATGCCGCATCCCAGGTGACATCGTGCATGCAGACGGTCGTGTCGGAGGGAACGGGCGTTGGCGGCGCGGTTGACGGCTATGACGTGGCGGGTAAGACCGGTACGGCCGAACGTGCCGACGAGAACGGCGGCTACCTCAAGGAGAACTACATGTCGTCCTTTATGGGCTTTGCACCGGCACAATCGCCCAAGGTGCTGTGCTATATCACGCTCGACGGAACGCCGAGCGGCTCAGATGCCGCTGCGGTTCCGTTCCAGTTCATTATGGCCAACGCGCTCGACGTGCTGGGTATCCCGCACACGAAGTAGGGGGTTACAATCTTTGGGGCGTGGTTTGTTGTCCCATATGAGGGGTGTTCACATGCCCTGCACCACGCATACGCGGCGCTGGGATACAATACGCCGATAGCATTATTAGGTTTACAGGGGAGCTGCAATGATAGAGATCGCCGTCAACAACCTCGCGGCCGCAACAGGGGCCCGAACCGTGACGGGAGAAGCCGATCGGGTATGCCGCGGGTGCGTTATCGACTCGCGCCAGGTCGAGGAAGGGACGATTTTCGTCGCCTTTCCCGGTGAAAACGTCGACGGCAATGATTTTGCTTCCCGTGCCGTCCAGTCGGGTGCCGGCGCCGTCGTGATGACGCGTGAGCCCGAGGCCGAGCTGGTCTCGCTGGCGCAGGACAAGGGCTGTGCCATCTTGCTGACCGATGATCCCGAGGAGTTTCTGCTGCGTTTGGCGCATGCGTATCGCCTGGAGCTTGGCTGCCTGGTCGTTGGCATTACCGGTTCCATCGGCAAGACGACGACCAAGGACGTGCTCGCCGCTGTGCTCGCCAAGCGCTATCGTGTCTGGGCCACCAAGGGCAATTTCAATAACCTGATCGGCATGCCGCTCACGGTGCTTTCCGCTCCGGCCGATACCGAGGTCCTGGTGCTCGAGATGGGCATGAACCATTTCCACGAGATCGAGCGCCTGTCTCAGTCTGCCAATCCCAACCTTGCCATCGTGAGCAAGATCGGCACCTCTCATATCGGCATTTTGGGCAGCCGCGAGAACATCGCCCGCGCTAAGGCCGAGATCGTTCAGGGCATGTGCGCCGCTGGCGACTATTTGCCGCTGCTGGTTTTGGGCGGTGAGGACGACTTTACGCCGTTCATTCGCGACACGTTCGCCCAACCTGCTGGTATCGACGTGATGCTGGCCGGCGTCTCGGACGATGATGAGGTCCGTGCCCGCGACGTTCGCGTTGATGACGAAGGCCGTCCGGTCTTTACGCTCGATTTTGGCCAGGGCGAGACGATCGATACCATGCTTGCCATCCCCGGCGTGCAGTCCGTTCCTAATGCCGTTAAGGCCGCCGCGGTTGCCTATCGCCTGGGCGTGACGCCCGAGCAGATCGATGCTGCCTTTAGGGGTCTCACGATCACCGGACACCGCCAGGAGATCAAGCGCGCCAAGAGCGGTGCACGCGTCATCGATGACTCCTATAACGCCAGTGCCGAATCCATGGCTGCTGGCCTCGATCTGCTGTGCTCGCTTTCGTGCACGGGGTCTCGCATGGCGATCCTGGGCGAGATGGGCGAGATGGGCGATGAGGCTCCTCGCATGCATGAGCTCGTGGGCGCCTATGCCGCCGCCAAGAAGCTCGACATGCTGGCGTGCGTGGGTGGTGAGCTGGCCCAGCTTATGGCCGATGCCGCACGCATGATGGGCATGGACGAGGACCGCATCCAGGTGTTCTCCGATTATCAGCAGGTGCTCGACCGCATGGGCGGCGCGCTTGAAAAACATGATGTTGTACTGGTCAAGGGTTCCCGCTTTGTTGAGCTCGACCGCTTTGTGGAAGGTGTGTGCTAGCCCATGTTCGGCAATCCCTCGTATCCAACGTATCAGGCTTTTTTGGGGCTTGGCATCGCCGCAGCCATTGCGCTGCTGCTCATGCCGTGGTGGATCAAGCTGCTCAAGGTCGAGGGTATCGGCCAGCAGGTTCGTGCCGACGGCCCCAAGCGTCATTTGGTTAAGCAGGGAACGCCCACCATGGGTGGCGTTGTCATCCTCGTCGCGATCTCGCTGACCTGCCTGCTGATGGGCAAGCTCACCACCGAGCTCGTACTCGTACTGCTCGCCACGCTGGCGACCGGCGTGCTGGGCCTGATCGACGACCTGACCTCCGTTACGCATGGGCGCTCGCTCGGTCTGACGCCTCATGCCAAGATGATCGGCCTAACCATTATCTGTGTCACCTTTACGGTACTTGCCGTCAACTGGTGCGGCGTCGCCCCCGAGATTCGTTTTCCCGGTGGGTTG
>UREE01000093.1 GCA_900546825.1 uncultured Collinsella sp. | reverse complement strand
GAGCCACATCATCGGCAGCAGCTGCAGGTTGGCGAGCGGGCCGCCGGGCATGTGGAATAGGCCCTCGCACGCACCGTAGAGCGACATGATGATGACCATAGGAACGACCATGCAGGAGCTGACGGCGAGCGTCATGGCAAGCGGCGAGCTCTTGCCCGGCGTGACCAGGAATTTAAAGGCGAAACCCTTGGCGAGCGGGCTGGCGACAAACCAGTCGCAGCACATGGCAAAAACGTAGGCAACGGGGAAGCCGAGCCACGCGGCGGCAACAACCTCGCCGTTGATGACCCCATGCTGCAGGGCAACGTTGTAGATGCTCATCCAAAGCACCATGCAAAAGCACATGATAAAGGTGAACAGCAGGCTCTCTCGTTTGTTGATAGGCATAAAGGGCAAAATCCTTTCTGTGTTACGCCGCGGCGCCACGCAACAAAAACGGGCGGGCAAGATGGAGCTGTTGGGACTTCATCTCGCCCGCCCGTGATACGTGCGTCTGCGACTACTTATGTGGTGGAACCAGCCTAGCACGAAAACCCCGCGCTTCGTAAGCGTTGAGTTTATGGAGATGCAGGGCACCAATAATCCCCCGACCCCATAAGTTGCGGTGGAATACGGACTGTTTTGACCCTTTAAGCAGCAATTCAGTCCCTATTTCACCGCAACTCATTTGGTGCAAAGTAACCTGTCCCCCTTGCACCAATTAGCTGGTGTGGCGCCAGCGAGGGTCGGTGAGCGTACGCGCCACACCCAGGCCAACGGGCAAAAACGCCACGATGAGCACTGCACGCACAAACCAGCCGAGCATATTGACCGTGTCGAAGGTGCACATGTAATACATCGAGCGATACAGATACAAACCCGGCACCATAATGACAATCGATGGCACCGTGAGGGCGATACGTGGGTAGGTGAGTTTGATTTCAGCTAAGCTCGCGAGCAGCCCCGATACCAGCGCACCGGTAAACGCAGCCGCCTCGGGAGGCATGCCCGCACTCAGGCCCAAGAAGGGAAGCAGCGTCGGCGCATCGACGAGCGTAAGGCGCAAGGTATTGGACACGGCGCCGATGAGCCCTGCCGCCGCTGCCATCTTTACCGGGCTGTTGAACATAACCGAGAAGCCAAATACGCCGATAAAGCTCATCAGTATGCGCAAGAGCGTAAGAGCCAACGGTGAGAGGCCGAGCGGGGCGAAGTCATCCGGCGCCAGTCCCACACACTCGGCAACCATCCAACCTACGAGGGTCGCCATCACAATAATCGATACGGCATACGAAAGACGCTCGATACCGCTTCGCATGTCGAGCTTAGCGATGTCGAGACCTGCCGTAATGAGAGGAAAGCCGGGAATCACAAAGAGCATGGCGCCGATATAGCCTTCTTGGTGCGACATTGCCCCCGGTATGACCTGGCCAAGACCGAGCAATGCCAGCAGATACGAGACGCAAGCGAGTGCAACGCCGATCGTCAGCGCGCTAAACTGGCCAAGGCCCTGCTTAAGAATATGGGAGCGAGCAAAGTTGCCGACACCAGCGCCCACAAATGCACAGGCCATCTCGATAGGGCCGCCGCCGAGCAAAAAGACGAAGGCGCCGCAAGCACAGGCTGCCGCAAGGCCCTGTTGCCAGGGAGTGTAATCAGGTTTTGAACTCTCAACGGTCTTGAGCATCTCGTGATACTCATGCACCGTAAAACGACGGCCATATGTCTCGATTTCCTTTAGGAAGCTCTCCATCATCCAAATGCGATGGGTATTGACGCCCGTTGTGGGCAAGCTGACGACTTCGTTAAAGCAGTGACCATCTTCAATACAAGTACACTCAAACGACAGGAGACTTAAGTCAACGTGGATGGTGACACCGAGTACAGCGGCGACGCGATTCATGGTATCGCGTACACGCCAGGCACCCGTTCCGCTCGCGAGCATAAGCATACCGGTGCGGCAAATGATGGATGATTTATCGGTGAGCGGCGCATCGACGGCAAGCTCACCGCCTGCCGTCACGATCTGGCACCAGTCGGTTTTCATATGGAGGGCGCCGGCACGAACACCGTGGTGCAGAGGGACTCTTGAGAGCAACGAATCATGGCGCGAAGGCTGTGGGGGTTCCGTCGATTCGACCTCGTCCTCGTCGGGCCCTTCATCAACAAGGTCGAAAGCATCGAGCGACGCCGGCTCGCGACGATCGATCAGCTCCTCGTCCTCATCGTCAAAGTAATTGAACTGATCGAGCATGTCCTCTTCGATTGCACGATCGCTCGCGTCGTTCATATAGACGCTCCCTTCCTACCGACTAACCCCCATCCTAGGCAGCGACGGCTAAAGGAAACATAAAAGAGACGACTGTCATGCATGGAAGGCGTAAACCCCCAATGCGCCGGTAGACCCCAGGCGGCTAGGACCGTCCCCAAGTGCCGGCACAAGAGGAACGTCCCTGAGTGCCAACCAGGGCAATACCACAGGTGGAGGACGGACAGCGAAAGCCCGCCAGAGTGAGCAAGGTGCCTTCAAGCAAAATGGCGCCGCAGGTTGAGCATAAGTCAGCGAGCGGGCTGCATTTGAGACAAGGTGACGTGAAACGAAAGGGCGCTGACCTTCTGGTCGCGCCCTCGAAATTGAACGTCAGATTGGCGTGAATGCGGCTCGCGCAGCGTCAAGTGGTCCGCCGTTCGGTAGAACGGCGGAACTAATTAGCTCTGGCGGTAATGGTCGAAGAAGTCGGCCAGGTCCTCGAGCGATTCTTTGAGTACTTCCATGCGCGGCAGGTACACGATGCGGAAGTGATCGGGCTCGGCCCAGTTAAAGCCGCCGCCGCGCGTGATCAGGATCTTCTTCTCGTGCAGCAGGTCGAGGGCGAACTGCTCATCATCGGTGATGTTGAACTTCTTCACATCCATCTTGGGGAAGATGTAGAACGCCGCGCGCGGCTTAACCACCGAGATGCCGTCAATCTTGTTGAGTGCCTCATACACAAAGTTGCGCTGCTCGTAGACACGACCGCCCGGGCGGATATAGTTGTTAACAGACTGATGGCCGCCGAGCGCCGTCTGGACGATCGACTGAGCCGGCACGTTGGAGCACAGGCGCATGTTGGAGAGCATGTTGATGCCCATGATGAAGTCGCTCATGCAGCGCTGGTTACCCGAAAGCACCATCCAGCCAATACGATAGCCCGCGATCATGTGCGACTTGGAAAGGCCGCTAAAGGTGACGCAGGGCAGGTCGGGAGCGAGCGAGGCAATCGAGACGTGCTCGTAGCCGTCCATGCACAGGCGGTCGTAGATCTCATCGGCAAAAATCATGAGCTGGTGCCTGCGCGCGATCTCAACGATGCCCTCGAGTACCTCGCGCGGATAGACCGAACCCGTGGGGTTGTTGGGGTTGATGATGACGAGGGCCTTGGTCGCGCTCGTGATCTTGGACTCCATATCCTCCAGGTCGGGATACCAATCCGCTTGCTCATCACACAGATAGTGAACGGGATGACCGCCGGCAAGGGTTGCGCACGCCGTCCAGAGCGGATAGTCGGGACTGGGGATCAGAATCTCGTCGCCATTGTCGAGCAGCGCGTTCATCGAAAGCTGAATGAGTTCGGACACGCCGTTGCCCGTGTAGATGTGCTCCATCTGAACATTGGGCAGGCCCTTGATCTGCGAGTACTGCATGATTGCCTTGCGCGCAGAGAACAGGCCGCGCGAGTTGGAATAGCCTTCGCAGTCGGGCAGCTGCTGGCGCATGTCCTTAATGACCTCATCGGGCGTGCGGAAGCCAAAGGGCGCCGGATTACCGATGTTGAGCTTGAGAATACGCTCGCCCTCGTCCTCCATACGGGCGGCCTCGTCGACGACGGGGCCGCGCACGTCATACAGGACGTTATCGAGCTTGGTGGATTTTGAAAAAGTACGCATGGTGGTGCTCCTTGGAATTTGAGCTGAGGGATGGGGTTCGGGCTTGGGTACGTTGCGAGGCGATGATTCCTCGCCTTGATCGGCGTCACCGGCGAGCAGCCAGGAAACATCGACCTCCAAAATACGAGCGAGCAGCTCTGCCACATCGCGCCGCGGGATCGTCTTGCCGCTCACATATTGGCTCATCTGACTCTTGCCGAGTTTTTTTCCGAGCATCTCCGATGCGCGGATTACGTCCGACTGGCGAACGTCGCGATCGGACATGGTCTGTCGCAGGCGATCGCTAAACGTCTCTTGGGCCATTAGAACCTCCTTGCTGGCAAAGTTCAATTTATAGAACACGAATTGAACCTAAGTTCAATTTAGGCAGCAGTATAGCGCCGTACCTTATTCGGAAGTTCAATTTCACAAGAAAACGTACCGAACTCCGAGATTTGCCCAAGGCGGACAATGACGCGCACGCGTTTAGAGATATTCAAGGAATCGAGCGGCGGCAAGCGAAACGTCAGCCGTGCGATATATCGCGTTGATCTGCCGATGGGGATGTCCCTCGAGCGGACGCACGGCGACATCGAACTGACAGCGGCGCAAGATGAGCGCCGGAAGAATACTCACGCCCAGACCGTCCTCGACCATGGCCATAATCGCATAATCATCCCAGGTCGATAGCTTAGAACGCACCGCCAGACCCGCGCGGCGAAACAGCGGCGTAATCTCGTCGTCGCTACCGCGTTCCAGAAGAATAAACTGCTCGTTGGCCAAATCGGCAAGGGAAACGACCTCCGCGGTGGCAAGCGAGGAGTCCGCTGGCACCACGGCCATCAGCTCGTCTTGCACCAACGGCCGCGACGCCATGCCGGCGCCGCGTGGCTCGCGCGGAATAAAGCCCAGGTCGCAGCGGCCTTCCGCCACCCATTGCTCAATCTCGGAGTAATCACCCATCAGCAGCTCGTAATCGACATCCGGGTGATCAGCGCGAAACCGCGCGATCACCGGCGGCAGTATATGGGTCGCCACACTCGAGAATGTACCGATACAGATCTTGCCACGCATGAGCCCCCGCATCTCGTCCACGCGTCGCTGCAGGCGGCCAAACTCTTCGCATAACGCCTCGACTGCCGGCATGACCTGCCGCCCGTCGGCAGAAAGCACCACGCCCTCGCGGCTGCGATCAAGCACCTTAAAACCCCAGTCTGCCTCAAGGTCGCCCACCATGCGGCTCACGCCCGACTGCGAATAGCTCAGCCGCTCTGCAGCATGCGTAAAGCTGCCGGCACGCACCGTCTCGAGCAGCACTTGCATCTTTTGAATATTCGTTTCCACGGCATCCCTCCACCTTTACATGAGTTTTTGTCATGTTATCCATGCATTATATTCGCTTTTCTTCTAAAGCCAGTTCACCCCTAGTGAACATGCTCGGATATAGAGGGGATGTCAGCACATGAACAACGGACTGTTTACGTACTTAGCAGCATTGCTATTGTTTGGCTCCAACGGCATCATCGCCGCTGCCATCGCGCTGCCGAGCTCCGATATCGTACTGTTGCGCACGTTTTTGGGCGCTCTCACCCTTGCCGCCATCCTCTTCATAACCAAGCGCCATAACCTGCAGGCTCCGTCTCGCCCCCGCGAGGCCGCAGCGCTCATCGTCTCGGGCGCCGCGCTAGGCGCCAGCTGGATTTTCCTGTTCCGCGCCTATCAGACGATCGGCGTTGGCATCTCCTCGCTGTTGTATTACTGCGGCCCCATCATCGTTATGGCCCTCTCCCCGCTCATTTTTGGCGAAAAGCTGACCGGCGGCAAAATCGCCGGGTTTATCGCCGTTGCCTGTGGCGCCTTTCTCATTGCGGC
>UREE01000092.1 GCA_900546825.1 uncultured Collinsella sp. | reverse complement strand
CCCGCGACCCCAACCTTGGCAAGGTTGTGCTCTACCAACTGAGCCATGTCCGCTTACGAGGATTAATCTTACGTGATACCCGCATCCTATGCAAGAACTTTTTTGAAAAGTTTTGCGATACCCTCGCGAACCTCGCGAAAACATCAGCCACCACGGAAGGTGTAGGCAAACGCAAGCTCGCCGCAAGAGGCCCTTACATCTCACCGAGCATGATCCAGGCAGAGCTGTCCTGCGCGAGCCTACCGTCTACAAGCGGCGATGAGGTGAGCAGGGCCCTGCCCGCCGGCGGCTCCACAGGTGCTGCACCGAAGTTCGTCACACACGCCCAGCCATTGTCGCGGCGATAGGCGATGACGCCGCCCTCAGCGCCCTCGGCGCCATCCGCAAGGCCGGTGCGCCCGTCAAGATCGAGCCACGCAAGATCGTTGGCGCACCCGCGCAGCTTGCGCCGCAGCCAGAGGGCGTCGCGATAGAGCGCAAGCATCGATGTCGGGTCCGCTTCTTCCCTATCGGCAGCGTAATCGGAAAACCATGCAGGCTGCGGCAGATGGGGCGCCGCATCGGCGTCCGCCGGTGAAAACCCAAACGATCCGCCCTGCACGGGATCGTCCGCCGCCACCCACGGCAGGGGCACACGACAGCCGTCGCGCCCCTTCTCGCGCTTCGGTCCGTGCGTATTGGTCGCAGTGGGATCTTCGAGTGCAGCCCACGGGATGTCAGCCACCTCAAAAAGGCCGAGCTCCTCACCCTGATACACGTATGCCGAGCCCGGAAGCGCCAACTCAAGCAAAAGGGCCGCCCGCGCGCGGCGCTCACCGAGTTCACGGTCCTCGTCATAAGACGACCCGTCGCGTAAGAGCCAGTCGAGCGCAATCTGATGGTAGCGCGTCGCATTGATTTGCGGCAGGGCATAGCGTGTCGCCACGCGCGGCACGTCGTGGTTGGAGAGTACCCAGGTCGAGGCGGAATCGGATTCGATGGCCGCCTTCAAGCCCTTCTCAATTGCAGCGTGCATGTCATCATAGGTCCAAGTGGCCTTGGCGAACTCAAAGTTGAATGTCTGGCCAAGCTCGCTGGGACGCACGTAGAGATACTGGCGCTCGGGCAGCACCCACGCCTCGGCAACGGCGCTGCGCGGCGGATTATAGCGGTCGAACACGCGGCGCCACTCGCGATAGATCTCGTGGACCTCGTTGCGGTCCCACAGCGGATGGGTGCCGTCGTCAACCATGTCATCGCCCTCGGCGAGATGCCACCGGTCGAGGTCATCGCGGTCGAGATCCTTGGCAAGACCGTGCGCCACATCAATGCGAAAGCCATCGACGCCTCGATCGCTCCAAAACGCCAGGACGTCGCAAAAGAACGCGTGAACCTCGGAGCATGACCAGTCGAAGTCCGGCTGCTCGGGCGTAAACATGTGCAGATACCACTGACCGTCCGCAACACGCGTCCAGGCGGGGCCGCCAAAGTTGGCATTCCAATTGGTGGGAGGCAGCTCGCCGTGCTCGCCGCGACCATCGCGGAAGATATAACGGGCGCGCTCGGGCGATCCGGGGCCGGCGGCAAGAGCGGCTTTGAACCAGGGGTGCTGGTTGGATGAATGGTTAGGCACGATGTCGACGATGACCTTGATGCCGCGCGCATGAGCCGCAGCGATCATGTCATCGAAGTCGTCAAGCGAGCCGAGACGTGGGTCGACATCGCAGTAGTCCGCCACATCATAGCCACCATCGACAAGAGGCGATGGGTAAAACGGGCTCAACCAGATGGCCTCGATACCCAGCCGCTCAAGATAGTCCATCTGCTGGGTAATGCCCGCGATATCGCCCAAACCCGAACCAGTCGAATCCTTAAACGAGCGCGGGTAGACCTGATAGATCGCGGCGTCGGACATCCATGAGCGCGAAGAAGACTTTTCTGTAGCCATGGGGCGTATCTCCCTTGCAACGAGGTTATACGAGATGCCCACGATGATACGCCCAAAGCGAACATTCACGGCAAACAACGCCACAGCCACGACCCAAAACGCTCGCTCCCTCTCAGGTTCGAGCCCAAGCGATGGGTACGAAAAAGCCCGGCTACCGTAGTAGTCGGGCTGCTGCGTTTGGAGCGGACAACGGGGCTCGAACCCGCGACCCCAACCTTGGCAAGGTTGTGCTCTACCAACTGAGCCATGTCCGCTTGCGGGTTATTAATTTACGCGAGTTGTCCAAAAGACGCAAGTACTTTTTTCAAAAAACTTGTCTGCCGCATGTTCTTAGTAGCTAAACGCGCTAAAGCGATTGGCTAGGCACACGACTCCAGCGCTCCGCTAAACAGCTTCACCATCTGCACGCGCGTGCCGGCGCCGTCCGTACGACGAGCAACCTCCACGTTATCGACGAGCATACGCATAAGCTTGATACCACGGCCGCGCTCCTCTGATGCGACCGGTTCGCTCGTTTCATCGATAGAATAGCCGGCACCTCGATCAAGCACCTCAACCACAACGCGATCGCCATAGGCCTGAACCGTCAGGACGCACCCGATACCGCCCGCATGGTCATAGGCATTACCCAGCGCCTCCCCCGACGCCAACGCGACATCGTAGCGCTCGTCACGGCGCAACGGAAGCGATTCAAGGAGTTCGGCGATGCGATGTCGGTAGTATGGAAGATTCTCGATACCCTGACGGACCTCGACGCTCTTACTCCAGCGAGGCAGCTCCCCCACCGGAATGGCGGGAATAGACTCCCGTGCCGGCCCCGCGACATGAAGAATATCGACAAGACGGGCAATCTCCAAAAAGCGAACAACTTCACCTGATGCATTGACGAGCGAAAGCAGGCCTTCTCGCCTCATGAGCTCACGAGCGCGCGTAAGCAGGAATGCCAAGCCCGTCGAATCGATAAAGCTAACAGCCTGGCAGTTGATGACGACACGACGCACGCCGCGGCCAATCAAAGCATCCAACCGCCGACGCAGCGCAGGCACCGTGGCGATGTCGATATCGCCTGGTGGCGTCAAAACCACTATGTCATTCCACTCATTCATACGACCATGGTTCCCCAAAAAAGCCCACTCGATGCATTCGTTTCCCCAACCGTACGGATTCAGCCCGCCCAGCGTCGTCTATGAACGACCCCGTAAAAACTCAAGGGACACCAATGCAATGTCATCGTCCAGCGCCGATTCGGTAAATCGGTCAAGCTCGCCCAAGACCTTGCCGCAAATGCCCGACACGCCCTCACCCGAGACAGAGAGCAGAAGGTCGCGAAGGCGCTGCTCGCCAAAGAAAGCACCCGAGCGGTCACGCGCTTCGATTGTTCCGTCGGTGTACATAAATAGCATGTCACCAGGAGCGAACGTAAACACGCCTGTCTCGTATACCATGCTCTCAAAGGCACCGATTACCCCCGATTGGCATCCAAGCAGCTCGACCTCCCCCCCACGGGCCTCGCCGCCACCCAGCGGCATCGACTCTGGCCTGATGACCATGGTCGGAGGATGGCCCGCCGAACAATACGTTGCACGTCCGGCTTTAAGGTCAATCTTGGCGATAAAGGCCGTCACGAACGTCTCGACCCTTGAAAAGCCCATGAGCATGCTGTTAAGGGAGCGTGCCATGCGGGCCGGCCCAGCGCCCTCCCAGGCATATGCCGTCAGGGCCGTCTTGACGAGCGCGGACATCGATGCAGCCTCAATGCCTTTGCCAGACACATCGCCCAGAATCATGACGGCGCAATCGTCGGGAAGACGGATGAGCGTATAGAAATCGCCGCCGACCAACGCCGAGTTCGTGGCCGACAGGTACACCGAATCGGCGGCGATTCCCGGAACATCCCCCAGTGAATTTCTCATGCCAATCTGAAGGGTCTGAGCGATATGGCGCTCCTCACGCTTTTGAGATTCGCCTTCATAGATCAGTTCAAAGTCATGAGCCAAGTGCACCAAGTAGTCATATTCAAGGTCATCAATCGGCTCTTGGCTACCATCACGAAGCAGCAGCGCGCGCGTCGTCGGGCCCTTCGCAACAGAAGCAGGAACGATCGCGTCGTTACTGTGCTTGCCATCGCCCTCAGAGCGCGGGCGCCCCGCCTCGATGCCGGCGTCGACGTAGAGACCCTGGCAAGGCAGGCCATGCGCCCTAAGCCAGCCTCCCATAGGCATCGATTCGTCAACGCGAGTTATACGGACGTGTTTAAGGTCCTCGGCGCTCGTGCCGCCCAAAACAGATGCCTCAAAGCCATCAGGGCCAGCCCCCAGACGTGCCGCTGGCGCCGTCGTGGAAAAGAAAAGCTTCTCGGGATCGTCCGGCAAAGCAACGCGACTGCCGCCTTCAAAATCTATGACGTAGGAATCCAGACTGGCGTCATACTCAATAGGGCAAAAATGGCAGTTGAGCATATTGCAGATCTCGGACGATACCGCCTGGGTAGCCGCGGCGGAATCGTCTAGAAAGGTAAACAACTCGTCACGCAAGACATTGAGCGAGCGGCCAAGCTCGGCCGTGCGACGGGAGCGAAGGCTCGATGCCATGCCGACCAGCTGGATAGACAGGTAATCGCAAATGACCTCGAGCACATTAACGTCATAGGCGAGCGGTGCCTGAGGGCGTTTCCAACCAACTTCCAGCACGCCAAGGATCTGCGTACCGTAAAAAACGGGAAGACAGATCTCGCTGCGGTACGGAGGCATATCCTGCATGCGCAACAGGTGCTTAGAACGATTGTCCAGATCCATGAACATACCGGAGGCGACCTTATCACCCTCAAGGTCCTGTTGAATCGACAAGCGACAGGCACGCGACTCACGAAGAACATACGTCGGAATGCCAGCGCCATACGGCAAAAACTCAGGAAGGTAGCTGTCGTACAGCTCCTTGGAAACACCGCGAAGTTTAAAACCACCGCTCTCAGAAAAATAGATAGCGGCACCCGAAGCATCGAGCGTTCCTACAAGCTGGTTCAAAACGGTATCAAGTAGGCTGGGCAGCTCATCGGAGCCCACGGTACTCATAATGACCGAGAGCGTGCCAGAGAGGCGCTTGTTCGCCACTCTAAGCTCCGAAAGCGCACGCTTGAGTTGCCGGTCGTGAGAATACTGTTCCTCGATACTGTGAAGCGCCACCAGGACACGTGGTGCGCGGCGCCCAAAGATGTGTGGAGGCGTTACGGAGCCCGCACGAACCAAGACGGGAATAAAAGAGCCGTCACTCAGCTTGAGCATCAGTTCGTTCTCGGAGCCATCAGTTTCAAATGGCAGACGATGTTCCGTCGCACGTTCAAAAGCGGACGAGTACAGGACGTCTTTAACATCTCCGCCGATGACGTCGGCGCGTTCCTCGCACATCAAACCAAGTAAGCGATTATTCACATGCAGAATGGTTCCGTCGAGCTCGCAGATGATGACAGCATCGCTCGTGATCTCGACTAGTTGGGCAACGTCTGCCCACTCGTTGCGTTCAAGCGTTTCCATCGTGGACCTCACCGTCTATCGGTAACAAAAAAGCCTCCGAAGAGGCTTCTCAAATGCGATGGTGTCGGAGGCGGGACTTGAACCCGCATGACCAAAAAGCGGTCACTAGCACCTCAAGCTAGCGCGTCTGCCAATTCCGCCACTCCGACATGCTATGTTGTTGATTCGCGGTTTGTTTTGTTGGACCCGCGCGTTCAACGAGGAAGATAATAACCTATGATTCGAGAACTGTGCAAGCACTTTTTTCAAAAAAGTTTACGAATTTGTAAATGCGCAGGTAAATCCGTATGCCCGGCCCCGAATCGGTGTTGCCTCCCGGCGCGTCCTCGGGCATGGGCGATATTTTGCTACGCACTTCGTGCTGCAAAATATCGCTCCCCCTGCGGAATGCGCCGGGAGGCAACACCGATTCGGGGCCTACCAACACATACTCCAGGCACAGTTCTCAAACAT
>UREE01000091.1 GCA_900546825.1 uncultured Collinsella sp. | reverse complement strand
CTCCTCGTAGCGCTTCTTACCGGTGACCGGGTCGAGCGCGCACTTCCACATGGAGTCCCAGTCGAGCTTGCGGCGTGCCTGGCCCATCTTGTCGTCCATGTCGCGGGCGTGCGGCACCTTCTTGGCGATATCGGCGGCGTGCGCGGCGATCTTGGTGGCCATGAGGCCATCGAGCACGTCTTGGGCGTTGGGCAGGCACAAGTGCTCGGCCGGCGTCACGTAGCACAGGAAGTCGGCGCCGGAGCTGGCGGAGATAGCGCCGCCGATGGCGGCGGTGATGTGGTCGTAACCCACGCCGATATCGGTCACCAGCGGCCCGAGCACATAGAACGGGGCGTTGTGGCACAGGCGCTTCTGCAGTTTCATGTTGGCGGCGATCTCGTCGAGCGCCATGTGACCCGGGCCCTCGACCATGACTTGGACGCCGGCGGCCCAAGCGCGCTTGCACAGCTTGCCCAGCTCGATCATCTCGGCGGTCTCGGTGGCGTCGTTGGAGTCGTAGAGGCAGCCCGGGCGGCAGGAGTCGCCGAGCGAAATCGTCACGTCGTACTCGTGGCAAATCTCGAGCAGCTCGTCAAAGTACTCGTAGAAGGGGTTTTCGTTGCCGGTGACCTCCATCCAGCCAAACAGCAGCGAGCCGCCGCGGCTCACGATGTTCATCAAGCGGCCGGTCTCCTTAAAGGTCTTGGTGACCGACTTGTTGATGCCGCAGTGGATGGTCATAAAGTCCACGCCGTCCTCGGCGTGCGCGCGCACGACCTCGAACAGGTCATCCTTGGTAAGCTTGACCAGCGGCTTTTCCATGTAGCCGATGGCGTCGTACATGGGGACGGTGCCCACCATGAGCGGCGTCTCGTCGATGAGCTGCTGGCGGAACTGGCGCGTCTTGCCCGAGTTGGAAAGGTCCATGATGGCGTCGGCGCCAAAGTCCTCGGCGATCTTGACCTTCTTCCATTCCTCGGCGGCATCGGCTTTATCGCCCGAGATGCCCAGGTTGACGTTGACCTTAGTAGACAGGCCCTCGCCGACACCAAAGGCGCGCATGCCTTTTTTGATGTGCACGATGTTGGCGGGAATGGCGATGCGGCCGTCGGCCACGCGCTCGCGGATGTACTCGGGGTCGCGATGCTCGCGCTCGGCGACTTCCTTCATCTGCGGCGTGATCTGCCCGGCGCGGGCGAAGTCGATTTGCGTGACGAGCTTGGGCTCGGTCTGTGTGCTCATTGGCACGGCTCCCTTCGTTGGCATTACCCATATCAGGTTTGCGGGTCAGGGCGGGCGCGCCCAGTCTCAGCCTGCCGTCCTGTCCTGCAAGCTCCCCGTTTATGTAATGGGCTCAAGTATAGCTCGAATGGGTACGATTGGCCTAACGAGCGTGCCTGTGGGGAGGCGAACATGGAAGACAAGCATCTATATCGAGAGACGCAATGGGATGTATCGGCCGAGGAAAGCCGTGCGCACCATGGCCTTGTCGCGATTGGTTTTGCGGTGCTTGCCGTGCTGGTGATTGCCTTTTGTATCTGGACGTTTGGCGGTCACGGCGGCGCTGCATGGGAGTTCGAGGCCGACGATGCCCTGCCGATCATGACAGTGAAGGTTACGGGCGGCAATACCGTTGCCGCGCCGGGCGACTATTGGTATTCGCGCGATGGATTTGTCCAGCTTCAGCTGAGCGGTGGGTCTATTCCTGGTGAGGAAATCGAACGCGTGACGTATGATGCGGCGCTCAAAACGCTGACGGTGAAGCTCAAGAATCAGGGCGACGTGCCTACGACTATGGATATCGCGCTGACGGAATGGCGCTTGGAGCCCCCGACGGGTGTTGCGGTGTCCGAGGTGGAGCATGTCAAGATTACCTATCAGGACGGCTCGACAAACGAAGTTGCCAAAGCCGACGGCTTGGCGGAATAGACGCCGTGCCTGGGCAGCACATTCAAAAGTAGCGGTGGTCCTACAAGGTCTGTTCGTTCAGGAAGACCAAAGTGTTCTTATTTGAAAGCTCGGGAAAGTGACGATAACCAACGCCAAACGCGGTGAGCCCGCTTACATCCTCGAGCTTGTTTTCTGCCATCCAGCGCACCATGGAACCACGTGCCTTTTTGCTGGCGGTCGAGCGCTGGATGGGCTTGCCGTTGCGGATGCCTTCGCCAAAGAGGCACGTGACGACCGTGGCGTCGCCCGCGAGATGGGGCAGAACGGCTTTGGCGTACTCGACGCTGGCGAGGTTGACGATCGTGGTGTTTGAGCCTGCCGGGGCGATAGCCCGCGCGAGCTTGTCGCTCCAAAACGCGTAGAGGTCTGGGGCATCGTCAACGGCGAGCTTCGCGCCCATTTCCAGCCGATATGGTTCGACGGCATGAAAGGGGCGAACGCACCCGTAGAGGCCAGAGAGGATCCACAGGTGGCTTTGCAGCCATGCGAGCTGCGCGGAATCCATCACCTCGGGCGCCATGCTCTGGTATTGAATGCCGTGGTAGGACATGACGGCAGGGGAGAGGTGACAGGCGAGTGCGGGATTGTCGAGATCGCCGTTTTTCAGGATGGGCCCGAACTCATGCAGGGTGTTGAGGCAAGGCCCCAGCAGTTTGTCACTCACGTTCCATAGCGCCTGCAGGCCGCCGCTGCCTTCATTCCGCTCGATATCTAGCAGTGCGCGGTGGAGGCGAGCCGTCTCGCGCGCAAAGGGTGGGATGCCCAGGACTTCAAAAGCATCTTGGGCCGCGCGCATCTGCTTGGCGGGCGAAATGACGACCTGCAGCATGGACTCTCCTCTGCCAAAAAGGAAGTTGCGGTGGAATACGGTCTGTTTTGGCCGTTTATGGGCCAGGTTAGTCTGTATTTCACCGCAACTGATGAAGGGTTGGTTACGCGCGCTCGATGAAGGCCTTGTAGCCGCGATAGGCCTCGTAGATATCGGCCTTGTTGGCGACCTCCCACAGGGCGTGCATGGACAGGACGGCAACGCCAGAGTCGATGACGTTCATGCCGTACTTAGCCATGATGTATGCGATGGTGCCGCCGCCGCCCGCGTTGACGCGACCGAGCTCGCAGGTCTGGAAGTCCACGCCGGCCTCGTCCATGATGTCGCGGATGAGGGCCACATACTCGGCGTCGGCGTCGTTAGAGCCGCCCTTGCCGCGGCTGCCCGTGTACTTGTTAAAGCACAGGCCGCGACCCATAAAGGCTGCGTTCTTGGTTTCGAACTTGCCGGCGTAGCCCGGGTCGAAGCCGGCGGACACGTCGGAGGAGAGCATGCGGCTGCGGGCGAGCGCGCGGCGCAGGGCCAGCGGGCTATCCTCGCCGGCGAGCGTCATGATCTCGGCGACGGTGTTCTCGAAGAAGCGGCTCGTCATGCCGGTGGCACCCACGGAACCGATCTCCTCCTTGTCGACGATGAGTGTGATGCTCGTGCGCTCCACGTTGGCGACGTTGATCTGGGCGAGCATGGACGGATAGGCGCAGACACGGTCGTCGTGGCCATAGCCCAGAATCATGGAGCGGTCGAGGCCCATGTCACGGGCGGGGCCGGAGGGCACGACCTCGATCTCGGCGGAGAGGAAGTCCTCCTCCTCGACGTCGTACTGCTCCTTGAGGATATCCAGGAACATCTGCTTGACGGGCTCCTTGGGAGCGTCCTTGTCGTCCTCGTCAAACTTGACGGGGCGGCCGCCCACGATCACGTCGAGGATCTCGGCGTCGACGGCGTCCTTGGCGGGCTTGGCCATCTGCTCGCTCGAGAGGTGGATCAGCAGGTCGGAGATGGTAAAGACCGGGTCGTCGGCCTTGTCGCCGATGTTGATGTCGACGGTGGTGCCGTCCTTTTTGCAGATGACGCCCACGAGTGCGAGCGGGGAAGCGACCCAGTGGTAGCTCTTGACGCCGCCATAGTAGTGCGTGTCGAGATAAGCCATGTCGCCGGCCTCGAAGGCGGGGTTCTGCTTGAGGTCCAGGCGCGGCGAGTCCACGTGGGCGCCCAGGATGTTAAAGCCCTGCTCGAGCGGGGCGGTGCCCAGGTTGACGAGCATGAGGTCCTTGCCGTGGTTGGCGGCGTACACCTTGTCGCCGGCCTTGAGCGCGCGGCCCTCGGCGATCACGGTCTCCAGATTGACGTAGCCCGCCTCCTCGGCCATCTTGATACCGGCCTTGACGCACAGGCGCTCGGTCTTGTTCTCACTCAAAAACTGCTTATAGCCGCGGCAAAGCTCCTCGAGCTCCTCGATCTGCTGTGGCGTGTACTTTTTCCATGCGCTGGGACGCTCCATGACGCAGGCTCCTTTCGGATCGATCGTGCTGGTTGATGTACCGTGAGCCATCGTATCACGCGCGGGCCCGCGGCGGCAGGGAAGCCTGATGTGCGGTGGCCGCGGGGCGGGGAGCGTGTAAACTGGTGTGAGCAAACCGTGCCCAGCCCAAAGCGAGGTATTCAATATGTCTGAAAAGCGCCGTACCTTTGCCGTCATCGACGGCAACTCGCTCATGCATCGCGCCTTCCACGCCGTGCCGCCGACCATGAACGCGCCGGACGGTCGCCCCACCAACGCGATCTTTGGTTTTCTGAACATGTTCCTCAAGATGATCGATGCCTTTAATCCCGACGGCGTTGTCGTGGCGTTTGACAAGGGCAAGCCGCGCGTGCGTATGGAGATGCTGCCGCAGTACAAGGCGCAGCGCCCGCCCATGGACCCCGACCTGCACGCGCAGTTCCCCATGATCAAGGAGCTGCTCGCCGCGCTCAACGTGCCCATTTTGCAGTCCGAGGGCTGGGAAGGCGACGATATCCTGGGAACCATGGCGCGCCTGGGCGAGGAGGCCGGCTGCGACATGCTGCTGGTGACCGGCGACCGCGACATGTATCAGCTCGTGACCGAGCACGTCAACGTGGTCTCGACTCGCAAGGGCCTGTCCGACGTGGCGATCATGACGCCCGAGAGCGTGGACGACCTGTATCACGGCATCACGCCGGCGCTCGTGCCCGATTTTTACGGTCTGAAGGGCGATACGTCGGACAACATTCCCGGCGTACCGGGCATCGGCCCCAAAAAGGCGAGTGCGCTCATCGCGCAGTACGGCAGCCTTGACGAGGTCATCGCGCATGCTGACGAGGTCAAGGGCAAGATGGGAGAAAACCTGCGCGCACACATCGACGACGCGCTGCTGAGCCGTAAGGTGGCGACCATCCGCACCGATGCACCCGTTGAGCTCGATTTTGAGGCGACGTCCTTCCCGGCGTTTTCCGCCGATGAGGTTTCCGCGGCGCTGGGCACGCTTGGTATCACCGCCATACAGAACCGTTTCTTGGCGCTGATCGGCGGCGAGGGCGGGGCAGCTGCCAGCACGTTTGAGATTCCCGCCGTTTTGCGCGCAGCCGCCGGCGATGCTGGCGCGCTTGGTGCCGTTGCGGCTGAGGTCTCCCGCGTGATTGATGCCGGCGAGTGGGTCGCCGCCGTGGTGGACGATGACAAGGAAGAGGGCGCGCTCTTTGGGCTGACGCGCACGCTGTGGTTGGCGACGTCCAAGGGCCTGTTTGCGCTCGAGGAGGGCGACAGCGGTGCGGCGGCTGAGGTTGAGGGCTTCAACTTCGCCCACGGCGTGATTGCCGGCGTGCTCGCGCGTCTGTTTATGGAAGGCCGTGTGGCGAGCCCGGATATGAAGGCGCTTCTGCATGAGCTTTCGCCCATCGATTCTTCTGAGCTCGAGCTCATGGATCCGCTGGCAGTCGATTCCACGCGCATCTTCGATACCGTTGTTGCCGCCTACCTGTTGGATTCCGACCGCTCCGAGTTTGACGAGGTGTATCTGGCCGATACGTATCTGCAGATGGCGCTGCCTGCGGCGCGCGGCGCAGAGGGTGCTGGCGAGGACGCTCCTGCCCCTGCTGCCCGCACTGCGGCCTTGACGCTGGCGCTGGTTGCACCGCTGCGTGACCGCATGGCCCGCGAGAACGCCGCCAACGTGTTCGATGGGATCGAGATGCCGCTCGTGCCGGTGCTTGCCAAGATGGAGCGCGCGGGCATGCTCGTGGACCCCGACCGCCTGCACAGTCTGTCCGAGGGCTTGGCGACCCAGATTGCCGATGTCGAGCGCAGCATTCGCGACCTGGCCGGCGACGAGACCTTTAACAT
>UREE01000090.1 GCA_900546825.1 uncultured Collinsella sp. | reverse complement strand
CTCTTCGTGCGAGCAGGACTGTAGAGCAGGAAATCTCACAGCCCGCGCCCGGCTCCCTGTGGGCGAGCAAGCGGACGACAAACACATCTGTCCAACAATTCGTGCGAAACACAATGAAAAACCGTTTGATGTGAGTTAATATAAACAACGTCGTGAATCTGACTCCTGCCACATGCATGACAGGGGTTAAACACAAAAAGGAGTCAATTATGGTTTCTGAGAAGGCTACCCTCGTTAATCCTCAGGGTCTGCACATGCGTCCGGCTGGTCTGTTCGCCTCCACCATGGGCAAGTACGCCTGTGACGTGACGGTCGTTACCCCCGAGAAGGAGGTCAACGGCAAGTCCCCGATG
Organism: uncultured Collinsella sp.; assembly: GCA_900546825.1. GTDB lineage: Bacteria > Actinomycetota > Coriobacteriia > Coriobacteriales > Coriobacteriaceae > Collinsella. Next base: position 5,859 of record UREE01000090.1, on the reverse strand, counting down.
GCCCTCATGGCTGCTGGTATCCCCTGCGGCACCGAGGTCGAGGTCAAGTGCGACGGCGCTGACGAGGCCGAGGCTCTGGCTGCTGCCATCGAGCTCATCAAGAGCGGTCTTGGCGAGTAGAACTCATACGGGTCGCATGTTGAACAACTAAGTTCATATTTGGGGGCGCAGTGACCTGTTGTAAGGTAGCTGCGCTCTTTTGTCATGGATATGGCAAAACGCTTTATCACATGACACGGAGAGAGGAATGGGAATGTATCAGGGAGTCAACGCTTCCGAGGGCATCGGTATCGGCACCGTCATGGTCGCCGTCGATCCCGACTTGACGTTTGAGCCGCACGAGGTTGCTGATTCGGCAGCAGAGAAGGAGCGCTATCAGTCCGCTCTTTCGGTCTTCTGCGAGAAGACCCAGGCTCAGGCCGACCACATGAAGGAGACGGTGGGCGAGGCCGAGGCCGAGATCATGAGCGGACACATTGTCCTGGCTCAGGACCCGGGCATGACCGACGCCATCAACGCCGCCATTGACGGCGGCACCTGCGCCGAGCAGGCGCTCATGGACACCTCGACCATGTTCGAGAACATGTTCCTGTCCATGGACGACGAGATGTTCCGTCTGCGCGCGGCCGACATCGCCGACATCCGCACCGGTATTCTGGCCGAGCTGCTGGGCAAGGAGGTCGTCGACCTCTCCGTCTTGCCCGAGAACACCGTCGTTGTCGTGCACGACCTCACGCCGTCCATGACCGCCACGATCGATAAGGCCCACGTTGCCGGTATCGTCACCGAGACCGGTGGCCGCACGTCGCACTCCGCGATCATTGCGCGCGCCCTCGAGATCCCGGCTGTCCTTTCGGTTTCCAACAGCTGCACCGCGCTGCGCAACGGTATGACTGTTGTCGTCGACGGCGGCAAGGGTATCGTTGAGGCCGATCCCGACGAGGAGACGCTCGCCGCTTACACTGCCAAGGCCGAGGCTTTCGCTGCCGAGAAGGCAGCCCTCGAGGCCTTCCGTGGCAAGCCGTCCGTGACTGCCGATGGCATCAAGAAGATCATCGCCTGCAACATCGGTAACCCCGATGACGTGCCCAACGCGCTCGATCACGATGCCGAGGCCATTGGCCTGTTCCGCTCCGAGTTCCTGTTCATGGACTCCGCTGAGCTTCCTTCCGAGGAGGAGCAGTTCAACGCCTACCGTAAGGTCGCCAGTGCGCTTAAGGGCGCTCCGGTCATCATCCGCACGCTCGATGTGGGCGGCGACAAGGAGATTCCGTATCTGCACATGGTCAAGGAAGATAACCCCTTCATGGGTTTCCGCGCCGTGCGATACTGCCTGGCCAATCCCGACCAGTACAAGGTCCAGCTCCGTGCTCTGCTGCGCGCTAGCGCCTTCGGTGACGTCAAGATCATGATCCCGCTCGTCACCTGCGTCGAGGAGGTCTTGGCCGTCAAGGAGCTCGTCGAGCAGTGCAAGGCCGAGCTGACCGAAGAGGGTCGCAAGTTCAACGAGAACATCGAGGTCGGCATTATGGTCGAGACGCCCGCCGCTTCGCTGCTCGCAGACCGTCTGGCCGAGGTCGCCGACTTCTTCTCTATCGGCACCAACGACCTGATCGGCTACACCATGTGCGCCGACCGTGGCAACGACACCATCTCCAACCTGTACCAGGTGTACTATCCTGCCGTGCTCCGCTCGCTCAAGAACATCATCGAGAGCGGCGTGAAGGCCGGCATCATGGTCGGTATGTGCGGCGAGGCCGCTGCCGATCCGCTGCTCGAGCCGCTGCTGATCAGCTGGGGCCTGGAGGAGTTCTCGATGAGCGCTCCGTCCATCTTGCGCGCCCGCAAGACCATCAGCCAGTGGACCAAGGCCGAGTGCGATGAGCTCGCCGAGAAGGCGCTCGCCTGCAACACCGCCGCCGAGGTCAAGGCACTGCTCGAGTCCGCAGCTCGCTAATTTGGTATCAGAGGTAACCGCGTGGTTGGAATGGGCCTGCCACGCGGCCCTCACATATACAGGGGGTACTGTAAATGTTCTACACGCTAACCGCTAACCCGGCTGTCGACATGACGGTTTCGAGCTCTCCGCTCGAGCCCGACGAGAACGTCCGCACCGGCTCGGCCAGCTACACGGCTAACGGCAAGGGCCTCGACGTGTCCTTCGCCTTTAAGAAGATGGGCGTCGACACCGTCGCGCTCGGCTTCTTCGCTGGCTTTACGGGCAAGTTCATCGTCGAGGAGGTCATGAACCTGGGTTGCCTCTGCCGCCCGGTCTGGACCGACGGTATCACGCGCATTAACACCTACGTCAACGATGGCCAGCACGAGTACGGCATCCTGAACCCTGGCGCTCCTATTACGCCGCAGCACCAGGAGGAGCTCTACAACATCCTGGACACCGCGGGCGATCTTGAGTGCCTGATCGTCTCCGGCTCCGTGCCTCCCAAAGCTACGCCCGACTTCCTGGCTCAGGTCATGGAGCACGCTCAGGCTCGTGGCGCCGACGTCGTCCTGGACCTTTCCTCCGACAAGCTCAAGGAGCTCGCTCACAAGAAGCCGCTGCTCATCAAGCCGAACCATCACGAGATGAAGGCTATCTTCGGCGTGCCGGTTGACACTGACGACGAGGTCCGCGTTGCCATGAAGCTGGCTCACGACGCTGGCGTTCAGAACGTGCTGCTTACCCGTGGTAGCCGCGGCGACGCTTACTTCTCCAACGGCGAGGACATCTGGTACGCCAAGCGTGAGTTCAACATCAAGCTGGTTTCTTCCGTCTGCGCCGGCGACTGCACCCTCGCTGCGTTCCTGCACAAGTGGTACAGGGATCGCGACAACGTCGAGGAGGCCATGAAGCTCGCTATGGCCACCGGCGCCAACGTCGCCGAGTCCGTCGGCATCGGCGACTTCGGTCACGTCGATGAGTATAGCAAGCGCGTTGCTGTCCGCAAGCTCGATCGTCAGTAATCGAAACGCGACATATTCGTGCGCATGTGGCGCCCCGGTTTCGGCTGGGGCGCCTTTTTGTTCCGCCACGGGGGAGAGGTGTCCCGCCGTACTTCATCGCTTCCACACCGTTCACCGAGTTGTCCTAGCCTTTTACCGATGCGTGGAATATACTTTCATTAACACGTTGCTTCGTGAAAGGAATATTCATGATTTATACGCTCACTGCAAATCCCGCTATTGACTACAACATCGCCTGCGACGGTCTTTCCGCCAACACCGTCACCCGCACGCGTGACGCGGTCTATACGCCCAACGGCAAGGGCCTCAACGTCTCGTTCACCCTTGATCACTACGGTGTCGACACGACGATCTTGGGCTTTTTCGCCGGTTTCTCGGGCGAGTTTATCGTTAAGGGCGCCGAGGCCTTGGGCGTGCCCGTCAAGCCCGTGTGGACCGACGGCATCACGCGCGTCAATGTGTTCCTCAACGCCGGCCCTGACACCGAGTACAACATGGTCAACGCCGGTGCCGCCATCAACGAGGCCAACGAGCAGGAGATGTTTGAGCTCATCGATTCGCTCGATGACATGACCTGCCTGGTCATCAGCGGCTCGCTGCCTCCCAACACTTCCGAGGGCTTCCTGGCCGAGGTCCTGCGCCGCGTCAAGGCCAAGGGGGCCGAGTTCGTCCTCGACATCTCGAGCCATCAGCTGGCAGACCTCATTGCCATGGAGCCGCTGCTGATCAAGCCCAATGACGACGAGCTGCTCGACATCTTTGGCATTAAGGTGAGCGGTGGCGACGACGAGTCCGTCAAGGGCGCGATGGCCGAGCTGCACGCCAAGGGCGCCAAGAACGTGCTGCTGACCCTCGGTGGCGACGGCGCGTACTTCTCCAACGGCGAGCATATCTGGTTTGCCAACCGCACCTTCGACGTCAAGCTGCTGTCGACGGTGTGCGCCGGCGATTCCTCGCTCGCTGCCTTCCTGTCCGTGTGGCACGACGCCCCCGAGCGCGTCGAGGACGCCCTGCGCCTGTCGATGGCTACCGGCGCCAACGTGGTCGAGTGCCCGGGTCTGGGTGACTTTGCCAAGGTGGACGAATACAAGAAGGGTATTGCCATCCGTCAGGTTTGCTAGCGCGGCATACGGTTGCATTCTTTGCTTGTCGAGCACCCGTCTCGGATTTTCGAGACGGGTGCTTTTTTAAGCCTGCTGTCGAGCCCTTGGGGCTCAATCGTGCGCGAAGTGGGTTCGCGTGTGCGCCTTCTCCTGTTTCTTGCTAGACTTCTTGAGAACCAACAATCAATACACTCGCAATTGCAGGAGGCCACAGGAATGTGCACAGTATCGCTTAACGCTACGCAGCCGTCAGCTGCCTCCCTGCGCGTCCTACGTGCGCTCGAGGCAGCTGGTCTTGAGGCTTGGTACGTAGGCGGTTGGGTACGTGATGCCCTGATGGGGTGCCCCAGCCACGATGTTGATATGTGCTGTAGCGGCCTGTGGCAGGAGTCCAAAGCGGCGCTCGAGGCCGCCGGCATCGCGGTTGTGGAGTCGGGCATTAAATTTGGCGGAATCACGGCTATTTCCGATGGCGAGCGTATCGAGGTCACCACGTACCGTCTGGATGGCTTCTATACCGATGGGCGACATCCCCAGAGTGTGGAGCGTGCCGCCTCGCTCGAGGACGATCTGGCGCGCCGAGACTTTACCGTCAACGCCATGGCCTGGCATCCCGAGCGCGGGCTTGTCGACCGCTACGACGGCCAGGGTGACTTGGAGCGCAAGCTGATTCGCGCTGTCGGCGATCCCAAGCGTCGCTTTAACGAGGACGCCCTGCGCATGCTGCGTGCGGTACGCTTTGCCTGCCGCCTGGACTTTATGATTGAGCCCGAGACTAAGCGCGCGCTTGCCGAGTGTGCGCCGCTGCTCGATGCCGTGGCGCGTGAGCGTGTGGGTATTGAGCTCGAGGGCATTCTTTCGACCGGTCATGGGGGAGACGCGATGCTCCGCTACCCCGAGCTCATCTGCGCCGCCGTGCCCGAGCTTGCGCCCGCTCGCGGGTTTGATCAAAGCAGTGTCTATCATGCGTTTAACGTCTACGAGCATATCGCCCGCGTGCTGACGGTGGCAGGGGAGCTGGCGCTGTGCGACGGCGTCGCGCCCTCGTCGAGCCTTATGTGGGCGGCGTTTTTGCACGACGTTTCCAAACCCGAGTGCTTTACGGTCGATCACGCCGGCAGCGGACACTTCTACGGTCATCCCGAGCTCGGCGCCAAGAAAGCGCGCGCCATTATGGATCGCCTGGCGCTCTCGCACGACCTGGTGCGCGACGTGTGCCTGCTCATCAAATATCACGACAAGCCACTGCGCCCCGAGCGCTCCTGCCTGCTCAATATGATGCGCGCGCTTTCGGGCGAGGGCGTCGACACGCCGCGTCTGATGGAGGAGCTCATGGATCTTAAGCGTGCTGACACACTTGGCAAGGCCCCGTCGTGCTTCTATTACGTCGAGACGATTGAGGAGATGCGCGCGATGGCGCACGAGCTGCTGAAGGTGGGGGAGCCCTATACGCTCAAGATGCTCGCCATTAACGGCGGCGACCTGATCCGCGCCGGTGTGAAGCCGGGGTCCGAGCTAGGCCAGCTACTCAACTCCGCCCTCGACGCCGTGATCGAAGACAACATTTCCAACGAGCGCGAAGCTCTTTTGGTCCATCTCAACTTGAATTAGCTATCCTGTTTACCTGCGTGTTCCATAACCTGCCGACAATTTTTCGGCAATTTGGAATTTCTTCTTGCGCTGACGTTTTTTGTCCCGTAATATATTTCCTCGCAGCACGGCAGTGCAGATGTCACGTGGCCCGTTCGTCTAGCGGTTTAGGACGCCGCCCTCTCAAGGCGGAGATCACCAG
>UREE01000089.1 GCA_900546825.1 uncultured Collinsella sp. | reverse complement strand
CGAGGTCTCCAAGCTCATCGGCAGCCCTCCGGGTTACGTCGGTCACGACGAGGGCGGTCAGCTCACTAAGGCCGTTCGTCGCCACCCGTACTCGGTCGTGCTGTTCGACGAGATCGAGAAGGCGCACCCCGATATCTTCAACATCCTGCTGCAGGTGCTAGAGGAGGGTCGTCTGACTGATAGCCAGGGCAAGACGGTCGACTTCCGCAATACCGTGATCATCATGACGTCAAACGTGGGCGCCCGCGAGATCGCGCAGGATGCAAGTGTGGGCTTTGGTACCACGGGCGAACAGGGTCTTACCTCGAGCGAGATCCGTGGTCGCGCGATGGGCGAGCTCAAGCGCCTGTTCCGCCCCGAGCTGCTCAACCGTATCGACGACATCGTGGTGTTCCAGAAGCTCTCGGGCGAGAATCTCACCAAGATCGCGCACCTGCTGGTGGACGACCTGCGTCAGCGTTTGATTGCCAACGGCATGAACATCAAGCTCACCGATGCGGCCTATGACAAGATCGTGGCCGAGGGCACCGACCTTACCAACGGTGCGCGTCCGCTGCGCCGTGCTATTCAAAAGCTCATCGAGGATCCGCTGTCCGAGGAGCTTCTGGCCGGCGAGTGGGGCGAGGGCGATACCGTCCTGTGCGACGTGGCCGATGGCAAGTTTGTCTTTAGCCACGGCACGGGCGAGATCCCGGCACCGCGTCCGGCAGGTACGCTCGGTGGCGATACCACCCCGGCGGCACCGCACACCGGCAACGCCGCGCCCGTGAGCGGCGGCGTGACCTCGGGCCCCGGCGGCATGATGCAAGCCGGCTCTGGCGCGCTGTAGGGCGTAACAAAACCTTGTGTCCACGAGGGCGTTCCAAAGGAGCGCCCTTTTTCTGTTGAAAGGCCCCTTCGTTCAAAGTAAATCTCATTAAACATACTAATGGCGTATGCATAAACGTTGATCAAGCGTTGAGGTTGGTTGAAGGGTCAAACGTCCCTTCGGCGCGGCCCGTCTAACCTGCTTTATCATAATAAAGTGGCGTCTCCCCACCGTTAGCCGATGATGCAAGGGCGCTCGGCGTTTTCGACTGGTTTATGCACGCAAAGTCTGGGAATATACAAGTCGCATGTCTTACTGTCTAACCAGTTGCGCCAAGGAGGCACCATGGATTACAAGATCACCGGCTACGAGCCCGCCCAGCTGTTCCATTTCTTTGAGGAGGTCAGCGCGATCCCCCGTGGGTCTGGCAACGAGAAGGGCATCAGCGATTTCTTGGTTGCGTTTGCCAAGGAGCGCGGCCTCGATGTGTACCAGGACGAGGTCTACAACGTCATCATTCGCAAGCCCGCTTCTGCCGGCGCCGAGAATGCCCCGACCGTGATGCTGCAGGGCCACATCGATATGGTGTGCGACAAGTTGGGTTCCGTCGAGCACGACTTTACGACCGATGGTATCGACTTGGTCGTCAAGGACGGCGTCCTCACCGCTAACGGCACCACCCTGGGCGCCGACAACGGCATTGCTGTCGCTCTGATGCTTACTGTGCTCAACGACGATTCGATTGCTCACCCCGCCCTCGAGTGCGTATTCACCACCGACGAGGAGACTGGCCTGGTCGGCGCCGAGACGCTCGACAAGTCCCAGATTAGCGCCCGCACCATGATTAACCTTGACTCCGAGGAAGAGGGCGTTGCCACCGTCAGCTGCGCCGGCGGCGTCGTCGTTACCTACACCTGCCCTATCGCGCGCGAGCACAAGACCGGTAGCACCCTCACGCTCGACATCTCCGGCCTACTGGGTGGTCACTCCGGCTCTGACATCAACTTGGAACGCGGCAACGGCAACCTCATCATGGCCCGTATCATCGACCGCCTGATGGTCGCCGGCGAGCCCGCCATCGTCAGCTTTAACGGCGGCACTAAGGACAACGCCATCAACCGTGAGTGCAGGGCTGTTCTGGTCTACGCCGACCACGCTGCCGCCGAGGCCGCGGCCCAGATCGCCCGTGGCATCATCGCCGACGTCACTGCCGAGCTCGAGGTCTTCGATCCCGGCTTTACCTGCACCGTCGAGATTGCCGACGACGCCGAGGTCGAGGCCATGGACCAGAAGTCCGCACTTGCCCTCATTCGCGCTCTGCGTCTTGCCCCTAACGGCGTGATTCGCCGCAACGTCGCCACCGACGGCTCCGTCGAGGTTTCCTCCAACATCGGTGTGGTCGCCACTTCTGACGTCGAGGTCAAGATCATGCTGTCCCCGCGCTCCTCGATCACCTCGCTGCAGAACGAGTTCAAGGACCGCCTCCAGACGCTGGCCGATGTCTTGGGCTTCGACGCCAAGTTCGAGTTCGAGTATCCCGGCTGGAGCTATGCCGAGCATTCGCCGGTCCGCGACGTCTTTGTCGAGAGCTACCGTGAACTCTTTGGCTCCGAGCTGCGCATCGAGTCCATTCACGCCGGCCTTGAGTGCGGCCTGTTTGCCGAGGCCCTGCACGGTCTGGACGCCATCGCCGTGGGCCCGACACTCTCCGATGTCCACACCCCGGACGAGAGCATGGAGCTCGCTTCTGCCGAGCGCTTCTACGAGCTGCTCATCGACGTCCTCAAGCGCCTTGCCGCGTAAGGGTCGCCTTGGTTAAGCCGCTCTAAAACGGCTGGCTATGAAAACGGCCGCCTGGCGTAATGCCGGGCGGCCGTTATTCGTTACAGTGCGAGAACCCCCAGATGCTCAAGTAAGATCTTAAGCCCGATGAGGATTAGCACGATGCCGCCCACGATGGTGGCAGGTTTTTCGTAGCGCGCGCCAAAGGTGTGGCCGATCGCTACGCCGGCAACGGAAAAGACAAACGTCGTGACGCCGATGAGCGATACGGCGGGCACGATGTCGACCGAGAGCGCGGCAAATGAGATGCCCACCGCTAGGGCGTCGATTGAGGTGGCAATGGCGAGGATCAGGTACTCACCCAAGTCAATTTTTTCGGCATCCTTGCCGTCGCCTTCATTCTCGTCCTCGGTAAAGGCCTCCCACAGCATTTTGCCGCCGATGAAGGCCAAAAGGATAAAGGCGATCCAATGGTCGATGGGTCCGATGATGCCCATGAATTGACCGCCGAGCGCCCATCCGATTACGGGCATGCCAGCCTGAAAGCCGCCAAAGAACAGGCCGAGCACCACGGCGACTTTAAGGTTGATCTTCTTCATGCCAAGGCCCTTGCAGATGGATACGGCAAAGGCGTCCATCGAAAGGCCAACGGCGAGCAGCACGAGCTCTGCGAGTCCCATAGTCTGGCTCCCTCTCTGCGGGCGGGCCCGCGTGTACCTCTTGGGGGAGCAACAAAAAAGACCCGTGGCGTACGCGTTGCGCGCACAGCCACGAGTCTCGTTCATTAAGGCAAGCCAGGCCGCATCGGCCAGTGTGTTGACTTGCCGCGCCACCGGAGGCGAACCCGATCACGCGACTACTCCCTCATTTATGCGAATCCCGATGCTACCACATAAGCAGCTCATTTGGATTGGGGCTCTCAGCTGTGTTCGCTCATTCTGTAAGCATCGGATTTTGCGGGCGTCACAGGGGCAAACCGTGAGAAACTTATTGACGTTTATGGAGCGTATACGATGGGAGCGATGCCTTGGATAAGAACGAGCTGCAAAAGCGTATGGAACAGGCTATTCGCCTGACTGCCCCCGGTCAGCCGATTCGCACCGCCCTCGACATGATCATTGCTGGTCACCTGGGCGCCCTTATCTGCGTCGGCGACACCGAAAACGTGCTCGCTGCTGGTAACGACGGCTTCCCGCTCAACATTTCGTTTACCTCGAACCGCCTGTTCGAGCTTTCCAAGATGGACGGCGCCATCGTCATCGACGGCGACCTCACCCAGATCCTGCGCGCCAACTTCCACCTCAATCCCGATCCCTCGCTTGCCACGAGCGAGACGGGCATGCGCCACCGCACCGCCGCCCGCATGTCGGTGCTCACCGACGCCATCGTGATCTCGGTCTCGGCCCGTCGTGCCGTCGTCAACGTGTACGTTCACGGCAAGAGCTACGAGATCCAGCCCGTCACCACCATCATGAGCTCGGTCAACCAGCTCGTCGCCACGCTCCAGACTACCCGTCAGTCGCTCGATCGCTCCCTGCTGCGCCTGACGGCCCTCGAGCTCGACGACTACGTCACGCTCGCCGACATCACCGGCATCTTCTCGAGCTTCGAGATCATGCAGCAGGCAAAGACCGAGCTTAAGGATTGCATTGTCAAGCTGGGTAACCAGGGCAAGCTCGTGCAGATGCAGCTCGAGCAGCTCGCGGGCTCCAGCATGGATACCGAATACGACTTGATGATCCGCGACTACGCAAGCGATTCCTCTGAGGCCAACGCCGAGAAGATCCGCGCTGAGCTTGCCCGTATGACGCCCAAGGACTTGTCCGACCCGCAGCATGTGGCGGCAGTTCTGGGCTATGACGACCTGGACGAGGACTCCGTCATGACGCCGCTGGGCCTGCGCACGCTTTCTCGCGTGTCCGTCGTGCGCGACGGCGTGGCCGAGAAGATCGTCGACGAGTACGGCTCGCTGCAGGAGCTCATGGACGACATCAGCGAGGATCCGGAGCGCCTGGGCGACTTTGGCGTTAACAACCCTGCCATTCTTGCGGACTCCCTGTACCGCATGAAGGGCACCAAACAGGGGAACGCATAATGGCGCCCGTATGCGCCGTGGTCGTTGCCGGCGGCAGCGGCCAGCGCTTTGGTAACCCCGGTGGCAAGCAGCTCGTCAATGTAGCGGGCCGTCCGCTTATGAGCTGGTCCATCCGCGCGTTTGACCGTAGCGATAAGGTCGGCCACATCGTCGTGGTTTGCCCTGCCGAGCGTCGTGCCGAGATGCGCCGCCTGGCCATCGACCCGTTTGACTATGACACGCCCATCAGTTTTGCCGATGCCGGCGATACCCGCCAGGACTCCACCCGTGCCGGCGTGCATGCGGTTCCGGCGGGCTTTGAATACGTCGCCATTCACGATGGCGCTCGTCCGCTCATTACGACCGAGGCCATCGACCACGCTATCGACGTGCTCGTGAGCGACCGTGCTCTCGACGGTGTCGTGTGCGGCCAGCCCGCGATCGACACGCTCAAGATCGTCGATGGCGACAATATCGTCGAGACGCCGCCGCGTGAGCTCTACTGGGCAGCGCAGACGCCGCAGATCTTTAGCGTCGACGCCATGAAGCGCGCTCACGCCGCTGCTATCGCCGAGGGCTTTATCGGTACCGACGATTCATCGCTGGTCGAGCGCATGGGCGGGCGCGTCCGCTGTGTCCAGAGCCCGCGCGATAACCTTAAGGTGACGGTGCCCGAAGACCTGCGTCCCGTAACCGCGATTCTGCTCGGTCGCATGGCCGAGGGAGAGGACCTTCCCCATGTTCAGTAACCTGCGCATTGGCCACGGCTACGACGTCCACCGTTTGGTGGAGGGGCGTCGATGTATCATCGGCGGGGTCGACATCCCCTACGAGCGCGGCCTGCTGGGCCACTCGGATGCCGATGTGCTCGCGCACGCCTTGGCCGACGCCATTCTGGGCGCCTGCCGCGGGGGAGACATCGGCAAGCTATTCCCCGATACCGACCCCGCCTACGAGGGTGCCGATTCGATGGTGCTGCTCGCTCGCGTGATGGACTATGCGCGCGAGCTGGGCTTTGAGTTTGTCGATGCCGATTGCACCATTGCCTGTCAGCAACCCAAGATCACTCCGCACCGCGATGCCATGCGCGCCAACCTTGCCCATGCCCTGGGCGTTGACGTCGAAAACGTGGGCGTCGCCGCCACCACGACCGAAAAGCTCGGTTGGGAAGGCCAAGGCGAGGGAATTGGCGCCTGGGCAGTCTGCCTGCTACAGAAAACCGTTAAGGAGTAACGAATGCGTATCTACAACAGCGCTACCCATAAAAAGGAAGAGTTCCAGCCCATCGAGTCCGGCAAGGTCCGCATGTACGTGTGTGGCCCCACGGTCTACGACAACATCCACATCGGCAATGCCCGCACGTTCATCAGCTTTGACGTGATTCGTCGCTGGCTCATCGCGAGCGGCTACGAGGTCACGTTCGCCCAGAACCTCACCGATGTCGATGACAAGATCATCAAGCGTGCCAACGAGCAGGGCCGCACGGCCGCCGAGGTCGCGACGGAGTTCTCCGACAAGTTCATCGGCGTCATGCGTGCCGCCAACGTGCTCGATCCCGATGTGCGCCCCCGCGCCACCAAGGAGATCGGCCCCATGATCGCTATGATCAAGACGCTTATCGAGCAGGGCCATGCCTACGCCGCCGATAACGGCGACGTGTACTTTGCCGTGCGCAGCGATCCCAACTATGGTCAGGTCTCGGGCCGCAACATCGACGACCTTATGGTTGGCGCGCGCATCGAGGAGAACGAGGACAAGAACGACCCGCTCG
>UREE01000088.1 GCA_900546825.1 uncultured Collinsella sp. | reverse complement strand
TCCTGCTCGCACGGAGAGCACATTAAGTGCTCTCCGGCTCGTGCGGAACTCGCGATCGACCTTATGCCCCGCCCCTCGGGACTAAGGATACATGGTTGGAGTTGGTAGATGGCAAAATTTATTAGCTGGGGACGCAGCGTGGGCTCATATCGAAACATCTTCACTACCGAATTAATAAAAAAGAAGTACCGCTTGGGGGCGGTACTTCTTTTGGTGCATCGATATGTGGCTGCAGCTTTTGCCGTTGGCTTACAGGCCGCAGGCTGTTTTGAGCTCTTCGACTCGGTCGGTTTTTTCCCAGGTGAAGTCGGCGTCTTCGCGGCCGAAGTGACCGTAGGCTGCCGTCTTTTCGTAGATGGGGCGACGCAGGTCTAGGTCGCGGATGATCGCGCCCGGGCGCAGGTCGAAGGTCTTCTCGACGGCCTCGACGATCTTGTCCTCGGCAACATGCGCAGTACCGAAGGTGTCGACCATGATTGAGAGGGGCTTGGAAACGCCGATGGCGTAGGCAAGCTCGACTTCGCAGCGGTCGGCCAGACCGGCGGCGACCACGTTCTTAGCGACCCAGCGCGCGGCATACGCGGCAGAGCGGTCAACCTTGGTGCAGTCCTTGCCGCTAAAGGCGCCGCCGCCGTGACGGCCGTAGCCGCCGTAGGTGTCGACGATGATCTTGCGGCCGGTGAGGCCCGTGTCTCCCATGGGGCCGCCCACGACAAAGCGACCGGTGGGGTTCACGTAGATGTCCGCGTTGTCCCACGGCATGTTCTCGGCGGCCATGACCGGGGTGATGACGTGCTCGATGAGGTCGGCCTTGATCTTGCCCATGTCTTCGATCTCGGCGGCGTGCTGCGTGGAGATGACGATGGTTGTGACCTCGACGGGCTTGCCTTCCTCGTAGCGCACGGTGACCTGTGTCTTGCCGTCGGGACGCAGATAGGCGAGGGTGCCGTCGTGGCGCACGGCGGCCAGGCGCTCGGCCAGGCGGCTTGCCAGGTAGTGCGGCATGGGCATGAGGGTCTTGGTCTCGTTGGAGGCATAACCGAACATCATACCCTGGTCGCCAGCGCCGATCAGGTCAATCGGGTCGGTGGTGGCGCCGGTCTGGGTCTCGAAGGATTCGTCGACGCCCTGGGCGATATCGGGCGACTGCTCGTGGATGAGGCTCATAACGCCGCACGTGTCGCAGTCAAAACCGAACTTGGCACGGTTGTAGCCAATGCGGCGGATGACGCCGCGGGCGATTTCCTGTACGTCGACGTAGGCCTGGGTGCGAATCTCGCCGGCGACGATGACGGTGCCGGTGGTCACGAGGGTCTCGCAGGCGCAGCGGACGTTCTCCACGTTGGCAGGCACGCCGTTGGGGGCGATGTAGCCCTGCTCCTGGAGCTCTATTTCTTTGGCGAGGATTGCGTCGAGGACGGCGTCGCTGATCTGGTCAGCGATCTTATCGGGATGACCTTCGGTCACCGACTCCGACGTAAAAACAAAGGACCCGTGTTGGGGTGGGATGGAACGAAGTTCTTCTGACATGATTGTCCTTTCAAAAACGTGTCCCAGCGACCGTTACCATTCCGCCGGGCTCTCTATGCAAGGGCACATCATAGCGCGTAAATCAAACATTCACACCCTTTCCGCACCTACTCATTTAAGTCTGTCCCCAATGAGTAGGTCGGTGCCCTTTGTGCGGAGGTGGGCAGTATTGCTTTATACTGGTGCGGTTAGACATCCATCCTGCAATCGAGGAGATTTCCATGGCATCAGACGTTCGCGTCCGCTTTGCACCCTCACCGACGGGCAAGCTGCACATCGGCGGCGCCCGCACCGCTATCTATAACTGGGCTTTCGCCCGCGCAAACGGCGGCACGTTCATCCTGCGCATCGACGACACCGACCCCACCCGTTCCACCGACGAGAACACGCAGATCATCCTGCGCGCCATGCGTTGGCTGGGCCTGGACTGGGACGAGGGCCCCGAGGTGGGCGGCGACTATGGCCCCTACGCACAGACCGAGCGCCTGGACCTGTACAAGCAGGCCGCCCAGAAGCTCTGGGACGAGGGCAAGGCCTATCCCTGCTTCTGCACCAAGGAGCAGCTCGACGCCGATCGCAAGGCCGCGCAGGAGCGCAAGGACCCCTTCCAGGGCTATCAGCGCCGTTGCCGCGACCTTGATCCCGAGGAGGCCCGCCGTCGCATCGAGGCCGGCGAGTCCTACGTCCTGCGCATCAAGGTGCCCGAGGACCGCGGCGACGTCGTCATCCACGACGCCGTTCACGGCGAGGTGACCTTCGACGCCAAGGAGCTCGACGACTTTGTGATCTTCCGCTCCGATGGCACGCCCACGTACAACTTTGCGACCGTCGTCGACGACGCCATGATGAAGATCACCCATGTCATCCGCGGCGACGACCACCTGTCCAACACCCCGCGCCAGGTCATAGTCTACGAGGCCCTCGGCGCGCCCGTGCCCACGTTCGCCCACATCTCCATGATCCTGGGCGCCGACGGTAAGAAGCTTTCCAAGCGCCACGGCGCAACTTCGGTGGAGGAGTACCGCGACGCCGGCTACCTTTCCGACGCCTTCGTCAACTACCTGGCGCTGCTCGGCTGGTCGCTCGACGGCGAGACCACGATCATCCCGCGCGATGTTCTTGCTAGCAAGTTCTCGCTCGACCGCATCTCCAAGAACCCGGCGACCTTCGACCCCAAGAAGCTCGACTGGGTCAATGCCGAGTACATCAACGGCATGTCCGATGCCCAGTTTGCCGACGAGATCATGGTCCCCGAGCTGCACGAGGCGGGTCTCATTGAGGGTAACGTCGAGTACGGCGAGGACTGGATCGACGCGCTTGCCGCCATCGTCAAGCCGCGCACCAAGATGCCGGCCGACGCCGTGACCGTCGCTGCTCCCATCTTTGATACGGCCGAGACGCTCGAGTATGACGAGAAATCTGTTAACAAGGGCCTGGCCAAGGAAGGCATGGGCGCCATTCTCGATGCCGCTAAGGCCGCGCTCGAGAGCGTGGACGAGTGGACGGCTGCCAACATCGACGCCGCGCTTGAGCCGCTGCCCGAGCAGATGGACCTTAAGAAGCGCGTGGTGTTCCAGGCCGTGCGCGTCGCCGTCTGCGGCAACATGGTGAGCCCCCCGCTGGGCGAGACCATGGCGCTCGTCGGCCGCGACGACTGCCTGGCGCGCATCGACCGCGCCCGCACGATGGCGCTGTAATCGCTGCGCAAACGTTTGTATCCGAGCCCCGTTCACCCGAGCGGGGCTCTTGTTTCTGTACCGATGAGTGGGTTGCTGGGACACAATAATCAGTAGTGTTTGTCCCATGTTCGATCGACGCAACAAGCTCGACACTCGTATCGGCCATAGGACAAACACTACTGATTATTTCGTCCCAGCCCTTTCAAGTCCGTTCGTTAGAGGTGGTGTATGGCTCAACAACTGTCGCTGTTTGGTTCGCCGGAACCGGAGGAGATTCCAGCGGCGCCCGTGCCCGCCGCTGCACCGGCCAAGCCCGAGCATACACTTGACCCCATCGCCGCCTACGTGAGCGTGGTCCTCGACATCCCGACCCGTGCGCTGTCCGAGCCATTCGTTTACGGCATCCCCCGGTCCCTTGCTAACGAGGCGCAGACCGGATCCACGGTCCTTGTCCACTTTGGCAACCGTGCGGCCGCGGGCTATATCGTCGACATTGCGCCTGAGCTGGGCGACCTGCAGGGCAACAG
This sequence comes from uncultured Collinsella sp., assembly GCA_900546825.1. Taxonomy (GTDB): domain Bacteria; phylum Actinomycetota; class Coriobacteriia; order Coriobacteriales; family Coriobacteriaceae; genus Collinsella. The sequence continues at coordinate 2,728 of UREE01000088.1, read as the reverse complement.
CGCCTTCGACCCCGCGCGCATTAAAGCCATCGAGGCTATCCTCAGCAAACCGCTCTTTACCGCCGAGGCTGCCCGTATCGCGCGCTGGATGAGCCGCGAGTATGTTGCGACGCTTTTCGAGTGCCTGCGCCTGTTTTTGCCCCCGGGTGGAAGCCCGCGCGTGGTCAAGGGCGACGACGGCGTGTGGACGGTTGAACGTCCAGCCGTCAAACCCATCCAAAACCGCTGGGTGATGCTTACGCCCGAAGGCTTTGACTACACGCCACCCAAGACCGCGGTCCGCCAGCGCCAACTCATCGAGGCGCTCCAGTGTGGTCCTGTCACGACGCGCGACCTCAACCTGCTCTACAACAGTATGTCGGCGACCATCAAGGCGCTCGAAAAACGCGGCGTTGTGGTGGTGGAAGAGCGCCGCGCCTGGCGTGGCTGCAGCGAGCAGACCACGCTGTCCTCGGCAAGCGGCAAAGCGCCGGTCTCCCTTACCAGTGGCCAGCAGCAAGCACTTGCTCAGATCGAGCGTGCCCGTCTGGACGCTCATGGCGACGTGGTGCTGGTAGACGGCGTCACCGGCTCAGGCAAAACCGAGGTCTACCTCTCCGCCATCGAGCGCGTGCTCGCAGCCGGTCGCTCTGCCTGCGTGCTGGTGCCCGAGATCTCACTGACGGCCCAGACCGTCGGCCGCTTCCGCTCGCGCTTTGGGGAGACGGTCGCGGTTTTCCACTCGCGTCTTTCGGCTGGCGAGCGCCTGGACCAGTGGGACATGGTTGCCAGTGGCGCCGCGCGTGTGGTCGTGGGAGCTCGTTCGGCGCTTTTTTGCCCGCTCAGCGACCTTGGTCTCATCATCATCGACGAGGAGCACGAGACTAGTTACAAGCAGGCCTCCAGTCCGCGCTACCATGCGCGCGAGGTGGCAGCCGAGATGGCGCGCCGCTATCGCTGCCCGCTCGTGCTGGGGTCGGCCACGCCTTCTGCCGAGGCCCTCGACCGCTGCCGCCGCGGCATGTATAACGGTGCCACCTGGACGCGTGTCGAGATGCCCGAGCGCCCCGGACACGCCGTGCTGCCTACGGTCCGCATTGCCGACCTGCGTCGCGAGTTCGCACACGGCAGCCGCTCCATGTTCTCAAAACCGCTGATGGAAGGCCTGGAGCGTGTGGTCGAGCGCCGCGAAAAGGCCGTGCTGCTGCACAATCGCCGCGGTTTTGCGCCGTTTTTGATGTGCCGCGAGTGCGGCTGCGTTCCCACCTGCAACCACTGCTCCACCGCGCTTACGTATCACGAGCGCACGCACACGCTGCAGTGTCACACATGCGGTTCGTCTTGGCGCGTGCAGCCGTATCCCGCGCCCACGAGCCGTTGCCCCAAATGTGGCAGTCGCTACCTGGCAAAAATGGGGCTGGGCACTCAGCAGATCGAGGACGCGCTGCACCAGATGCTGCCCGAGGACGTCGCCATTATTCGCATGGATGCCGATTCCACGCGCGGCAAGGATGCGCACAAAAAGTTGCTCGAGCAGTTCGATGCGGCCGATTGCGCCGTGTTGCTGGGCACCCAAATGATCGCAAAGGGTCTCGACTTTCCCGAGGTCACGCTCGTGGGCGTGGTCAATGCCGACTTCGCCCTCAAGCTGCCGGACTTCCGCGCAGGGGAGCGCGCCTACGATTTGCTGGAGCAGGTCGCGGGCCGCGCCGGTCGTGGCGATCGCCCTGGCGAGGTCATCATCCAGACCTACCTGCCCGGGGATCCGGTCATTCGCGCCGTCGCCGAGCACGACCGTTCGATCTTTACCGACTATGACCTGGACCAGCGCCGCGACGCGCTGTACCCGCCGTTTGTTCGCCTGGTCAACATCTTGGTGTGGTCGGCGAACGCGGATGACGCGCAGGACTACATTGGGCGCATTGCAAAACTCCTTAAGCGCCGCTGGCATGCCGCCGCGCCCGACTTTTTGCGGGCAGGGAGTGCCGTGCCGCAGGTGCTGGGCCCGGCTTCGTGTGTAATCGAGAGAGCCAAGGACCGTTATCGCTTCCACCTGCTTGTGAAGTCGCCCGTGGGGTACCATATCTCTGATGATATCGACGCCTGCCTCAAAGAGGTGGGCTCTATGCGCGGCGTGAGCGTGAGCGTTGACGTCGATGCCTATGATTTGATGTAACAACCCGAAAGGATGGCCATGGAAGCCAACGGAATCGTACTGTCGCCCGACCCTCGTCTGCGCCAGGAGTGCGCCGCCATCGAGGAGATCACCCCGGCGATCGAGGCGCTTGCCGAGAAGATGAAGAAGATGATGTTCGAGAACGGCGGCTGCGGCCTTGCTGCCCCGCAGATCGGTGAACTCATTCAGCTCGTCACCATCGACTGCGACTACACCGACAAGAATGACTACGACCCATACGTGCTCATCAACCCCGTCATTGTTGAGCAGAGCGACCATCTCGTGCCGTATAGCGAGGGTTGCCTGTCCATCCCCGGCATTAGCTGCGAGATTGAGCGTCCCGACCATGTCGTCGTCGAGGCGTATGACCTGGATGCCAACCTGATTCGCTATGAGGCCACGGGCGACCTGTTCTGTGTGTGCCTGCAGCACGAGATCGATCACCTGCACGGCAACACCATGTTTGAGCGACTCAAGCCGATGCAGCGTATCAAGGCAGTCAAGGAGTACCAGGACGCCCTGGCCCGCGGCGCTCGACCGGGCGAGACGGAGTAGGTCCCACCGTCCCCGGTG
>UREE01000087.1 GCA_900546825.1 uncultured Collinsella sp. | reverse complement strand
GCGGCGCCAGGCATCGACCTTAGCGTGATCTCCGCTCACGAGCACCGGAGGCACACCCTGGCCATTGAACTCAGCGGGGCGGGTGTACTGCGCATACTCGAGCAGGCCTCCGTCCTCGGCGGTCGAGAACGACTCGTCGACGTTGCTCATCTCGTCGCCCAGGGCGCCGGGAATCAGGCGTACGACGGCATCGGCAACGACCATAGCGGGAAGCTCGCCGCCCGTGAGCACGTAATCGCCGATCGACAGGCGCTCGTCGGCATACGCATAGGCACGCTCGTCGACACCTTCGTAACGGCTGCACACAAACAGCAGGCGCTCGCTTTTGAGCAGGCGCTCGGCCACATGCTGCGTAAAAGGCTCGCCGCACGGGGTGAAGAACACCACCGTCGGCTTGGGGCCCTCCGCGCTAATGGCCTCGATGGCCTCGGCGATAGGCTCGACCTTCATGAGCATGCCCTGCCCGCCGCCGTACGGCTCGTCATCGACGGTACGATGGCGGTCGTGCGTCCAGTCGCGCAGGTTATACGCCTTAAAATCAAAAAGGCCGGCCTTGCGGGCGCGGCCCAAAATCGATGTGGACATGACGGGCTCAAACATCTCGGGAAAGACCGAAAGGGTCTCAATCAGCATGTTGTCCTCCCTACTTGTCCATATCGATCAAGCCATCCATCACGTGGACGGAAATTGTTCCTGCATCGGGAAGATCGAGCACGACCCGCTCGATCACGGGAATCAGTACCTCGCCGTACCGATCGCCTTCGACAACCCAAACATCGTTGGCAGGCGTCGACATGATCTCGACAATCGTGCCGAGCGAACCGAAGCGCTCGTCGACCACCTCGCGACCCATCAGGTCGGTATAGGCGGCGTCGAGCGAATCGAGCTCAAAGTCGTCACGATTTGCCAGCACATAGCATCCCGTGATGCCCTCGGCGGCCGTCAAGTCGTCAATGCCCTCAAACGAGACCAGATCGCCATCGCCCGTATCGGTGACGGACACGACCGTGCAAAAGCGGTCGCGCTTGAGCGCCGGCGGCGTCAGGGCGACGCGCATACCCGGCTCTAATACAGAAGGAAGCCCCCGCAGCGGCTGCGCGAGGACCTCCCCCTTCCTTCCGTGCGGCTTGACCACACGGGCGATGTTTTTGTACTGGGACCTCAAGGTCCTAGCCCAGAACCTCTACCTCGACAGCAGTGTCGAGGCGAGCGGCCAGTGCACGGGCGAGCGTGCGAATGGCCTTGATGGTACGGCCACGACGGCCGATGACCTTAGCGACGTCATCCTCGGCGACAGAAACCTCAATCGTAGAGGCGTCATCACCATCAATGACCTCAAGGCTCACGGAATCCGGGTCGTCGACGATCTGAACAACGAGATATTCGACGAGATCGGCGATGCGATCTGAGAGCATTGCCTCACCCTCGAGCTGTGCAGCGTCAACCTCAGGCACGATTTACTCCTCGGCGCCCTCAGCGGCCTCAGCGGCAGCCTTAGCGGCCTCGGCCTCTTTGGCGAGCTGCTTCTTGGACTTCTTGACGACGGTCTCGGTCTTCTCGCCCTCGTTGGCGGCCTTGACCAGAGCGGCGACGGCGTCGGTGAGCTGAGCGCCCTTGGACTGCCAGTCGGCGATCTTCTCGAGGTCGAGGTTGATGGTCTTGGGGGCGGTCATCGGGTTGTAGCGGCCAACCTCCTCGATGATACGACCGTCACGCGGGGCGCGGGAATCGGCGACGACGACACGGTAGTACGGACGCTTCTTAGCGCCGTGACGAGCAAGGCGAATCTTGACTGCCAAAGGAAACTCCTCCAACCAAGCAGCTTTAGGCTGCAACTACAAACAAACAGTTGAACATAATACGCCATCGACGCGGGCAGGTGAAGTCCGTGAGACCAACTTCTTCGGTGTAGTCGAGGGCAAATCCATATCTTAGACAAGAATTCGGGATTTGCAAGCACATACACGCACCCCACATGAGCTGCGCGGTATACTCATGACATGGAAAGACGCGAACATACATACGGTTATGAGGATGCCATGAGCGTCACGCCGCCTCCCTGGACGGGTCCGGCGGTGGGCCTCATGGACCTCGATGCGTTTTTTGCGAGCGTGGAGATGCTCGATCATCCCGAATGGCGCGGAAAGCCACTCATCGTGGGCGGAGACGCCGATTCGCGTGGCGTCGTGTCCACGTGTTCGTATGAGGCGCGCCGCTTTGGCGTGCACTCTGCCATGGCCTCGGCCGAGGCGCGGCGCTTGTGCCCGCAAGCCATTTGGACGCACGGGCACTTTGATCGCTACCGCGAGGTGAGCGCGCAGGTCATGGCGATTCTTGCCGAGGAGACGCCGCGCGTTGAGCGCGTATCCATCGACGAAGCCTTTATCGATATCACACCGGGTCGCTTTGCGCCCGAGGACCCACTGCTGGTTGCACGGCGTATAAGCGACCGTGTGGCAGCGCTGGGAGTGACGTGCTCCATTGGCGTGGGCTGCAACAAGACGGTCGCAAAGATCGCAAGCGAGCGGGATAAGCCGTTTGGGCTGACCATCGTGCGCCCCGGAACCGAGCAGCGCTTTTTGGCCGCGCTGCCGGTATCTGCCATGAGCGGCATCGGGCGCTCGGCCGAGGAGCGACTGCGCCGTATGCGCATCTACACGCTCGGCGAGCTGTCACGCGCGCCGGAATCCACCTTGGCCTCTATTTTTGGCGTCAACGGCGAACGTATGCGTCAGCGTGCGCTGGGACTTGAAATCTCCGAAGTCACGAGTCTCGATGAAGAGCGCGAGGTCAAGTCGGTCAGCAATGAACGCACCTTTGCTAAAGATTTGACTGAGCGTGGGGATATTGAGGCGGCGATTGCGCTGCTGGGCGAGTCAGTGGGACGCCGCCTGCGCCGTCAGGGACTAACGGGCGCCACGGTGACGCTCAAGCTCAAGTATTCGTATGGAAACGGTCGCTCGGCACAGCGCCGGCTGCCTCATCCGACCGACGATGAGAACATCTTCGTGGCGGTTGCACTCGAACTGCTCGACAACATCTGGCAGGAAGGAATGCACGTGCGCTTAGCAGGCATCGGCATGAGCGACTTCGACCACCAAGGCGGCATCCAAACCGACCTGTTCTGCGAGATCGATGACCGCGGAGCCCAATCCAGCGACCGCCGCGACCTCTCCGTCGCCATCGACGCCGTCCGAGACAAGTTCGGCGACACCGCGCTATCCTTCGGCCGCCAATCCCGCTTCAACGATTAACCGCCTTTGGGCAAAAAGAAAGCTGGGCAGGTACGGAAAACCGCAACTGCCCGGCAAAATGCGCGAGGCTAACTAAAAGCCCCGTATCAAATGAGCCACTAGAGGAGGTCGAGGGGGAGCTGGGGGGCGTCACCCCAGAGCTTTTCTAGGCGGTAGAAGTCGCGGGCTTCGGGAGTGAAGACGTGGACGACAACCGAGCCGTAGTCCATGAGCATCCAGGTCTTCTGCTCGCGGCCCTCGATGGAGAACGGATGCTCGCCGCAAGCCTCGGCGACCTTCTCCTCGATCTCGTCGACAATCGAATCGACCTGGCGGTTGTTGGTACCGGTGGCAAGCACAAAGTAGTCGCACACGTCGGAAAGCTCGGTCAGGTCGAGCACCTGCACGTCCTCGCCCTTCTTGTCGTAGGCGGCCTGCGCGGCGGCGCGGGCGACATCCTCGGCGGCGACACCGCTCGCGGACAGCGAGGCGGCGGTGCGGTCGGACGTGGCAACGAAACTCTTGTGCTCCACACCTTCAAGAATCTGCTCGTCAGTCATGGTCTCGTCGGCCATGGAATACCTCTTTCTAGACACACCCGAGCTAGCGCAGCTGGGCGTAATGGTTGTAAATCGTAATAGCCGTGGGATAAAGATAGCGCCCGGACTGGATCACATAGACCAGACCCTGCGCAAAACAGGAGAAGAACAACTCATCGAGCGTCGACTCCCCCACCATCTTGCGCAGCGCATGGGCATAGTCGCCGTGACGGTTGGGCTCGATGGCATCTGCCACAAAGACCACCATATCGAGCGGCGTCATGTCGCAGGCACCCACGGTGTGACGGTCGACAGCCTGGAAAACGGCCGGTGACAGCTCGGGAAAAAGCTGCGGAAGCTCATAGGCGGCAACAGGGCCATGCAAAAGCGGCGTCGCGGCGGAAGGAGAGCCGGCAACCTTGATGCCATAGTGAAGCGCGCGGGCCACGAGCTCGTCATCGGAAAGAACCTTGTCCCAGTCGTGAATTAAGCCGGCGGCAGCCGCATCAAAGCGGTCAACGCCGTAGACCTCGGCCAGATGAAGTGCGGTCTCGGCAACGCCCAGCGAATGCACATAGCGCTTGCGCTTATCTTTCATGCGAACATCGAGCAGCTCTTGAATGCGCTTGAGCAGCGCGCGCTCATCGCCCTCAAACTGATCCTCTACCGACAACGTAGCCCCCATCACTCAAAATCTTCTTGGCCCAAATCGGCATATAGCCTGCGCTTGCGAATGTAGCCGAGCACGGACTCGCTCGTAAGATAGCGCACGCTCATGCCGCGGGCAACTCGCTTACGAATGTTCGTCGAGCTGATCGCCAGCGCCGGAATCTGAATATAGCGCACGTCGAACGGCAGCCCCGACTCTTTGATTCGGGCACGCGCCGTATCGATATCAAAGCCCGGTCGCGTCGCCGCAATAAAGGTAGCAAGCTCAGCGATTCGTTCGGCATCATGCCAGGTCACAATATCGATAATCGCATCGGCGCCCGTAATAAAGTAGAGCTTTACCTGCGGCGGGTAAAAATCGCGAAGGGCATGAAGCGTATCGGCCGTATAGGTTACACCCGGACGGTCAATCTCGAACCGACTCGCCAAAAAGGCCGGGTTCGCGGCGGTGGCGAGGACCGTCATGGCATAACGGTCCTCGGCAGGCGTAACCGGCTTGTCAAGCTTAAAGGCGGGAGAGCCCGCCGGCATAAAGAGCACAGCGTCCAAGTCGAGCGACTCGCGCGCCTGCTCGGCAGTCACCAGGTGCCCGTAATGAATCGGGTCGAATGTGCCGCCCATAATGCCAAGCCGAAACTCCTTGCCCTCTTTTATGGGAAGCTCGGGCAAACCGATTCCACCGCGCAGCGACATGGCTTACTCGCCCTCCGAGGTCTCGGCATCGTCCGCGGCATCCGCCGCATCGATAGCCTCGACGCCCTCATCCGCAGCATCGGCCACGTCAATGGCCTCAACGGCAACGTCCTCGCCAGCGTCCTCGAGCTCCTCGTACTCCGAGAAGTCCTCAGCGCCCTCAAAGTCAAAGGCGCGCTGGCAAATGCGGACCTCGTCGCCCGCACGGCAACCGGCCTTCTCGAGCGCGTCGTCAACACCCATACGCGCAAACCTATGCTGCAGGTAGATGACGGCTTCCTCGTTTTCCCAGTCGGTCTGGATAACCATGCGCTCGATGGCACGACCGACCACGCGGAAGGCACCGGGCTCTTCCTGGACAATGCGGAACCGCTTCTCGCGCTGCAGACGGCGGCGCTCCCACTCCTCGTCGCGCAAATCGACCGGCTCATCAGAGACCGCCAGCTCGGCGCGAAGCTTAGCCACCTGCTCGCCTACGGCAAGCATCAGCGTATTGAGACCGGCACCCGTCACGGCGGACACGGCAAAGAACATATGGCCGTCGTCGAGTGCCGCACGCTTGAGGTCGGCAATCTTGTCGGCCGTGCCCGGCGCATCGCACTTGTTGGCGACGACGATCTGCGGACGCTCCGAAAGCTCGGCGCCATACTGCTCGAGCTCACGGTTGATGATACGGTAATCCTCAACCGGGTCGCGATCCTCAAACCCGCCCGTCATGTCAACGACATGCATGATGAGCGCCGTGCGCTCAATGTGGCGCAGGAACTGATGGCCCAGGCCCTTGCCCTCGCTTGCGCCCTCGATCAAACCAGGAACGTCGGCAACGACGTAAGAATACTCACCGGCACGCACCATGCCGAGGTTCGGCACGAGCGTTGTAAACGGATAGTCGGCGATCTTGGGACGGGCGGCACTCATGCGCGCGATAAGCGAGGACTTGCCCACCGAGGGGAAGCCCACGAGTGCGGCATCGGCCATAAGCTTCATCTCAAGCTCAATCCAGTGCTCCTCGGCCGGTTCGCCCAGCTGAGCGAACGCGGGCGCGCGGCGCACCGACGTCACAAAGTGCGTGTTGCCCAGGCCACCGGCACCGCCGGGCGCCACGACAACGCGCTCGCCATCGTGCACCAGGTCGGCAATCTCGAACATCGGGGTCTGCGTCTCGGGGTCGAGCTCGCGCACCACGGTGCCCATGGGAACCTTCAGGATCAGGTCCTCGCCGCTCTTACCGTTACGACGGGCACCCTGCCCGTGCGTGCCGCGTTCGGCGCGGAAGTGATGCTTAAAGCGGTAATCGATCAACGAAGACAGCTGAGCATCGGCCTGGATGAC
>UREE01000086.1 GCA_900546825.1 uncultured Collinsella sp. | reverse complement strand
TGCTTGTATGGGCAGTGCTGTTGGCATGAAGCGGCGGGGTCGCAGGATTATCTCCTGCGGCCCCGCCTGGCATGTGCGCGGATGTGTCCGCCAATCCGCGGCTGTCGTGGTCTATCGCTACGCGATGGTTGCGCTGTAGGAGGCGACGTCCTCGTAGGAATCGGTCAGGTAGGCGTCGATGCCGATGGTCGTGTTGACCAGGTCGTCAAGGCTATCGAGCGTGCCGTTCGAGAACGTGAATTCCTCAGTGGCGTTGGTGCCGGGCATCAGGTGAGCCGAGAACCAGGGTTCCTTCATGGTGCCGTTGACGTTGGTCTTGCCGCTGGGGGCGTAGAAGGTCAGGTCCTTGTCGCTCTTGTTGGTGATGTTGACGACAAAACCGATGTCGCCCCACTCGTCCTTGAACTTCTCGGTGATGGTAATGGTGCACAGGTCGTCATCGGCAACGGTGACGGCGGGGGAGATTTCAATCTTCTGGACGTCGTCGTCTTCGACGGCCTCGTCGATCTCTTCTTCCTTCTCGGCCGCCTCGCGATCCTTCTTCACCGTGCCGGACAGGTCCTTGTCGGACTTGGTAAAGACAAGATTGCCGTCATCCTCTTCGAGGATGAGCTTGCCGTCCTTGAGCTTCATGTCATGCGACTCGTCTTCGGCGGTGATGGTTACGGTGGTGGCGTCCTTTGCCTCCCATTTAAGGTCGACGACTTCAAGGAACAGGTCGAGGGCACCTGTACCGTCCTCATCGAGAATCAGGACGCAGTGCACACTCCAATCCTCGAGCATCTTCATGTACTCATCGGTCAGCTCTTCGCCCTCCATGGTTCCACCCGAGAGTTCCCAGCTGCCGACGAAGTTGGCCTTGGGGTCTTTGCCGCCGCCGCTGCAGCCCGTCAGGGCAAAGGCGAGCGCAAGGACGCATGTCAGAAATGCGAGTACGGACTTTTTGAACGTTGTCTTCATGGTGTCCTCCTTTATCGAACGAAACCCATAGAAGCAAATGCGGGGGTGGCGGATCCCCCGCCAATTACCAGATAGAGGGGCTAGGGCCTGGGCGTTCCGCAGTTGCTGCAGAACTTGCCGCCGTTTTCGCTGCCGCAGTTGGGGCAGAACCACTTGGCCGGTGCCGGGGCGGGTGCGGGACTGCCACACTCGGAGCAGAACTTGCCGGTGTTGGTGGCGCCGCAGCTGCAGGTCCATGTGCCGGCCGCGGGAGCAGCGGCAGGAGCCGGTGCGGGAGCGGGTGCCGGAGCCGGCTGCGGGACGGTCTGCTGCTGTGCCTGGCCGGCGGCGAACAGCTGGCTGGCGTTCATGCCGCCCATGCCACCTGCCATGCCCATGCCCATAAAGCCTGCCATCGCGCCGTTGGGATTGGCGGCTGCCGCGCGCATTGCGTCGCTCTGGGCGCTGGCAATGTTGGCTGCCGCCATAGTGGGATCGCGCATGACGGCGGCTTTCTGCAGGTCCTTGATCATCTGCTCGTCTTCTTGCGAGGCTGCGATGGAGTTGACGCCAAAGCTCACGATCTCGACACCACGCAGGTCGCGCCAGTCGGCAGAGAGGACCTCGTTGAGCGCGCGGGCGAGCTCGGTGGTGTGACCGGGGATGGCGCTGTAGCGAATGCCCATCTCCGAGATCTTGGCAAAGGCGGGCTGCAGGGCGGTGAGCAGCTCGGACTTAAGCTGGCTGTCGATCTTGTCGCGCGTGTAGCTATCGGTCACGTTGCCGCACACGTTGGTGTAGAACAGCAGCGGGTTGGTGATGCGGTACGAGTACTCGCCGTTGCAGCGCACGGAGATGTCAACGTCCAGGCCAATGTTGTTATCGACCACGCGGAAGGGCACGGGCGAGGCGGTGCCGTACTTGTTGCCGATGATCTCCTTGGTGTTGATGAAGTAGACGCGCTGGTCCTTGCCCGCGTCGCCGCCAAAGGTAAAGCGGCTGCCGATATTGGCGAAGGTCTCCTTGATGGAATCGCCCAGGTTGCCGCTAAAGACGCTCGGCTCGCTGCCGGTATCGAAGACGAACTCACCGGGCTCCAGTGCGACTTCGATGATCTTGCCGTTTTGCACCACGAGCATGCCCTGGCCGTCGTTGACGGCGATGACCGAGCCGTTGGAGATGACGTTGTCCTCGCCGCGCGTGTTGGAGCTGCGGCCACCGGTGCGTTTGCTGCCCTTGCAGGCCAAGACGTCAGCAGGCATCGATTCGCAATAGATAAATTCCTTCCACTGGTCGGCCATGACGCCGCCGGCAGCTCCCAATCCAGCTTTCAAGAGTCCCATGGTGATCTTCCTTTCTCGTCAAAGGCCGGGTGGTATTGGTCGGATTGCTTAGTCGTCCTTGTCGTCTTTCATGACAACGGTGGTCTCGGTGTGGTTGAAGGTGTCGTGCTTCTCGGTCAGGTCGAGCTCGCCGCAGTACTCGTCGGCGTGGGTGGCCTCGTTGGCCGTCTTGAGCTGGCCTACCAGTAGCACGTCTCCGATAATCACGATGATCAGCGGCGCGACGATGTTGATGAGGATGCCCTCGATATCAAAGGCGAGGTAATCCGGATCGAAGGCGTTCTCACCCATAAAGAGAATCTGGGAGAGGATAAATCCGATCACAAAGAACAGCACCGAGGCAATGGCGAGCTTGGGCTTGGAGCAGGGGAGCTCGCCGACCAAACGGCCGGTCTGGCCGTTCATGGCAAACAGGTAGCTCTTGCCGTTCCACGAGGTGGAGAGCATCCAGACGGGGAGCAGGGCGTAGTCGCTGTCTTCCCAGGTGTAGTCGAGCTGCTTGCTTTCGACCGTGGCATCGTCATATTCGTCGACGACGGTCTCGCGCAGGGCCGAGATCGTGCTCTCCTCCATACGGCGCTCGGCGCGCGCCTTGCAGGTCTCGCAGTCCTCGTCGTAACGGTTGGCGATGTAGCCGGGCATATATGCGACCGAGAACGGACGCAGCGCGTCGTAGTCAAACGGCTCGATGGCGTCCATGTGGCCGTCGGGCATCTTGGACGATCCGTCGACGGGCACGCGCTTAAACGAGATATTGCCCTTGCGATAGGCATCGTAGTGGTCGGTGGTCGTGACGGTGCGATCGGATTCCTCGGTCACGGTCTCGTTGGTCGCGTCAAAGTACACTTCGCCGTCAACGCGGGCGCCGTAGAGCCAAAACGGCACGTAGACACCTTGGACCTCGTCGATGTGGTTGCCGGTGACAAAGCTCTTGGGCAGCAAGATCTTGCCCTTATAGTGTTCCTTGAGTGCGGTCGTGACATCGTCGCGCCCGAGCTTAAACGGAATCACCAGGTCGGGCGAGAAGTCGCCCGAGAGCTGGCCGGGCGCCACGGCGGAGTTGCCGCAGTACGGGCAGGTGGTGACGGCGACGGTGCCGTCGGACACGAGCTCGGCGCCGCACGACGAGCAGATGTAGCCGGCGTTTTGGGCGAGCTCCTGCACCGCGTCGTCGGCGACGGGCTTGGGCGTTGCGGCTGCCGCATCGGCTTTGGCGTCTGCCTTGTCCTGGCGCTCGCGATAGAGGGCCTCGACTTCTTCGACTTCAAAGCGTGAGTCACAGTAGTCGCAGACAAGCTTTTGCTCGGCGCTGGCAAAATGCAGGGGACCACCGCAGGCAGGACACTGATAGTTAACGCTCTCGAAGGCCATGATCGGTCCTTTCCGTGCCGGAGACTATGCGCCGATGGCGCCGCCGCAGTATTCGCAGCGCCCACTGGCATCGGGAATGGTGGTGGCTCCGCAGAAGGGGCAGGTCACCGCGGTCTTGGGGGCCTTGGCGGCCACAACGCTGTCGCGCGTCTCCTGGCGCAGCTGCACCAGCGCGTCGCGGACCTCGGTTGCCTGGCGCTTGGCCTCGCGGTATTCGATGGAGCCGCGCTGATCGATGGTGGAGTCGTTTACGCGCAGGTTGATCTCGGTAAAGTACGGCGTGTTGACGTGGATGGTCAGATTAAAGTCGTAATCCAGGTCGTAGCGCGGCGGGTTGTAGCTCTCGCGCTCGCCGTCCTTAGTCTCGCGATAGATCTCGGTGCGATGCTCGTCGATATCCATATCGCAGCCGAGTACCTGCGAGAACTCGATGATGTCGGGATTGGCGTCGCGCCAGCGGCTCTGCGAGGTAATGATCAGCAGGCCCGCGTCCTCGTCGAGCATGATGTTGGTGCGCCCGGCAGAAAGCGTGCGCGTGGGGTTGAACGACGCCAAGCGCTCGGCATTGGCCTCGCGGTAGGCGAGCTGCTCGCGGATATCGTCCGCGGTGCTGGAGCGATAGCCGTGAAAGTAGGGGGAGAGCTTGCCGGCGCACTCTTTGCACAGGTGGCCTTCATTGATTTTTGTCTTACCTAGAAGTCCCAGCTCGGTACCGCAAATCGCGCACTCTTTCTTCTCGAACATCTTGTCAAAGAAGCCCATGGCTGCCTCCCATCAACTGGTAGCGTGTGTCACTTTTGATGATGGGGGAGTGCGCGATCTTTCACGATACCCAGACGGCTCAACGAGTCTCCACAACTGGGACACATGGCCCATTTTTCCTACTCATTGGGGACGTACTTAAATGAGTGAAACTACTCATTTAAGTACGTCCCCAATGAGTGCTCGCAGAACGAGAGTGGATAATCTCCCATTTTTGGCCTGCTTGTGGGCTCAAAGTGGGAGATTATCCACTCTCGTCATTTGGGTGTCCAAAAATCCCCGCTCGTTTGGCGCCTGGGGACACTCTTTGTCGAATGCGGCGGCTGCCGAATGTGGGCGCCGTCCTTGCTATGCCACGGTTACGGCGACCTGGGCGTAGCGGCTGCAGGGGCGCTCGGCGCGCGTCTGCACGGTAAGGGTGAGCACAAGGCGGTCGCCGGGCCGCGCGTCGGCGGGCACGATGAAAGCGGTGTCTACCGTGCATTCTTGCCACAGCGACAGATCCTGGGCGCCTGCATAGCTCGACGGGTCAACGGCGACATCCCAATGTACATCGAAGCCCTTGCCGTCGGGGTCGACGATGGTCGCTGTAAGGTCGACGCGCTCGCCGGCTGTGGCGCTGCGGTCGGCCGTGGTCTCGACAACATGTGCCGGATGCGAGCAGGCTGCCGGATCATGGGCACACCATTGCGCGCGGGCGGCAAAGTCTTCCTGATAGGCACGCAGATAGGGATTGAGATTGTCGTCTGCGGGCGTGCCGATGGAGGCAAAACCGGCGGGCGCGTTCGCATCGGGATGCCCATCAAAAAACATGCGTCCCAGCAGCGTATCGAAGCCGCGGTCGTCGATACCGCGCAGGCCAAACGGCAGCAGCGGAATATAGGTCATGCTGTCGCCTTCGGCCATAAAGTCGCCGCGCTCAAACTGTACCGCGGGCATGCCTTCCAGGCCCCAATCCAGGCGGGCATGCTTGCCAAACTGAAAGCGCTCGGGCTCGTTTTCGTAGACCTTACCATCGCCATAGAGCATGTAACGTGCCATGAGGGGGCCGTTGCCCTGCGTGAGATTCTGCTCGGGCCAAGGAGCCTGAAACAGCGGCAGTGTATCGGGCTGAGCCATCTTGGCGTCGACATAGCCGCCATACATATAGGGCACGCGCCAAAAGATGAGCTCGGGAAAGAGCTCGCGCCCATGGTCGAGCCACGAGTTGTCCTGTCCCACGCCATCGGCAACGCCCATCACGCGCACCTTCTGATAGACCTGCTGCTGCACGGCGGGCCACTCGGGCGTGGCGCGATAGCGCTCGGCAATACTCATGAGGGCGCGAACGATCGTATTCATACCACCCCAGCTGAGCAACCATAACGTACGCGGATCATCATCCAGAATCGCCTGCGCAATTACGCGAGACCCCTCAGTTTCCTCAGTCACATCACCCTCAAAGGCAACATTTCCCACAAACGTACGCTCGATCATCTGGGCAGGCGTGGGAAACGGCGGTTCACCGGCGGCGTCCGCATTTGCCTGCAACTGCGGCCAAGCCTGGGCATATTCATTACTCCAGAGACTCTCAATCCAATGCTCGGGAAACGGCCGATACTCACGAAGCTCGCCGGCTAGCGGATCGGGCTCATGAGGCACAACAGCCCACTCATAAGAGCGCCGCCCTTTGGTCCGCCAATGCGAATTCACCTCGCCGAGCGTATGAACCCCATCCCCAAGAAAGTGATACTGCGAAGCCGTATACACCACAGCCTGAACATCAAGCAAGTTGAGATACAGAGCCAAATGAACAAGCGAGTTCATATCGTCGACTTCCATATCGGTAGTAACAATCACCCGAGTCAACTTCTGGGACATAGGAACAGCTCCAATCAAAATCAATTCAGCCAGTTACGCGCAAGGCAAGACGGGACCCATGCCCCCATCGCCACCGACCCGGCGGCCCGCTAGAAGCGGCCGGCCAGGGTCACGGCAACGTCAACGCAGCGGGGACCGGGGTTTAGTCTTGCAAACATTCCGCACTGATATTTTCTGTATTGAAGACGTCGATGATGCACCCGTATACCA
>UREE01000085.1 GCA_900546825.1 uncultured Collinsella sp. | reverse complement strand
CCCTACCGGGAGTAGCCCCGACGGTTGACAAAACTATAGGAACACCCAATGACTACCCGCAAAATGAGCGTGGATAATCTCCCACTTTGAGCCTGCATCCAGGTCAAAAACGGGAGATTATCCACGCTCGTTATTTGAGTGTCCAATAATCCTCGCTCGTTGTTACTTGAGTCCGGGGAGGCGGGTGTAGGGGAACGAGCGCTCTAAGAACTCGGAGCAGCGGGCGTAATCTTTGGCAAAGTAGCTGCTATAGAGCGAATCGAGTACGTATTGCACGGCGATATGGCTGGCGAACTGCGTGATGCGGTGCGTCATGCTCTCGTGGTCGCTTACCGTGAGATAGGCGGCAAAGCCGGGGTGAATGCGGGCACAGTACGGCGTGCCGATGACGATGACCGGGACATGTCGACTGCTAAGGATCGGCAAGATCTCCTTGAGGTTGGGGGCAAGGCCGCTGTAGGAGATGATGATTGCCACATGGTCGGGACCCGAGGCGAGCGCCGTGCGCACCTGCGCCTCGACGCTGTCGTGGCACGTCGCGCTTTTGCCGGCGGAAAGCAGGCGATCGCGGAACATTCCCGCTGGATATAGGTTATGCGAGCCCGTATAGATGTCCACGGTGCCGGCGCGCATGATGAGCTTGGCGGCGTGGTCGAGCTGTGCAGGGTCGAGCAGCTCCTGCGTTTCGGCCAAGGTGGTCTGGTAGAGCCCCTCCATGCGCTCCATCACCTGCGCAGGGGTGGAAGTGGCATCGAAGGGAAAGTCGATATCCACCTCGGGGGCGGAGTCTGCGTACGAGGCTGCGCGCACCAGCTCGACCTTGAGCTCCTTGAAGCCCTCAAGGCCGAGCTTTTTGCAAAAGCGGTGGATGCTCGCAACGGAGACATTGGCCTGGCGCGCAAATTCCTTGATGGAGAGCCCGCGAACGTTCTCGCCCATGGCGAGAACCGTCTGCCCGAGCTGCTGCTCGGTGGGGGTGAGCCCCTTGCCCTGGGTGATTTTGCGCTTGATATCCATATGGCTCCCATGCATTCGTATCGCGATGTATCAATCATAACGGTAAATAAAACGCCCGGCTTGGCTGGGGAAAGCAAGCCGGGCGTCTCGTAAGGGGCTGTTGCGCGGGGTCGCTACCCGAGCACGCGGACGGGACCGAGCAGGCCGCTGGGCTCGGAGGGCTCGGTCATGCCGAACATGTCGGGGATGGCGTGGTCGAGGGTGTTGATCACATCGATCGTGAGCCCGTGCTCGCCGGCGGCAAGGGTGCCGAGCTCAAAGCGGTAGGGCGGACAGATGCGCGTGCCGAGGAGCGTGCCGTCGAGGGTGACGGTTGCGGTCTCAAAGACCTCGCCGAGATCGAGCGCGGCGCTGGTGAGGCCCTTGTCAACGCTGAGGCTCGCCTGGTGGCGGAAGGTGCCCGCCTTGCCGGGGAACTCGGCAAAGGAAAGGTCGTGCAGGCCTGCAAGCTCAATAGACTCGTCAAAGGCATCGGTGCCGGGGGCAGAGAAGGCGACCGTCCAGGGCCCGTCGATGCATGCGGCTTCAGTTCCTGCTGTTGCTGCGCGCGCGGAACCTGCGGCCCCGAGCACCACGATGCAGCTCTCGTAGGGCGCAAGTTCGAGCGTGCCCTCAAAGGCGACAGGCTCCCTGCCGTTGAGCAGGTCGAGGCGCGCGCCTGCAACGGGCGTGCCGTCGGCAAACGCAATCTGAGTGGAGATGCCCTGCTTGGGATGCTCGTTGACGAGCATCAGATAGGTCTCGCCCGCCCGCTCGTAGCGCAGTGCGCGCAGCCAGGGCTGGGACTCGGCACAAACCACGGTCTGCATACCGGCGTCGGCAAGCGTGCCTGCGAGCTCGGCGGTTGCCAGGAGCTTGATGCCGGCGACCGCGGCTGCATCCACGGAGGCAAAGCCCTCGCGTCCTGCAATATCGCCGTCATAGCGCTTACTCGGCAGCTTATCCAGGGCATACACGGCAGCGCCTGCGGCCGCGGCGCGCGCGGCAAAGTCAAGTACAGCCCCGCCGACAAACTCGGCGCCGGGCATGACCAGACAGCGGTATGCCTGCCCGTTTACAGTAAACCCGCCGTCCGCGGTAAACGCCACGGTATAGCGCTCGGCATCCTCAAATGCCTCGGCCGGCACAATATCAAAGTCGATTTGCGCGCGCATGAGCTCGGCGGCGGCGTGCTGCATAAACGAGGCTTCGCCGGCCCACTCGGCATCGGCGTGGTACAGAAGCGCCACCGGTGTGGCGGCCCGCCCGCCCGAAAGCAGGCTCGCCGTGCGATTCATGTAGCTCATGAGCTTGCCAAAGTGCGCAAACTGGGGGTTTTGGCCGTGCGCGTAGAAGTGCGGCGGGCAGTCCCAGTCGGGGAAGGCAGCCATGCTAAAGGCGTGCGGCACAAACCAGTTAACGCCGCGCACCATAAAGTGGTCGGCGATCCACTTCATCTCGCGCAGGCCCTCGTGCCAGCCAAAGGCGCCAAAGACCTCGGCCATGCAGCGCCCCTGCTTTTTGGGGTCGAGATGCGCCGCCGAGGAGCCCAGCTTGGGTAGCACGTAATTGTAGAACTCCAGGTCCCATACGCCGCGGCCGTAGGAGTGGAACCCCTGGTCCATACCGGGGACGAGCTGGTTGATCACGATGTCCACGCCCGCCATGTCCTGGCCGCCCACGGCGCGGAAGTAGTGTCCGGCGCCCACGCCCAAGCGCGCGTGGCAGTCCTTGTCCTCGATCACGTGGCCGATGTACTGCACGCCGTGCGCGCGGCACCAGCCGCCGAGCTGGTCGCAGAAGCATTCCTTGTAGAGCGTGCTTGCGATGTCCATGTACACATGACGCACGTGCGCGCCCGCCGGCTCGCGATCCCACAGGTGCGGGAGTTCGTCCAGGTAGCGCTCGCCCAGCGCCGCGCGCAGGCGGCGCTTGAGTTCGGCCGACCAGGGCAGGGGAGCCGTGGCCTTGCCGATGAGCGTGTCGGAGATGCCGTCGGCGCCGGTGACGCCCTTCTCGTTGGCAAAGCCGGGCTCATCGGAGAAAAAGCCCAGGATGGTCTTGCCAAACTCATCGCCCAGATGCGTAAAGTGCGGCTCGTACACAGCGTCGATGAGCTGTGCCACCGAGGCGCGGTCGACCATGTTGATGTAGTCCTCGTTGTAGGAGGTCTTGCCGCTCGTGAACATCACGCACGCCTGCGTGATGCCGGCCGGCGCGTCAAAGACCAGGCGGTAGGGTATGCCGTGCTCGTCCTCGATGACGCGGTGCTCTACCTCGACGGCGTGCCCTTCCTGCATAAACGTTACGCCATAGAAGCGCTCCGTCTTGTCGAACAGGTTGGTGAGCACGATGTTCGCCTGCGGCGTGGGGCCCACGATGTCGAGCGTGCGGTGTGTGAGCACGATCTTGCGGAGCTCGGGCGCGGCTTCCTTGACGGCGCCGTTGGCGTATCCGGTGGGAAAGTGTGCGTCGTCCAGAATCCAGATCTTGAGGCCCAGCTGCTTGCATATGTCGATCGCAAAGCGCAGGTCGCGCCACCAACCCTCGCCGCAAAAATCGGGGTGCGGGCGGCTCTCGAGGCAGACCTCGTGGATATCGGCGCCGGCGATCTTTTCCAGATACTCGGCAATGGTCTTATGGCTCTCGCCCTTCATCCACAAAAACGGAAGCACGTGGTTGTCGTAGGCGCCGTTGAGCACCTGCTGGTAGTACGCGGTCATGGATCCTCCTCGGCTCGGTCGATTAGCTGCATGGCACAGATTATGGACGTGTCAGCGCGCTCTGCTAATATCCGAATCACAACGAACTATGACCAAATCAACGATTGGTGAGCGATGGAGATCGACGAGCTCGAGCGTAGGCTCAGCGAACTGAGTGCCAGCGAGATTGCGTATAGAGACGGCTTGGCGTTTGATTGGTCGATTATGACCGAGCATGTCGAAATCGACGGACGTCCGGTGCGAAAGATTGGGCAGGTCGGGTTTGCCTACGCCCAGCCCGGCATGCCACGTGGCCTGACGATAAGGACAAACTCGCGTTTTAATGCCGTGCCCGAGCATGTGCACGACTACGTTGAGATGAGCTATGTGTATCGCGGGCACTGCCCGCAGACGGTGGCGGGGGAGAGGCTCGAGCTGGGCCGCAACGAGGTGCTGCTGCTCGACGCCGCCTGTCCACACGCGGTGTCGTCGCTCGGCGAGGACGACATCATGCTGAGCATGACCGTTTCACGTGCATTTTTGCGCCGGAGCCTGGAGTCGAGCCTCTCGCGCGAGAGCGTGGTCTCGCGGTTTTTGTTCAACGCGCTCAACAGTGAGACGGACCATCGCGGGCACGTACACTTTCGTTGCGGGGAGAGCCGGCGCGTGCGGCGCTACATGCAGGAAATGCTCTGCGAGCGTTACGAGCCGAGCCCCAACAGCGCCGAGATTGTTCTGTGCCTGTTTCAGCTGTTTTTGGCTGAGCTCATGGATTGCTACGAGCGCGAGCTGGTGCGCGGCGTGGCGGACGGCGCGGCGGGGCCCACTGCCCTGGTGACGGGAATGCTCGGCTACATCGAGCGCTCGTTTGCCGCCTGCTCGCTCGAGGAGATGGCGGCACACTTTCATGTGAGCCCCAACTACGCGTCGGCGCTGCTCAAGCAGCAGGTGGGAAAGACCTATCGGCAACTGGTCCAGGAGCGCAGGCTCGCGCGTGCCGCGGAGCTCTTGCGCGCGGGCGCCACGGCCGAGGCAGCGGCGCGTGCCGTTGGCTACGAGAACATGAGCTTTTTCTACCGCAAGTTCCGCGCCGCCTACGGCTGCACCCCGGCAAAATACCGTGGATGAGCAAGACGGAACGGGCTTTTAGCTATCGATATGCCACACCTAAATACTGTGTCTCATGTTTCGTTTCATCCATCCGGGTTGGAAGGTGGCCGTCAGGTCGATTTTTGCCTCGTCTAGGCCTCGGTATCAAAAAGTGTCAGCCGGCGGACGTGCCGGGGCGAAAAGAAGTGTCCAATGCAGCGCCTCCGCGCCTTGGGCGCCCAAGTGCGCGCGATACTCAACTCAGCACATAAAACCCGTTGCGAGGAGGCACCTATGGGATTTCCCAAGGGATTTTTCTGGGGCGGCGCCACGGCCGCAAATCAGTTTGAGGGCGCTTGGGACGTGGACGGCCGCGGCCCCAGCGTAGACGACCATTTCCTGGGCGGCAGCTACAAGGAGCCGCGCCAGATTACGATCGACATCGACCCCAACCGCTTCTACCCCAACCACGACGGCATCGACTTCTACCATCACTACGAGGAGGACATCGCGCTGTTCGCCGAGATGGGCTTTACCATGTTCCGCATGTCCATCTCCTGGAGCCGCATCTTCCCCAACGGTGACGATGCCGAGCCCAACGAGGCCGGCCTCGCCTTCTACGACCGCGTCTTCGACTGCCTGCGCGCGCACAACATCGAGCCGCTCGTCACACTCAGCCACTACGAGATGCCCTATCACCTGGTCGAGAAATACAACGGCTGGGCGAGCCGCGAGCTCATCGGCTTCTTTGAGAAGTACTGCCAGACCGTCTTCGACCGCTACCAGGACAAGGTCAAGTTCTGGCTCACCTTCAACGAGATCAACTGCGGCACCATGGACATAGGTGCCATGATGGAGACCGGTCTGATCCAGGGCTTTGAGGGTCCGGCAAGCGCCATCAAGACCACCGCTCAGCAGCGCTACCAGGCCCTGCACCACCAGTTTGTCGCCAGCGGCCGCGTCGTGCGCTATGCCCACGAGCACTATCCGCAGTTTAAGATGGGCAACATGGACTGCTTCGTCCTCTCCTATGCCGCCACGTGCGATCCGGCCGACGTGTTCGCCACGCAGCAGGAGATGAATACCATGAACTGGTACTGCTCCGACGTGCAGGTGCGCGGCAAGTATCCGTTCTATGCCAAGCGCTTCTGGGCCGAGAACGATGTCGAGCTCGTGATGGAGGACGGCGACCTGCAGGATATCGCCGACGGCAAGGTCGATTTCTACACCTTTAGCTACTACATGTCCGGCACCGTGGGCACCCACAAGGATCACGAGATGACCGAGGGCAACATGACCTTTGGCGGCAAGAACCCCTATCTGGAGTCCACCGATTGGGGCTGGCAGATCGATCCGCTGGGCCTGCGCATCGCCCTCAACGAGATTTACGCCCGCTACGAGATTCCGCTGATGGTGGTCGAGAACGGCATGGGCGCCTACGACGAGGTCGAGGAGGACGGCTCCATCCATGACCCGTATCGCATCGCCTACTTGCAGAGCCACGTCAAGGCCATGGGCGAGGCCATTGCCGACGGCGTCGACCTGATCGCCTACACCTGGTGGGGCCCCATCGACCTGGTTTCCGCCGGCACGGGCGAGATGCGCAAGCGCTACGGCTTTATCCACGTCGATAAGTACGACGACGGCACCGGTACCTACGAGCGACGCCGCAAAGACAGCTTCTACGCCTACCAGAAGATCATCAAGTCCAACGGTGCCGAGGGCCTGGATTAATCGACAATATGAGTGCCACCGGGGAAAGCGTTGGGATGGGGTTGATTTTCAATCTCAACGCAACAGCCTGAACGGACCCCGCGTTTCCGCAGCT
>UREE01000084.1 GCA_900546825.1 uncultured Collinsella sp. | reverse complement strand
ATATGCAAACGTTTGGGATGCTCTTTGAGAACCTCGTTCTGCGCGACGTGCGCGTGTTCCTTTCCACCTACGGCGGTGTCGACAACAGTGTCCATTATTTCCGAGATGAGAAGGGCCTTGAGGTCGATCTGATCGTTGAGCACGACGGGCGCTGAGGAGCCATCGAGGTCAAGCTGAGCGATGCGAAAGTAGACGATGGAGCGAGAAATCTCAAGGCGCTGGAGAGGAAAGTGCTCTCCAATCCTGACGCCCAGAATGCCGCGCCGGCGTTTTTGCCGGTCGTGGTTGGAAAGGGGAGCATTGCCTACACACGCGACGACGGCGTGGCGGTGATCCCCGTGGCGGCACTTGGGGCGTAGTGTTTTTGCGGGCGTGCCGTGCTTCCTTTACCGAAAATCCATTTGGTAAACCCGGTGCCCGTGGGTAAAATAAGGTCGACGGCAGCCCAAGTAGTGAAGAGCTGGGCAGCGCCGTTGCTTGGATTAAGGGGTCATCGCCTTAGCGGCGTCGACCCCTCTTTTTATGCTTCGTATGCTGCTTGAGTGCCTCGGTAAGTCCGATAAGCGCCGTGAGGAGCGAGACCAAAGCGGTCAGGAGCTTCACAAAATCAGTCAGATCGGTCATGGGCATCACCTCCCGTCGCATGGAGGGCGCTGCCCGGCACATGGAACTGCCGTCAACAATAACCAGTCTATCAAACTGCAGCCATAAATACGAATATATGTTCGATAATAACAGCGACGTGACCATCTCAAAGCGCAGCTTTACGCAAGGATGCCGGAAAGCTGCACTGTGCGATTTCATGTCCGCACGGGCAGCTACACTTGCTGTGAGATGACCGTTCGAGAAACGAGCGGCAAGCAACGGAGAGAGGCCCTAACCGTGTCAGCTGAAAAGATGCCGGGTGTCTCGGCTATCGATACGACGAACTTTGCGCGCCAGATTGTGCTGGACTTTGAGTTTGCGCCGGTGCCAAAGCAGCGTCAGCGCCGTGGACTGTGCAATGAGATTATCGAGGCCGGCACCGTCAAGCTCGATTACCACGGCAACGTTATGGGCGAGTTCTCGCAGTTTGTACAGACGGAATTTACCGAAGGCGTTGCGTTCCCCGTTCGCGAGCTCACAGGGATATCGGCCGTGGGCACCGCGATGGCCGATCCGCTCTACATGGTGATCAAAAGGCTCAGCGATTGGATCGGGCGCTACTCCGCCCAGGTGGTCTGTTGGAGCGGGGCGGATCGTCGACAGCTTTTGATCGAGTGCCAAGCAAAGCACATCGATCTTTCCGCATTTCCTACGGACTGGGCCGACCTGCAGGCGTTTTACACCTCGATCATGGACATGAGCAGCCACGGGTGCGTCTCTTTGAGTGACGCAGCGACGTGGTTTGGCATCGAGTTCGACGAGTCGACGGGTCACGCCCACAGCGCTCTGGCCGATGCGCGCGTGACCGCCAAGCTGCTCAAGCAGATGATGGACGGGGACTACCGCGTGAGCCCGCGCGCCCAGGAGGTCCGTCAACGGTGGGGGATGGGCGAGCGAGCTCAGACGCGCCTTTCCAGCAAGTGCTCCGAGCTGGGCGACCTGCTGCTAAAGCTGAAGGCGGAGGGGGTAGGCCTTTTGAGAACGCCATTCGGTTTGGCATGGCGGGGCTGTAAGCGCGAGCCCGCCCTGCTGTTTGAATCGAAGCGTCAACCAGTATGACGAGCTGTCTGGCCTGTCTGCCTACGCCCCCGCAATCCCGCGGGCCGCACTCAACAGCTCATACTCCCTCTGGCTCCACTAGTACAGCTCGGCCGTGCGTACGGCGTCGCGGCACAGGTCCAGGAATGCCTCGGCTCCCTCGCAGAAGCACTCTCGGGCAAAGGCGCCGGATCCGTCCGCAACGCATATGCCGTCAGCAAAGAGCTTCCAGCTAGACGGCTCGCGAGAGTCGTCTCCAAGCAGCTTGATCTGCAGCACGTGCGGGCTGCCGGCGGCGCAGAGTTCTTCCTAGAGCACCTGCACCGTAAAGCGCATCTGGTGGGAGAGGCTGCTCTTGATCATGGCCGAGGCGTAGCCATTTGGCTTATCCAGAAGATGCATGTGATTCGGTTTGACGATCAGGTTGTGGAAGTTACGCTCGCTGCGCACGGAGAAATTGTCCATACGGACTCCTTTCATCGATGTTGGCAGGGCCACCGTGCCTCTTGGCCGGTTGGCGTCGGGATCGTGGAGCCAACTCTCTACCCCGACTCTGGATAAAATGCGCCCGCTCCTTGCGGGCAAGAGGAAGTCTATCAACGTGTACGGACAGAAATCAAGCGCCGCCTGCGAAATGACGCGTGAACGGCGTTGGTTTCCCAAGTGATTATTCGGCTTTCATCCGGAAAAGTGTCGAAATCAGCCGTGTAAAAGTACGGAAAAGTGTCGAAATAGGCACCTTAAAACTTCGGAAAAGTGTAGCTGGATGACAAAACAGCACTTAGAAGCCGGTGCTGGATGCGGGATCCTGCGGCCGCCTTCAGCTCTCGCTACTCATCGTCTCCGTCGTTGGGGTCGCCCTTGAGGGTGTTGATGTCCAGGTACTCGTCATCGTTCTCTTTTTGCTGGGTCTCCGACTCCGCTTGGGTGGGGCCGGAGAACAGCCGGAATCCCTCAAACGCAATGACGCCGAGCAGGGCAATGACAATGGCGATAAAGGCAACCTTGACTGCCTGCGGAAATTCCGAAAAACGCAGCGCCTTTTCCTCGGCGTAATAATCGGCGAAGCGCTCGTCGCCCGTGCTTTTGGTATACGCCGGCGCGGACGCGGCCTCCGGGTCATATTCCGGTGCAGGCGTGGCAGCGTACGGATCGTTGAGATAATCGCTCGATGCGGTGCCATAATCCTCGGTCTCGATGCGATCGGTGCCAGCATAGCCATCGGAATAATCGGAATATGCCGCACCGCCCTCATAGTCCGCGGCGCTCGTGTTGGCGGCAAAAAGCGGGTTAACTGGAACGTCGAGCGCCGGCATGCCGGTAGAGGTCTCATCCAGATCGGCTGCAGCCCAGGAATCGTAGGCAACCTGATGGGCAACGGGCTCATCGAGCCTTGTGACCGGAGACTTGCGTGCCGCAGGAACGGGCAACTGCTGGGCGCTGTACATAACGGTGCTGTCGGCCGATTTGCTCCGCGTCGCCGCAGCGAGAAATGCCGCCGTCTCGGACGGGTCGCTTGCGGGGCGGGGAGCGGGTGTGGGCGCCGAAATGGGTGCGGGCGTAGACGCGGGCGTCGAAACAGGCGGCTGCGCAGGAGTCGGCGCAGATGCGGGCTTAGGCGCAAGTGCGGGATTGGGGCTTGACGGGCGAGCCCCGCCGCCCATGAGTTCGTCGGCGGTCCACGGGCGATCATCCATCACGTCGTCAAGGCTCAGCGAAAACAGGTCGTCTTCACCCTCATCGAACATGCGGTGCACATGTCCACCAATTGCCGGAATCAATCCGCGACCGGTGCATGATGCCTTGCTCAACGCCATTCTGTTCCACCCTTTCGAAATACTAATGACATCGATTATATGGAACTTCCCAAGCGGCTCGGTCTTGGATTCATGCTTTCCAGAACTCGCGCCCAAAAGGGGAGGGACAATCCAGGCGAGTGCCTACTTGTCGTCGGCCGCCGCCTTGGCCTCATTGAGGTAGCTATAGAAGCTGTACTTGGAGATGCCAAAGAACTCGCAGGCGCGCTCGCTCGACTTGGAAATGAGGAAGGCGCCGCGACGGTCGAGGTAGCCAATGGCGCGAATGCGCTCATCTTTGGTCATGAGCGCCGCGGGCTTGCCCACAAACTGCTCGCACTCGTGCAGCAGGTCCTCGAGCAGGTCGCCGATGTTCTTGGTAATGGGCTCGGGCTCGGTGTAGCCCGTGCCGCCGGTGCCGGTAAAGGCGTCGAGCGAACGCTCAAAAGCCTTCATAAGCGTAATGTCAAAGTTGATGCCCAAAATGCCGACGGGCTTGCCTTCGTCGTTGCGGATAAAGATGGTCGAGGACTTGAGCAGCTTGCCATCGGTGGTTTTAGTGAGGTACGGCTCGCGGTCGTGTACGTCGGTGGTGCCCTCGTGCATGGACTCAAACACGATATGGCTGGGGCCGTCACCCAGTTTGCGCCCGCTGACGTGGCCATTTTCGATCACTACGATGGAGTGGTCCACGTCCTCGGTCTCCAGATCGTGGACGACGACTTCGCAGTTGGGGCCAAATTGGAGCGCCAGACCGTGTGCAAGGCGCTTGTAAAACTCAATCTGTGCGGGGGTCATGGGTGCCTTCCTAAAAATTTGTTTGGGCACACTTTGCCATAAACCACACTTGTTCGCAAATAACGAAAGCGTTGCTGCGTTATGTGACCGTTTGGCGGCGAAAAGGTACCGATTGCGGCAACAAACAATTTGTTAGGTTATCCAATCAAAAAGTGTGATAGAACATTGCTAACAAACTTTTTGTTTGGCATCCACATAAAAGTTCAGCCGTGTGAATGGGATCGGGCTGAAACGCGTATGCGGGGGCCGGCAAGAGAGGACTTAAGGAGTTCACCGTATGGCCGATAAGATCCAGTGGGCGGGCAACACGATGCCCAAGAGCGATGACAAGCACTTGGGAATCATGAGCCTCGACCACGTGAAGAAGGCCCGCGCCTTCCACCAGTCGTTCCCTCAGTACACCGTTACTCCGCTTGCCCGCCTGGACGGCCAGGCCGCGCGCCTGGGCCTGTCCAACCTGTGCGTTAAGGACGAGAGCTATCGCTTTGGCCTCAACGCCTTTAAGGTCCTGGGCGGCTCGTTTGCCATGGCCAACTATATTGCCGACGAGACCGGCAAGGACGTTGCCGACTGCACCTTCGATTACCTGACCTCCGATCAGCTGGCCGAGGACTTTGGCCAGGCTACCTTCTTTACCGCCACCGACGGCAACCATGGCCGCGGCGTGGCATGGGCTGCCAACAAGCTGGGCCAGAAGGCCGTCGTGCACATGCCCAAGGGTTCCACCAAGCCCCGCTTCGATAACATTGCCGCCGAGGGCGCCACGGTGACCATCGAAGAGGTCAACTACGACGAGTGCGTGCGCATGGCCGCCGCCGAGGCCGACGCCTGCGAGCGCGGCGTCATCGTTCAGGACACCGCCTGGGAGGGCTACGAGAAGATCCCGTCCTGGATCATGGAGGGTTACGGCACCATGGCTTCCGAGGCTGCCGAGCAGCTGCGCGAGATGGCTATCAACCGCCCGACGCACGTCTTTGTCCAGGCTGGCGTAGGCTCGCTCGCCGGCGCCGTGGTGGGCTACTTCACCAACCTGTATCCCGATAACCCGCCCACCTTCGTCGTGGTTGAGTGCGCACCGGCCGCCTGCCTGTACAAGGGCGCTGCCGCCGGCGACGGAGATCCGCGCATCGTGGACGGTGACATGCCCTCCATCATGGCCGGCCTGTGCTGCGGCGAGCCCAACATCTTGGGCTGGGATATCCTGCGCAACCACACCACCGCCTTCGTGTCCTGCCCCGACTGGGTCACCGCTCGCGGCATGCGCACCCTGGGCGCTCCCGAGAAGGGCGACCCGCGCGTCATCTCCGGCGAGTCCGGCGCAGTGACCACCGGTCTGGTCGAGACCCTCATGCTCGACCCCGAGTACGCCGAGCTCAAGGAGCTCATCGGCCTGGACAAGACGAGCTCCGTGCTCTGCTTCTCCACCGAGGGCGACACCGACCGCGAGAATTACCGCAATATCGTCTGGGACGGTCTGTTTTCCAGTTTTTGATGAGATTTCAGGAGGACTAAATTATGTGGCAGATCCTTTATGATGCAACCGATTTCCTATGGGGCACGCCGCTTATGATCCTGATGGTCGGCGTCGGCCTGTATCTGACCGTGCGCAGCGGCTTCTTCCAGTTCCTCGGCATCCCCACATGGTGGAAGCACACCGTGGGGGAAGTTCTGGGCGGCAGCAAAAGCGAAGACTCCGGCCCGAAGCGCGAAGGTGAGCTGAAGCCGTTCCAAGCGCTGAGTACCGTTCTGGCCGGCACCGTCGGCAGCGGAAACATTGCCGGTGTGGCGGCAGCCATCGCCATCGGCGGCCCGGGTTCCGTGTTCTGGATGTGGCTCATCGCACTTGTTGGCATGATGACCAAAATGGCCGAGGTCACACTCTCTGTTGCGTTCCGCAAAAAGACGCCGGATGGCGAGTATTTCGGCGGCCCCATGCACTATATGCGCGAGGGTCTGGGCAAGATCGGCAAGTTTCTGGCCGGTTTCTACGCCATCGCCCTCTTCGTCGAAGTATTGGCCGATGCCTGCTTCGTGCAGCCCAATACGCTGGCCACCTGTGTGAATGATGTGTTCGGCGTTCCCCTGCTTATGACAGGCATCATCATCAGCGTGCTGAGTACCATCGTCGTGCTGTCCGGCGGCGTGAAGAAGATCGGCGACTTCTGCGGCAAGTTCGTCATGCCCATGATCCTGATCTACATCATCGCCTGCCTGTCCGTCATCGTGATGCACATCAGCGATATTCCCGCCGCTTTCGGCATGATCTTCCAATATGCCTTTGCACCGGCTCCCGCAGTGGGCGGCTTCGTTGGCTCGACGATGACTCTGGCCATGGCCCGCGGCGCTTCCCGCGGCATCTTCTCCAACGAGGCCGGTATGGGCACCGCCGCCACCGTCCACGCGACCGCACAGACC
>UREE01000083.1 GCA_900546825.1 uncultured Collinsella sp. | reverse complement strand
CAGCCCCATGCAACTCTCGCACGTGCTGTTTGATGTTATGGGACTTCCGACCAAGGGCCTCAAAAAGACCAAGCGCGGCTACTATTCGACCAACGCCAAGGTGCTGAGCGACCTTGCCCGCGACCACGAGATCGTGCGCCTGATTTTGGACTGGCGTGAGAAGTCCAAGATTAAGTCGACCTATCTGGACACGCTGGGCCCGCTGCGCCGTGGTGACGGGCGTGTGCACACCACGTACAACCAGACCATCACCGCGACGGGGCGTTTGTCTTCGAGCGACCCCAATCTGCAAAACATTCCGACGCGCTCGGAGCTGGGGCGTACCGTCAAGACGGCGTTCTCGGCGGGCGAGGGCAGCGTCTTTTTGGCGGTGGACTACTCGCAGATCGAGCTGCGCCTGCTCGCGCATCTTTCGGGTGACGAGCACCTGGTGCGCGCCTTCAACGAGGGCGAGGACTTCCATGCCGAGACGGCCGCGCGCGTATTTGGCGTGCCGGTGTCCGAGGTGACACCCGACCTGCGTAGCCGCGCCAAGGCCGTGAACTTTGGCATCGTGTACGGTCAGCAGGCCTATGGTCTGTCGCAGTCGCTGCACATCTCGATGGCCGAGGCGCGCGATATGATCGATCGCTACTACGAGGCCTACCCGGGCGTGCGCACGTTCCTCGACAATGTGGTGGCGCGAGCCAAGCAGACGGGCTATGCCGAGACCATGTATGGCCGCAGACGCCATATTCCCGAGCTCAAGGCCAAAAACCCACAGCTCCGCGGCTTTGGTGAGCGCACGGCCATGAACCACCCCATGCAGGGCACCGCCGCCGACATCATCAAGATCGCCATGGCCCGCGTAAGCCGCCGCCTGGAAGAAGAAGGCTTTGCCGCCCATATGATTCTGCAGGTACACGACGAACTGGACTTTGAGTGTCCCGTCGACGAAGTCGAGCGCCTCACCGCCATGGTCCGCGACGTCATGGAACACGTAGTAGACCTCCGCGTCCCCCTAATCGCCGAAGCCAGCACCGGCATAACCTGGGCCGACGCCAAATAAAGTCGCCCCCACAACTCCAAAGTAACCAAAACAGAAGGACGCTCCTCACCAACAAGGAGCGTCCTTCATTCAATTAAATTCAGCCAAGTATCTAGACGCCAAGACGCCATCCAGGCGGCAAGCAAGTCAACGTAGCCATGCCCGGGGCCGGCCGTTTGATTTTTGTAGATTCCGCACGAGCCGAAGGCCACTTAATGTGGCCTTCGAGCGAGCCCAGGACCTGACCGAGCAAAAATCAAACGGCCGGCCCCGGGCATGGCGGCGAGTTTAACGAGCCGCCAGGATGGCGTCGATGAGCGTCAGTACGCCCCCGTCGTTGTTGCTCGGAATGCGCCATTTGGCATGCGCGTTCATGTGCTCCTCGGCATTGTCCACGATAAAGCTATGCCCGACGCGCTCCAGCATGGGGATGTCGTTGTACGTATCGCCCACGGCGGCGGCATCAGCGATATCAATGCCCAGCTGCTCGCACAGGTGCGCGACGCCCGACCCCTTGTCGACGCCCAGATTCATAAAGTCGATCCACTCGCGGCCCGCATTGGTGACGTAGAGTTTGTCCGAGAACTCGGGGCTGTAGTCCTCGCGAAACGCTGGCTCGGCATCGTAGGCGGGGAAGAAGATCGAAATCTTGTTGGACTCGATATCAAGGCCCTCAAAGCTATCGACGTAGTTGATCGTGTTATAGTACACGCTGATCTCGTCGTGGTACTGATGGTCACGGGCGAGCACATAGAACTCGTCGTAGCAGCACAAGACGGGAACGGCACGCGGGTCCTCCGAGGCACGGGCGAGCACCTGCTGATACAGCGCCACATCGATGTTGCTCTTATAGATATAGCTGCCGCGATAGATGACGCAGGCTCCGTTGTCGGGACAAAAAGCAAGGCGGTTCTTAATGCTCTCGAACATTTCCTCGAGTTTGGGGGCGGGGCGTCCGCTGGCGGGGCAGAATACAATGCCTGCGTCGGCGAGCTTGTCCAGGCGCTCATCAAGACCCTGCGGCAACACGCGCTTGTCGGTGAGCAGCGTCTTGTCCATGTCGACGGCGAGAATCTTAATGCTTCCGATATTGGTGTCCGATTCGTAAGTTTGCATAAAAGCGCGCCTTTCGTTTCGAAATTGTTTCAGACGTTATAACCATCAACCAGTAACTGAGCGTATTGTCGCAGGAACGGAGCGTATTTGCACCACGCTTCACAAAGTAATGAAAAAACTTTTCAGAAATTTGAATTTGTCGCTTGTGCTGCGGGCACTTTAGCGTAATATAGCGACCATCGAAAACGGAGACGGAAATACAACCGCTTACCGAAGAAAAGGTACCGTTTACGATATTAGAATTGCGCCCGGCGATAGGTGAAAGGAGAGGCAGATGCAGTTCGTAAAGATCATCACCACTGCAGATAATGCCATCCGACGCCAGCGCGCAATTTCCCGACGACGATAACAATCGTCTCTGTCCGTATGGGGCGAATTGCCTCAACAGAGTCATTTTGAGGTCGTTGGGTTTTAGCACGACATTGCTGCATGTTTCTAGGGCATGTATTTGCTGATTTTTGCTATTTAACCTGATATTGCACGGTTTTTGACCTCAAAGTGACTTGCAACTGACCGATGTTCTAACTAGCTACCAAGGGCGAAAGGAAACAGCCATGAGCAAGGAAAAAGTCGTTCTCGCATATTCCGGTGGTCTTGATACATCCGTATGTGTCAAGTGGCTCCAGGACGAGAAGAATCTCGATGTCGTTTGCGTCTGCGGCAACGTGGGCCAGGAGGAGACCGGCTTGGATGCCAAGAAGCAGAAGGCGCTTGACCTGGGCGTTCTCGATTGCCAGGTGCTCGACCTGCGCGACGAGTTCTCCGATGAGTTCCTGACTAAGGCCATCGCCGCAAACTCCATGTACGAGAACAAGTACCCGCTGCTCTCCGCGCTGTCTCGCCCGCTGCTCGCCAAGAAGCTTGTCGAGGTCGCTCACGAGTTTGGCGCGACCTACGTCGCCCACGGCTGCACCGGCAAGGGTAACGACCAGGTTCGTTTTGAGGCTGCCGTCAAGGCCCTCGACCCCGAGCTTAAGGTTATCGCCCCGGTTCGCGAGTGGGATCTGAAGTGCCGTCCCGATGAGGTTGCCTATGCTCACGCCCACAACGTGCCGGTTCCCGAGGGCGCCAACGACAACCCCTATTCCATCGACGACAACCTGTGGGGTCGCGCCATCGAGTGCGGTCACCTGGAGGATCCCTGGAACGAGCCGCTCGACGACGCCTGGGTTATGACCAAGAACCCCGAGGACACGCCGGACACCCCGACCTACACCGAGATTGAGTTTGAGGCGGGCAAGCCCGTCGCCGTCGATGGCAAGAAGATGAAACTCTCCGAGATCGTCATCGCCCTCAACAAGATTTCGGGTGACAACGGCTTTGGCCGTCTCGACCTGGTTGAGGATCGTCTGGTGGGCCTCAAGAGCCGCGAGTGCTATGAGGTTCCCGGAGCCCTGACGCTCATCACCGCCCACAAGGCGCTCGAGGACATCTGCGTCGAGGGTGACCTGCTCAAGACCAAGATTAAGCTCGAGCAGGATTGGGCCACCGCCGTGTATAACGGCCAGTGGTACAGCCCGCTCAAAAACGCGCTCGATGCCTTTATGGCCGACACCCAGAAGTTCGTGACCGGCACCGTCCGTCTGAAGTTCTTTAAGGGCAACTGCCATGTCGTCGGCCGCAAGAGCCCGTTTAGCCTGTATGACTACGGTCTGGCTACCTACGACCGCGACACTACGTTTGACGAGAAGGCCAGCGCCGGCTTTATCGAGATCGATACGCTGTCGCTCAAGACGTGGGCTAAGATCCAGGGCCCCAGCTCTGCTGCCGCCCAGGCCTAGCGCCTCCTTCCTTTGGTATCCGCGCGGCCCATCCGCGTGATACATAACGGGCGCATGGGGTCCCTACCTTTCGTTATGCTTGCTGACACTTCTTAACATCGGTGGCCCCTACGTTCCGCCCGCATATATGATGCCGCGTCTGCGGCTGAGTCCGAGCCCCGCCGGGGTTGTCCGGCGGGGCTCCTCCTATCAATTTGACGGCCCTGCGCCTATATATATGGGGAGTATCCATTATGTTCAATGCTATCGCGCATGCTTTACTTGCCCTCGCGCCCGAGTTCGATGCTGCAAAGGTCGAGGACGTTCCTATGAGCCTAAAGGCCTGGATCGATTGTTCGCAGGGCAACATTCGGAGGGAGACATTGGGCGCCAAGTGCATGGCGCGTCACTTCTTTGCAAATTAGCTATATGGCCTCGCACATGGTGGGGAATATGCAAAACTAGCGGTTGAGAAATCGCTTTAGCGACAGGGCGCATTGCTTTGGGCGCTTGTTTTGGGATTTGATGAAAGGGGACGGTTCCATGGCTCTTTGGGGCGGTCGTTTTGAGGCAGGCGTGGCCGAGGTCACGCAGGAGTTTGGCGCGTCGTTGCCGGTTGACAAACATCTCTATAAGCAGGATATCGCCGGATCTAAGGCACATGCCAAGATGCTGGCGGCCCAGGGCATTATCAGCGCCGAGGACGAGCAGGCGATTGCCGAGGGCCTGACCGGAATCGAACAGGATATCGATGCCGGCAACTTCACCTTTGATATCAACGACGAGGACATTCATATGTCCATCGAAAGCGAGCTGACGCGTCGTATCGGCGAGGCTGGCAAGCGCTTGCATACTGGGCGTTCGCGCAACGACCAGGTGGCGACCGATACGCGCCTGGGCGTCAAGGCGCTGGCCAAGGAGCTCATGGAGGCCAATCTTGAGCTGCGCCATGTGCTGGTGGATGCGGCCAAGAAGTACGACAAGGTGATTCTTCCGGGCTACACGCATATGCAGCACGCTCAGCCCGTGCTGCTCTCGCATCATCTGCTGGCGTATTCCTGGATGTTCGCGCGCGACTTTACGCGCCTGAAGGCCGCCTTTGATGCCGCCGACAACTGCCCGCTGGGTGCTGCCGCGCTTGCCGGTACGAGCTATCCGCTCGATCGCCAGATGACGGCTGCCGAACTTGGCTTTGCGGGCGTGATTCCCAACTCGCTCGATGCGGTTTCCGACCGTGATTTCCTGCTCGATCTGCATTACGCCGGATCCGTCATGGCGATGCACCTGTCGCGTCTTTCCGAGGAGATCGTGCTGTGGTCGAGCTCCGAATTTGGCTTTATCACGCTTTCAGACTCCTACTCCACCGGCTCGTCTATCATGCCGCAGAAGAAGAATCCCGACTTTGCCGAGCTTATCCGCGGTAAGAGCGGTCGCGTGTACGGCAACCTGGTGCAGCTGCTGGTAACCATGAAGGGCCTGCCGCTCGCTTATAACAAGGACTTGCAGGAGGACAAGGAGGGCGCGCTCGATACCGCTCACACGCTCATGCAGTGCCTGTCCGTTATGGCCGGAATGATTTCGACCTGGACCGTCAACGAGGATGCCATGGCGCGCGAGTGCGGCGTGGGGCACCTTGCCGCCACCGATGTTGCCGATTACCTGGCAAAGCGCGGTCTACCGTTCCGCGAGGCACATGCCGTGGTGGGGCACCTGGTCCTGATGTGTGAGAAGCGCGGCTGCAATCTTGAGGACCTGCCGTTTGAGGTGTTCCAGGAGGCAAGCCCGCTCTTTGAGCGCGATATTACCGAGGCGCTCGATATCCCGTCGATTGTCGCCGCGCGCACGACCGAGGGCGGTACCGCCCCTGCCGCCGTTGCCGTGCAGCTGCAGCGTGCCGAGGCGCAGCTCGTGGCTGACGAAGGCGTGTTTGGATCGCTAACCAAGGTTGTCGAGATGGGTCACGGGGCAAAGTAGAGGTTTGGCTGAAGACGTATTGTCCATTTATTGATAAATCGTTTTAGCTTTACGGGCGTCTGCTGATGCGGGCGCCCCTATTTTGCTGCTATGGGGGAGGGGCTTGTCGAGAACTTCTGTAGGACCTTTGGGCAGGTTGTGAAGGGGGTACGTTCGCGGGTGGCAACCGACCGCCCGCTCTGTTCCATGTGGTTGATGAGCGGTCGGATGGTACTCTAATCGGGCTTCGAAACAGAAGTGACACATATGGAGCGCTTTAATAAATTGCAGCGTTTCAATAAACAGCTTTTTGTTTAACTGCAGCTAAAACTCTGTTACGATGCAGTCCAGGCGGGTGCCGGAATGGGACTTGGGCACGCGCGAACCTACTTGAAAGGCTACCTTATGGCTATCGAGAAGACCTTCATCATGATTAAGCCCGACGCGGTGCGCGATCGCAAGATCGGCGAGATCGTTGCTCGTATTGAGCGTAGCGGCCTTGTCATCGAGCGCATGGAGATGACCACGCTCGAGCGCGCTACCGTCGAGGAGCACTACGCCCATCTGGCCGACAAGCCCTTCTTTGGCGGTCTCTGCGACTTTATGACGAGCGGTCCGGTCGTCAAGATGGTCGTTTCCGGTCTCTCCGCTGTTTCCAAGATGCGCACCCTTATGGGCGCTACCAACCCGCTTGATGCTGCGCCCGGCACCATTCGCGGCGACTTCGCTGTCGATGTCAACGCCAACGTGATCCACGGCTCCGACTGCCTGGAGAACGCCGAGATCGAGATCAAGCGCTTCTTTGGCTAAACCAGCTTTGACTCCTTAAAGCTGTTAGCGTGTGGCTT
>UREE01000082.1 GCA_900546825.1 uncultured Collinsella sp. | reverse complement strand
CCCAACGTGGACACACTTTTTGTCCTATAAGCCTAAAGGACTCAATTACACTAGACAATCTTATTGTTTTTGGTATTGAGCCTTTATTTAAAGAAAAAAAATCGAATAACAAGGGCAACTGCTATGGCCACAATGATCAAAAGCAGGATTGTCAGTCGATGCTGCTTGCGTCGTTTACTTGACGAAACGAAGATTGATTTTCCCTGTTTTGGCGTTTCGAGATAGCGAGCCGAATGCGTCAAGGTTTGCTTTGGTCGAGGACCTCTATGTTGATTGGCGGCGGATGCT
The DNA here is from genome assembly GCA_900546825.1 of uncultured Collinsella sp. GTDB lineage: Bacteria > Actinomycetota > Coriobacteriia > Coriobacteriales > Coriobacteriaceae > Collinsella. Next base: position 6,429 of record UREE01000082.1, on the reverse strand, counting down.
TTCAGTGGCTCCCCACTAGCTGCGCTGTTTTTAGATAATGGTGCGTCTTTCAGATATACAGGGTCTCCCGAGGCCACGCCCATATGTTTACGTCCCGTTTGGGCATCCTCGAGTGTTTGATATCGATTTCTCGTCACATACTCGGGCTCAGGATCATTAATGGGCTCTTGCGAGATGTGGGGGCGATGGAACCGTGGCGGCTGCGTGGAAGTATCTTCCCCCTGCGTCGGCATAAACATTTTGTTCTGGTTTTGGTCGTCCATGATGCCCTTTAGCTCGTTACCAACAACGTGTACGCGCTCATTGTAAGCCCCTTGCTATTTGCAGCTGCGAACATACTTGTTATTTAGGCTCTGGTTCAAAGAACCTTAACCTTATTAAAACCTGAGTCACACACACTTAGATATGCTTATAGTACTGGACTCAAAAAACTTTATAGTCGATGTATATATAAGCACTGTGTGGGCATATATAAGAGCGTCAAAAGAAGTCCCAGTCACCTAGAAGATGGCTCGGCAGTCCTAAAAGGAGTGGTAAACATGGCAAGCATGGTTCCTTATCGTTCGGTTTTTGGCGTTCGTCCTTCTGCTAGCTCGCTGTTCGATCTGTTTGATGATATGACCGACCTTGCAAACAACTCGATTGCTTCCAAGGCGTTTCCCGTTGACGTTGAGGATAAGGGCGACGGCTATGAGGTCAAGGCCTATCTGACTGGTGTCGCCAAGGACGATATCGATGTCGAGCTCAATGAGGGCCGTCTGTCCATTAGCGTGAATGTCGAGGAAGACGAGGAGAACGAGGGCAAGAACTTCCTGCAGAAGGAGTTCAGCTCGTACAGCGCGACGCGTGGCGTGTATCTAAAGGACGCTTCGAGCGAGGGCCTCTCGGCTAAGTACGCTGACGGCATCCTGACCGTTACGGTTCCCAAGATCGTCGAGAAGAAGAACGTTACGAAGATCTCCATCGACTAACTTCGTTGGTGTTCTGCGCTATTAAAAGACAGCAAAAGGGGCTGGGAAGCGATTCTCGGCCCCTTTTGCTGTCTAGGACAGTCTATTGAATGGTTGCCGGCTGATACTGACTCGCAGGGCGTATCGAGAGTTTTCGCGATCCTTGGAGAAGGGTTGCGGAGCTGCCGACCTCGTCATCCAGGGTTGCGGCCAGAGCTTTGGCATAGCTTTTGACGGTAAGGCTCGGACGATTGTTATCTTGGCTGATATGCATGGCAATGAGCTGTTCGGTACGATCGGTAACAAGTGCGCGCGCGGCTTCGGCGGCTTGGCCATTGGAGAGGTGTCCCCTTGCAGACAGGATGCGCTCCTGAAGAAAGCGGGGATATTCTCCCTCGCGTAGCATGGTCACATCATGGTTGCTTTCGAGCGCGAGGACTCGACAATCTTTGAGGGTGTTCATGGCTTGGGTCGATAGCTCTCCGGTGTCGGTGGCAAAGCCGATGGAATCATCGAGGGCGTCGAATCGATAGCCGACTGGATTGATGACATCATGCGATGTTGAGTAGGTTTGCACGTGGATGCCGGCAATGGATAGGATGTCACCGGGATCGAATTCCTCGACAGGCAGATGCGAAAGATTTTCTTTGATTGAAAGTGTGCCCCTACTGGCAAAGAGGGGGCCGTGCCAGTGCTTGCACCAGACATCGAGACCCTTGATGTGATCGCTATGCTCATGCGTAATGAGAAGAGCCGAGACGTTGTCTGCCGAGAGCCCCAGTTCTGCCATGCGCTTTAATGTCTCGCGGCGAGAAAGACCGTCGTCAATCATGATGAGCCCCCGGGGGCCTTCGATGAGCGTGCAGTTGCCTTTTGAGCCGCTGCCAAGGATATGAAGGTGCAGACGAGACATAAGATTCCAAAGGATACAATGGGTGCGAACGAATAGAGGAGGAAGCAAATGCCAACGGTATCTCAGCATTATGGACACCAAGCTGCATCGTGGGCCGATGATAAGGCCCTGGCAACGCGGCAGACGGCTGCCCCCGTGGTGCTCATGGTATCAGGTGGTGCGGACTCGACGGCTTTGCTCCTTATGGCGTGCACATCAAAGTTGGATATTCTGGATGGGCGTGGTGTAGCCCCCATCGCGCGCGAGCGACTGCACGTGCTGCATGTGAACCATCATCTGCGCGGCGAGGCATCCGATGGCGACGAGGCCTTCGTGCGTGAGCTCTGTGCGCAATATGGTCTACCGCTGTGTGTTGAGCATGCCTATTTTGATGATGAATCGGGCAATATCGAGGCGGCCGCCCGCGAGGTGCGCTATGCCGCGGCGCGAAGGTATGTTCGCGAGCTCTGCGCCCAGACGGGGGCACCGCGAACGGCGGCTCGTATCTGCACCGCGCACACGTCTTCGGATCGCGCGGAAACGTTTTTGATGAACGCGATTAAAGGTTCGGGGCCCGCTGGTCTGTCGAGCATTCCTCGCCGGAGGAATATCGTGGTGCGTCCCTTGCTCGACCTGACTCATGATGAACTCGTTGGCTATCTGCAGGTGCATGGTCAGCCGTGGCGAGAGGACGAGAGCAACGAGGACGTGTCGTACTTGCGTAACTACGTGCGCCACCGAGTGATGCCGGTGGTGGCGCAGCGCAACGCGAGCGTCTGCAAGACGATTGGTGCCGCCTGCGAGATCTTAGGCGATGAGGACGCCTTTCTTTCCCAGCTTTCCGCGCAGGCGTTTCGAAGCTGCCTGCGTAAGGAGGCGGCGGGTGCACTGGTCCTTGACGCTCGCCGACTGGCCGCGGCCGAGGTAGTGATTGCTCGGCGCATGGTGCGACTGGCAATTAAGCGTATCGACCCCGACGCTCGTCCGGAGATGCGGCATGTGGAGCGCGTGCTCGCCTGTGTCGCCGAGGGCTCAGGTTCGGTCACACTCCCGGCGGGAATTGATGCACGCGTGGAGTTTGGCATGCTGGCATTCAAGGTCCCGGCGGCGCGCGAGGGGTTAGTTGCCGATTGGGTCACCATTCCCGGTCGATTGCCGCTGGGGGCGGGCCGCATCCTGGTGGCAGAGCCGATGGCCGTCGAGCCGGGGTGTGATATTGTGCGCCGTGCCCGCGAACTCGCGGGTGCCGGAGGGGTGGCCGCTATAGTGGATGCCGCGACGCTGGGCTTTGCCGATCGCGACAGCGAACGGATGCTCGCCGGCTCGCGCGGGGAGATTCCCGCCGAGGCGCGTTTGGCGCGTCTGTGGGTAGACGGTCCCGCGCCGGGGGATGTGATGTGTCCGTTGGGCATGAGTGGGCGAAGTAAGAAGGTATCCGACCTGCTCAACGAGGCTCGTATTCCCGTTTCTGAGCGCGCAGGCGTTCCTGTGGTGAGAACGGCTCCGGGAGGTGCCGTGGTGTGGGTCGCAGGCGTTCGCACAGACGAGCGTTTTAAATGCACGGCCGCAACGCACGTGGCATATCTGCTTCGTGTGGTCGATGCGGAATAGCGTCCCACGCCAGTTATTCTGTGCGACGTTGACGGTATTCCCGCGCTGATGGCGCACGGGCTGGTAAATATACCCCGTGCGCTGCTAGAATGTGTAGTTCGCGTCCATACGGCGGTGTGTGGGCGATAAGCACAAGAAAGGGTTGTCATGGCTTCTCAACATCCGGATATCGAGAAGGTTCTGTTTACGCAGGAGGATATCGACGGTATCGTCTCTCGCCTAGGCGAGCAGATTACTCGCGACTACGCGGGTAAGGATCTGGTGCTGATTGCGGTCCTGCGTGGCGCCGTGGTCTTTATGGGCGACCTGATGCGCAAGATCGAGCTGCCGACCAACATCGATTTCATGGCTGTTTCGAGCTACGGCGACGGCGTGAAGTCCTCGGGTATCGTGCGTATCATTAAGGACCTGGATATCGACATCCGCGGTCGCGACGTGCTGATCGTCGAGGACATTCTGGACTCGGGCCTGACGCTCAAGTATCTGATGAAGAACCTCGAGAGCCGCAAGCCCGCTTCTCTGGAGGTCGCCGCCTTCCTGTGGAAGGACGTTGAGGACCGTACCTCGGCCATCACGCCCAAGTATGTTGGAACCCATTGCCCCGATGCCTTTGTGGTGGGCTACGGCCTCGACTATGCCGAGCGCTATCGTAACCTTCCGTATCTGGGCATTTTGAAACCGGAGGTTTATTCGTAAGATGCCCGACGACCGTAACGATAACAATTCCCAGACTCCCCGGGAGCCTAAGATCCCGGGGGTGCCCGGAGGCAAGAAGCCCACGCGTACGGGCTGGCTGTATTTTATTTTGGCTTGCGCGCTCCTGGGCTACGCCTTCTTTAACATGGGCTCCGGCTTTGCCAATTCCAGCAATACCGTTAAGCTCGCGACGAGCGAGATGGTGAGTGCCATCAAGCAGGATCGCGTTGAAGATCTGACCTATACGGTTCAAGACGGAAGCGTGACGGGTCATTACTGGAAGACGAAGAAGGACAAGGGCGATACGAGCGAGCTCAAGAGCTTCTCCTCGACCTATGTCGGCTCCGATTCGCTTGCCGAGCTTATGGCGGAGCACCCCGATACCAAGTACATCGTCAACACCAACGATCCTGATTTTTGGGGCGACTTGGCGATGAGCGTGCTTCCGACGATCGCCCTGATCGCCATTATGTTCTACTTTATGCGCCAGATGATGGGCGCCAACAACAGGAACATGCAGTTTGGCAAGACCAGCGCCAAGACCAACGAGGCCACGCGCCCCAAGGTCAAGTTTGAAGATGTTGCCGGCGTGGACGAGGCAGTCGAGGAGCTCGAGGAGATCCGTGACTTTTTGAGTGATCCGGATCGCTATCGCAAGCTGGGCGCCAAGATCCCGCGTGGCGTGTTGCTGGTGGGCCCTCCGGGCACCGGTAAGACGCTGCTGGCCAAGGCCGTTGCCGGCGAGGCGGGCGTGCCGTTCTTTAGCATCTCGGGCTCTGACTTTGTGGAGATGTTCGTGGGCGTCGGTGCCAGCCGCGTGCGTGACCTCTTTAAGGAGGCCAAGTCCCAGGCCCCGTCGATCATCTTTATCGACGAGATCGACGCCGTGGGACGTCAGCGCGGAGCTGGCTTGGGCGGCGGTCACGACGAGCGCGAGCAGACGCTCAACCAGCTGCTGGTCGAGATGGACGGCTTTGAGGAAAGCGAGTCGGTCATCCTGATCGCTGCGACCAACCGTCCTGACATCCTGGATCCGGCATTGCTGCGTCCCGGCCGTTTTGACCGTCAGGTTACGGTCGACCGTCCGGATGTGAAGGGCCGCGAGCAGATCTTGCGCGTGCATGCCGAGAACAAGCCGATGGACGAGGACGTTAAGTTTGAGAAGCTCGCCCAGATGACCGTTGGCTTTACTGGTGCCGATTTGGCGAACCTGCTCAACGAGTCTGCGCTGCTGGCCGCTCGCCGTCATCGTTCCGTGATCTCGATGGACGAGGTCGAGGAATCGATGGAGCGCGTGATTGCCGGACCGCAGCGCAAGGGTCGCGTGATGACCGAGGCCGAGCGCACCACGATTGCCTACCACGAGAGCGGTCATGCCCTGGTGGGCCACATCCTGGAGCACTCCGATCCGGTCCACAAGATCTCGATCGTCAGCCGCGGTCAGGCTCTGGGCTACACGCTGCAGCTTCCGCAGGAGGACCACTTCCTCAAGACCAAGAACGAGATGCTCGACGAGCTCGCCGTGTTCTTGGGCGGTCGCGTTGCCGAGGAACTCATGTGCGACGACATCACGTCGGGCGCAAGCAACGACTTGGAGCGCGCGACCAAGATGGCGCGCGAGATGGTCACGCGCCTGGGCATGAGCGAGGAACTCGGCACGCAAGTGTTTGGCGAGGCGCAGCATCAGGTGTTCCTTGGTCGCGATTACGCCGATCACCAGGATTACTCCGAGGAGACGGCGCGCCGCATCGATATCGAGGTCCAGCGCATTATGCGCGAAGCCCATCGTCGTGCGGTCGAGATTCTGGATGCCCGTCGCGGTCAGCTCGATCTGATGGCGAGGGTGCTGCTCGAGCGCGAGACCGTCGAAGGCGACGCCGTGAATGCCCTGCTCGACAACGAGTGGGATGCCTACCTTGAGCGCGAGGGCGATATCCTGGCGGCCAAGGAAGAGCGCAATGCGAAGGCGGCCGGCATGCCGACCAAGAAGCGCGCACCTCGCATGAGCGAGGAGGAGCTTGCGGCAGACGCCGCCGCATTTGCGCAGGCGGCCATGCAGGAGGATGCCGAAGCCGCATCCGATGATGCTGGCGATGGCGATGCCGTCAACGCTGATGGCAACACCGACGCCGACAAATAGTTCTTGCAGTGAAAGCCTCCGCGGGGAAACCCGCGGAGGCTTTTTCTTCATTGATTGGGGACAGACTTAAATGAGCGTTTTCACGCATTTGAACTGCGTCCCGAATCTTGGCCTTCTTTATTAGAAGCGAACACTAGGAC
>UREE01000081.1 GCA_900546825.1 uncultured Collinsella sp. | reverse complement strand
GGGACCGCGCCGTACCAGCTACAGCGTCATGTTTGGATCGGCGTCGACGTCGAACGGCGAGATTTCTCCTCGGTCGAATTTACGGCGGGCAACCTCTGCGATCATGGCAGCGTTATCGGTGCACGCCGAAAGCGGCGGTACCGTCACGCGGATCCCCTGACGCCCAAGCTTCCTGATCATCATCTCGCGCAGATGCGGATTAGCCGAGACGCCGCCGCCGATGCAGTATTCCTTGCATCCGGTGGCATGCAGGGCGTTTTTGGCCTTCTTGTACTGAACGTCAAAGACGGCTGCCTCAAACGAAGCCGCCAGATCGGGCAGGTGAATCGTGCGCCCGGCCTTGGTCTCCTGCTCGATGTAGAGCGTCACGGCCGTTTTAAGACCCGAAAGCGAGAAACGATAGTCTCCCCTGCTGTTAAGCGCGCGAGGAAAATCGATCGCCTTGGGGTTGCCCGTCTCGGCCAGCTTGGAGATGATGGGGCCACCGGGATAGCCCAGACCCAACGCCTTGGCTACCTTGTCGAAGGCCTCGCCCACAGCATCGTCGAGTGTCTCACCAAGTACCTCGTAGTCGCCCCATGCCTTCACGTGCACGAGCATGGTATGACCGCCCGAGACGAGCGTGAAGATAAACGGCGGCCTGAGATCGGGCTGCGCCAGCAGGTTGGCGAACAGATGGCCCTCCAGATGGTTGACGCACACGAGCGGCTTGCCGGCGGCATAGGCAAAGCCCTTGGCGAAGGCGACGCCCACTACCAGAGCACCCACCAGGCCCGGACCCTGCGTCACGCCAACAGCGGCGAGTTCGCTCGGCGCGATGGCTCCACCCTCAAGACCAAGCGATGCTGCGGCATCCTCGAGCGCCGCATCCACGACACTCACAATCACCTCAACGTGTTTGCGCGAGGCGATCTCGGGCACCACGCCGCCAAAGCGGGCGTGAAAATCAATCTGTGTCGACACCTGGTTGGCCAGCATATTACCATCCGCATCGATAATCGCCACGGCCGTCTCGTCGCAGGAGCTCTCGATAGCGAGCACTAGGCGGCGGCGCTCAATTTCGGCACGCTCCCCCTCGGAGCGCCCAGGCGCAGGCAGCGGCCATACGCGCTGCTCTGCCGCCGTCGGCTCGGGCGAAGCATTATCGACCGGAAGCACCAGGGGCAGCGGAGCCGTCATGACGATGGCGTCCTTGCCGGCACCATAGTAGCCGCGGCGACGGCCAGCCTCGGTAAAGCCCAGAGCGTTATAAAGCGCGGTCGCTCCCTCGTTACCGTCCTCGACCTCGAGCGAAGCCGTAGTGCAGCCGAGCATCTGGGCATCATAGCTCACATGCGACAGCAGCTTGCGGGCAATGCCCTCACGGCGATGCGCCGGGTCGACGGCGACATCCAGAATCTGCACATCACCGTCCACGACCATACCGCCGGCAAGGCCCAGCAGCTTGCCGTCGTCGTGTGCCACCCACCAACTACGCGGCGCAGCGACGTCCTCGCCCAGTTCGGACAGGAACATGCCCGGCGTCCATGCCTCGTGTCCGGCACCTTCAAAGCAGGCAGCCTCCAGCGCGCTTGCGCCCTCGGCATCCGCCGCGCCCATGGGACGGAACTGCAGATGACGACCGGCGAGCTCATCGGCAACACCCGTAATTTCGCTCTGCGCACTCTCGGCAAGACCAAGACGCTTGCGCTCGTTTTCCTCGGCATCCGAAAGGCGCGTGTAAATCGGCAGGACGCGGGCCGGATCGCCGTCACCCGCAGCGTGCGCGAGCAGCAAGCCCTCGCCCGAAGGCCACCACAGGTCGCGCTCCACGCAGCGGGCGGCCTCGTCCTCACCCAGCAGCTTGCCATAGCGCACTAGACCGTCACCGGTCAGCTGAACCTGGCCCCAGTCCGCTGCTTGGCGCCACTCATCGAGCGCCACGGCGGCCTTGACCACGTGTTCGCGCTCAAATTGACGCTCGGGACCCTCATCGACCAGCATATACAGCGCCGGATATACCTCACCGCGCATAGCATCGGCCAAGATACCAAGCTTGCCGCGCACGCCAGCCTTCCACGCCGTCCAAGCGCAAGCGTCGAGCGTCGACACGCCCAGCAGCGGAACATTGGCACCACGCGCGAGGCCCTTGGCAGTGGAGATGCCGATGCGCACACCCGTAAAGGACCCCGGGCCGCGGCCGACCACATAGCAACCAACATCGCTGCGATCCAGACCGGCTTGAGCCAGCACGCCATCAACGGTATTCACGAGCTCAACGTTGGCGTGACGGCGACACATGTGGTCGCCACTCACGAGCTTCGTCTCACCCGTCTGCCCATCAATCCAGCTTGCCGCGCAGGCAAGCATGTCAGTCGAGGTATCGAGCGCCACCACCAGCGCGTTGTCGTTATGCAAGCTCATCTTGTACAGCCTTATCAATCAAATGGGAAAGCTCCATTGCGCGGTCACCGTGCGCCTCAAGCGTTATCGTTCGCACGTCGCTGTCGCCCTCATCACGCCTGAGCGTCACCGAAAGATACTCATCCGTCAGCTCGTCCTGGAATTGTTCGCCCCATTCCAGCAGGCAAGCACCCTCATAGCCCAGCACATCGAAAATGCCCGTATCCTCGAGCTCGTAGGCATGCTCCAGGCGGTATAGATCAAAGTGAAACAGCGGAATACGACCTTGATCGTGAACGGCCATGAGGGCGAACGTAGGGCTCGTAACCATATGCCCATCGCCCAGCCCGCGCGAGACGCCCTTGGTAAAGTGAGTTTTGCCCACTCCCAGGCCACCGGTCAGGATGAGCACATCGCCGTCCTCAAGGCACGGTGCAATTAGCTCGCCAAAGTACTCCGTATCGGCAGCGCAAGTCGTTTTGTAAGTACCTACCCCCAGGCGCTCCAGGGACATATATGCTCCTTATTATTCCGAGGCGTCCTCTGGCGCGGGATGTCGCTCCAGATAGTCGCCCAGCATCTTAAAGTCTTCCTCCAGCAGCTCCTGCCACGCCGGATTGCGCAGCGCTGCTGCCGGATGGAACGTGGGCATTACCACAAAATGCCCCATCTGGTGGAACCTGCCGCGCAGCTTAGTAATGCCAATCTCGGTCTTGAGCACAAAGTGCGTCGCGGGGTTGCCGAGCGTCACAATAATATCGGGCCAGATGCTTCGAATCTGCTCACGCAAAAATGGCGAGCAAGCCAGCACTTCCTCGGGACGCGGATTGCGGTTTCCCGGCGGGCGGCACTTAAGCACGTTGGCAATGTAGACGTCTTCGCGTTTGAGCCCCGCCAGCGACAAAATGCCGTTGAGGTCCTCGCCTGCCGCCCCCACAAAGGGCTCGCCCTGCAAATCCTCATTGCGGCCCGGCGCCTCGCCAATAAACATCACGCGAGCGTGGGGGTTTCCCACGCCAAACACGATGTTATGGCGCGACTGGTAAAGCTGGCAAAGGTGACAATCGCCCAGAACGGCCTCGATCTCCTCGAGTGCGACCTCACGCGGCGCCTGATGGCTATGGCCGGGGATGTGCATGACGCCCATAGCGACTCCTACACGTAGACCTTGTCGAGACGCATACCAAAGCCGCAAGCGACCTCGTAGTTAATCGTGCCGCGTAGGCGCGCCATCTCGTCCATGGTAATCTCGGCATCTCCATCGCGGCCGACAATGATCATCTCGTCACCATACTCGGCCTCGGGAATCTCATGCGCCGGGTTGGACTGAATGGCGACCATAAACTGGTCCATGCAGATATTGCCCACCTGACGCACACGCTCGCCGCGATACAGCACGTCCATACGATTGGAAAGCGTACGCGAAAGGCCATCGGCATAACCGATCGGAAGGGTGCAGATCTGAACGCGCGTGCGCGGTACGCGGTAGGTAAAGCCGTAGCCCACGCCCTCGCCCATCGCAGGATGCGCCACGCGCGTCACACGCGCGTGGACGCTCATGACGGGATCAAGCTGCATCACGCGACCACTCAGCTCACATGGCTGCAGACCATACAAACCGATGCCGGCACGAATCATGTCAAAGTGCATTGAAGAATCGAGCATCGAGGACGGCGTATTGGCACAATGCACGATACCGCATTCAAAACCTGCGTCCTTAATGGCCTGAACGGCCTCGGTAAAACGCTGGCACTGCAGCTTGTAGTCCCAACCCGAAGGTTCATCGGCCGTGGCAAAGTGCGTAAATACGCCGTCGCACTGAATACCGCGATGGAAATTTATACCGCGGACAAAGTCGAGCACCTGCGTGTAGTGAACGCCGATACGATTCATGCCCGTCTCGATGGCGAGATGATACTTGCCCACTTTGCCCGCCGCGACGGCACATTCGCCATACGCAAGAGCAAAGTCAGACGTATAGACCGAGGGCATGATATCAAACTCGAGCAACGTCGGAATGGCCTCGATAGGCGGCTCGCTTAGGATGAGGATGGGTTTCGTAATCCCGCCCTGTCGGAGCTCAACGCCCTCGTTAACCGTCGCCACGGCAAACATGTCGGCACCGGCCGAATACATGATCTTGGCGCACTCAACAGCTCCATGACCATAAGCATCGGCCTTGACCACGCAGCACAGGCGCTGACGTGGATTCAGCAAGTTCTTATAGGCCCTCGTGTTGCGACGGAGCGCCCCGCGGTCGATCTCGACCCAGGACCAGCGCGTCAAATCGGCTTTATTCATGATTAGTCATCCGACCCTTCGTCCATGATTCCCAGATCTTCGAGCGCATCCTTTGCCGCCAGTTCCATGGCAGGACCGATCAAGTCGATAAGATCGGTCGCGATGACGCTCTTCTCACCATACTCCGTCGCCGCGGCAAAACCGGCGTAGCTGTGAAGCGCGACGGCGTACGAATACAGCAACTCCCAACGATCCATCTCGTCGCGCATGGTGGCAAGCGTGCCGGCCAAAATACCCGCGAGAACATCACCCGAACCGGCAGTTGCCAGAGAAGCCGGACCCGAGAGCGGCAGCAGCACACGCTCAACGCCACAGATAGCCGTCGTCGGCCCCTTGGCAATGACCACCAGATTGTCGGAGCCTGCAGCCCAGACAACCTTCTGCGCGGCCGCAATCGCGGTACCAAGGTCGTTCACCTCGTCACCGGCAACCAGACGCGAAAGCTCACGATAGTGCGGCGTCATAACCAACGGCTGCTCGCGACGATACATCTCGGGATTACTATCAATACCGTCAATGGCAATCTTAGCAAGGCAGTTGAGTGCATCGGCGTCCAAAATAAGCGGTACATCAAGCTCGAGCAAGCCCGAAACCACCTGCATAGCGCCGGCAGATGTCGTCATACCGGGACCGCACAGTACACAGCTGTACTTCTTTGCAATCTCGCACACAGTCATGCGCGCAGCGGCGCCAAAGGAGCCGCGGGAATCAGACGGAATAGCAAAGACGGGAATCGAAGGAAGTGCCATGCGAATAAGATTGGCGCAGGCGTCAGGAGCCGCGACTGCCACGTAACCAGCACCCGCGCGAGCTGCAGATTTGGCCGCCATAATGGCAGCACCAGGATATTGCGCAGATCCGGCGACAATAAGCACAGAGCCACGGGAATACTTATCGATATTCGTAGGTAATGGAGCAAAGTAATCAACTAAGTCACCGGGCTCGACAATCTCGGCGGCGTGGTCGACATCATCGATGACCTCGTCAAGACGGTCGTAAAGATTGCCGCAGATCAAATCGCCAGCATACTCAGGGCCATCAGCGCTATACAGACCAATCTTGGGCGCAATCATCGTCACCGTATGCTCGGCACGAATGCAGTCGTCATCAACAACGCCCGTCTCGGCATTCAGGCCCGAGGGGACATCAATGGATACGACACAATCGGCGCATTCATTGACCGTAGGAATCCAGATGGAGAACGGCGCACGCAGATTCCCGTGGAAACCGGTACCAAAAATGGCATCGACAACAACATCGGCCTTATCGATCAAAACCTCGAGTTCGTCACGCGAGGGGCCGACGCAAACGTGCACATCGCGACCGGCAGTACGACGAGCAACATGACGTGCCAGAGCAGCAGGAATCTCATCCGGCTCAACCGGAGAAACGATATCGACGTCCACACCCTTATGGCTCAGAATATCGGCGGCAACCCAACCGTCGCCGCCATTATTACCAAAACCGACCAGAACGAGAACCCGATCGGGATTGAGCTTCAAGACCTCGTTGGCGGCAAACTCACCTGCTAGCTCCATAAGCTCGGCCTTCGAAGTCCCTTCGCGTTCGATGATATCCTCGAGACGAACGACTTCTTCGGTACTCAAAACCGGTTTCATCTATGCTCCTAGCGTATCTTGCGAAGCATCGCCCAGATGCTCCGTCAATGCTGAATTCTGCAGCTGCTCAAGCTCATCTAAAACAGAGCGAGCCTCTTTAAATGTCTGCGCAACGCGTTCCTTGGTGCTCACCTTTTCTTCCTTAGGCTTAGGTCGAGCATCTTCGGTAATCGCGATGGCATTCGCAACGGCTAAGTCTCCTGTAAGCGTAATGGAAAGAGCGACCTCAACAACACCCAGCTCTTGAGCGATCTCGAGTGCACGGCCCGAAAGCAGCGCCCTCGGTTTGCCGAGTTTATCACGCGTTACCGAAACATCCTTGCAACCCACGCCTTGGCTAAAACCCGTACCGAGAGCTTTAAGCACCGCCTCGCGCGAAGCAAAACGGCTCGCATAGTGAGCAGCGGGGCGCGATGATGCATCGCAATACGCACGCTCTTCTTCGGTAAACACACGCCGAGCAAACGACGGCGTCTTTTCAAGAATTGATTTCATGCGGGAAATCTCGACGATATCAACGCCGATACCAGCTTCAGCCATGTTCACCTCCATATCGCACAGACTAAGTTATTGTAGCCCGTTCACAGAAGATGCGACAAACGAGGGTTATAAAACACAGCTACTATGTGAGACAAAAGCCCGCAAACGCAAAAAAGGGGGAGGCCGCGAGGCCTCCCCCTTCCAAGTTCGATGACGGCTCGGTGCCGTCCACCGGTCAGCGG
>UREE01000080.1 GCA_900546825.1 uncultured Collinsella sp. | reverse complement strand
AGTTGAAAGGCAGATTGCCGCTCTGGCGGGTTTGCAGCGTCAACTGGTTACGCGGTTCGTAGAACCGCGTAACTGTTAGGGCCGCTGGCCCATGCCGCCCTCGAGGGTGACGGTCTCGCCGTTCATATACTTAAAGTCGGGGCCGCAGAGCTGAACGACCACGCGGCCGATCTCCTTCTCGACGTCGCCGTAGTGGCCCGCCGGCGGCATGTGGACGTTAGCCTTGAACGCCTCGGGATAGGCATCCTGGAAGTTCTCGAGCGCAGCGGTCCAAGCAAGCGGGCACACGATGTTGACGTTGATGCCGTCGGGACCCCACTCGTTGGCAGCAACGCGGGTCAGGCCGCGGATGCCTTCCTTGGCGGCGGCATAGCTGCACTGGCCATAGTTGCCAAACAGGCCGGCGCCCGAAGCAAAGTTGACCACGGAACCCTTGGTCTCCTTCAGGTGCGGATAGGCCTTCTGCATGTACAGATAGGTGGCATACAGACCGGAGTAGATGGCCAGGTTGAACTGGTCCATGGTGTGATCGGCGATGGTCACGCCCGAGGCGCTGGCCTGAGCATTGTTGACGACGGCGTCGATGCGGCCGAACTCCTCAATAGCCTTGTCGATGACGTTCTGGACGACGGCCTCATTGTCCTGACCAGCCGAAACATCGGCCTGAACAGGCAGAACCTTAACGCCGTACTCAGCCTCGAGAGACTCCTTGGCAGCCTCGAGCTTGGCGACGTTGCGGCCGGTAATGACGAGGTTTGCGCCCTCCTTGGCAAATGCGATATCGATGCCGTAGCCGATGGAGCCAGCGGAGCCGTCCTTAAGCGTGGCCTTGCCGCCGCCGGTGATGATCACGGTCTTACCAGTGAAAAGTCCCATAAAAAAGTCCTTTCAAATCACGACGGGCACGCCCGCCGACTGCGCGCGTCCAAATTCACGCACCAAAAGCTGAAATGCAACTTTAGCGTGTTCAAGTGAAAAATAAAGACCGTAGCAGGCGAACGGCACAACGTTATTCGGCGAAGGGGATGTCAAGCACGATCTGGATAAAAAGGCCGAATATTTGTTACCCAAACGAGTCACCGAACACGTTTTGAAACTTTGCTGCAGCGCACGGGATGTCGGCGCGAGACTTTATCATAGGGTGACAAACAACGATGAGGAGCACATGCCTATGACAGACGAGCTGGACCCCCAGACTCAGCAGCATATTGATCATTCCGCAGGCGCTATCGACGACTGCGATACTCCTACCTGCGCCGACGCGCCCGCCGATGCATCGGCGGAAGATACGCACGCCACCGCAGATGAGGTCACAGACGCAGATAGTACTGTCGAGCAAGGCGAAGACGAGCAGTCGGAACCAGGTGGCACCGAGCCCGATGCGAAGCCCGCGGTACAGGTAGCGGGCCCCATCGAGGTGTCTTCGGAAGAAGAGCTCGACGCCGTCATGGACTCCATGATGGATGCCGTCAAAGCGATGAAAGACGCCGTGGCCGACGCCGACGTGGACGCCGAGGAAGAGGAAGCCGCCGAGGCCGCCTCGACCTTCGTGCCCGGCGAGACCCCCGTTGCCGATCAAGGCAGCACCATGCCCTCGTTCCTGCAGCTCGAGCACCCCACAATTGGCACCGATGCGGTTGACCCACACGCTGCCGGCTTTTCCGTGATCGAGGGCGGCACCGGCAACCTCGCCACGCCGCAGGCGCCCGATGCGAGCACGGCCGAGGCCGATCTCCCGACCGCCCCGCACGCCCCTGCAGCCAGCCGCGATCTGGGGACCGCCGTCTCAAACACCGCCAACGCCGTGGGCACTTTTATCGCCCAGGGCGCCTCGGCCATGCGAGAGATGAATGCCGCAAAGAAGGCGCTCGCGGACGCCCGCGCTCACCTGGCCGAACTTGATCAGCGCATCGCCGACCAAGGCGAGGAACTCGAGACACGCCAGGATATCGCAGGCCGCTACGACCAAATCGTCGCCGAGCAGCGCCAGGCAATCGACTCGGCCCAAAAGGCCGCGGCGGCAGCAGAAATCAGCCGCGATGCCCATGCTGCTAAGACAGCGGAGCTCAAGGCGCAGTTCGAGCAAATGAAAGAAGAGGACGACGCCGCCGAGCGACGTCTCAAAGCAGCGCTCGACGCCGTGGAGGCGCGCGAAGCCAACTCGCGCGAGACCGGCAATCGACTGGTTCGGCGTCTCGAGGATTCCAAGCGCATCCGCGAAAAGGTGCAGGCCGAGCGCGATACCGGCGTTGCCGCCGCGCAGCAAACCGTTGACGCCACGCGTGCTCAACTCGAAACGCTGCGTCGCGAGTATGCCGAGCTGCAGCGCAACCCTTCGGCAAATCCCGCCAATTACACGGTGCGTACCAGCGAGCTTTCGATGCAGATCTCCGACACGGCCGATGCCCTGCGCAAGGCCGAAGAAGATGTCCCGCACATCACCGCCGATCTTGAGCACTCACTCGCAGCCGCCGAACTCGCCGTCGAGCAGGCGCAGGCCCCCATCGCCGACGCCAAACGCGCCCATCAGGCCGTGACAGCCGAGGCCGATGCCGCGCGCGACGAGCTGCAAACCGCAAAAGCCGCCGCCGCTACACGCCAGCGTGAACTGCGCGAGAAGATCGCCGCCGAGGACAAGGCACGGCGAGAGCAAGAGCAGGCTATCGCCAATGCCCGGGCAAACATCGCGCATGCCCAATCGATCATCGAGCAGGCGACCGAGGTGCACGACCATCCCGAGATTACCGAGTCGCTCGCGGGGTCCCTGGCCCGCGATAAGGCCGAACACGCCGAAACCGAGCACGAAGTGGCTCAGCTCGAAGCCGCCGAGGACGACGTGCGCGAGCGCACCCGTGACTCACGCGTCAAATTCACCGGCGCCATCGTCTGCATCGTCGCCGCAATCCTGGTGATCATCCTAGTCTGGCTGTTCGCAAGCAAGTAGTCATTGGGGACGTTCTTAAACGACTAGTCAAACAAGAACGTCCCCAACGACTAGCCCAATGACGAGAGTGGATAATCTCCCACTTTGAGCCCCCAAGCAGGCCAAAAACGGGAGATTATCCACTCTCATTCTGCAGGCACTCATTTAAGTACGTCCCCAATGAGTACCTGCCGATGCTTTGGCAAAGTCAGCGAAAACGCCCCTAAGCGAGCAAGGTGACGTGAAAGAGGGGGGGCATTGACCTTCTGGTCATGCCCGACGATTGAACGTCAGATTGCCGCTTAGGGGGGTTTGCAGCGTCGGCCGGTTACGGCGTTTGTAAAACGCCGTAACCTACAAAATGAGCATCGCGTCGCCAAAGCTGAAGAAGCGGTAGCGCTCTTCGATAGCAGCGGCGTAGGCATCCATGATCTGGTCGCGGGTGGCAAGCGCGCTTACGAGCATCATGAGCGTGGAGCGCGGCACGTGGAAGTTCGTGATCAGCGCGTCGACCACGTGATAGGTCGAGCCGGGCATGAGGTAGAGCTGCGTCGTAGCGTTCTCGCGCGCCACGATGTCGCCGCGGCCGAGCGTATCGGCCCCGTCCTCGCGGCCCTCAAAATAGCGCGCCGTCACAGCCGGATCGGACACCGGAGCATCGGCGTCAAACGCGCTCTCGAGCGAGCGCACCGCCGTGGTACCGACAGCAATCACACGATGGCCCTCGGCCTTCGCCTTATGCACGGCGTCGACAACCTCCTGCGACACGTGGTAGCGCTCGGTGTGCATCACATGCTGCGTGGGATCGTCCTCCTCCACCAGACGGAAGGTATCGATGCCCACCTCGAGTTCGACGGCGGCAAACTTGGCACCCTTGGCCTCGATGGCAGCCATAAGCTCGGGCGTAAAGTGCAGACCCGCCGTGGGAGCGGCAGCCGAGTGCTCTTCCTTCATGGCGTAGACGGTCTGGTACTTCTCGGGGTCGCCCTCGTAATCGGTAATGTAGGGCGGCAGCGGCACGTGGCCGGCAGCATGGATGGCCTCGTCGAGCGTGCGTGGGTCGCCGGCGGCATTGCAACCGGCCGGCTCAAAGCGCACCAGACGGCCACCACGGCTATCGGTGACAAAGTCGATGACCTCGGCCGTCAGCACCACGGGAGCCCCCTCGGGCGCATGGGCGCCACCGGCGCGATACTCAATCTGAGCACCGGGCTTCAGACGCTTGCCCGGCTTGACCAGGCACTCCCAAACATGGCCCAGCGGGTCAACATCCTCGCGGCGCTTGAGCAGCAACGTCTCGACCACGCCACCCGAGCCCGACTTGCGACCGATCAGGCGGGCCGGCATCACGCGTGTCTTGTTGATGACGAGCACATCGCCCGGCTCGATATAGTCGATGATGTCGCGGAAGATGCGGTGCTCGACGCTGCCGCCATGCTCCAGTGGCGTTCCTGCCTCGGAGCCCTTGCGATCCACCACCAGCAGGCGGCAGGAGTCGCGCGGCTCGGCAGGCGCCTGGGCGATGAGCTCTTCGGGCAGGTTATAGTCAAAATCATCGGTACGCATAGACACGTCGGATTCTCCTTATATAGCTAAAGTCCGCTCTACATCCTAGCAGGCTGACGTCCCAAATGAACTACTTTTTGGCAGCTTTGCGCTCGTCGCGGATGCGGGCGCGGTCCATGGCCGCCTCGACGGCCGAAAAGCGGCAGCCACAGTAGTTCTGCCGATACATGTCCAGCTCGCGCGAACGACGCGTGGCCTCGGGGTAATACGGGCGAAAATCGCGAATGACCGGGGCGAGCCCATGTGCCGCCGCCAAGCGCTCAAGCACGTCATTACAGGTTTCGAACAGCTGATACGGCGAGACGGCGAGCGTCGTACCCACATATTCGAACCCGCGCTCCAGGGCCACGCGGCACGCCTCGGCCAAGCGCAAGGCATAGCACGCGCGACAGCGACGGGGCCGATCGGCACCCAGCGGTGCCACGCCGGTCTCCCAGCGATCGCGGTCCTCCCCTGCCTCGATGAGCTCGATGTCGCCATCGGCACACCACCGGCGCAGCTCGTCCAAACGACGCTGCCATTCATCGCGCGGTTGAATATTGGGGTTGGTCCAGCAAATCGTGGGCTCAAACCCTTCCTCGCGCAGCAGGCGAACCGGCTCCAGCGAGCACGGCGCGCAGCAAGCATGCAGCAGCAACGGCTTCATCAACATCCCCGTCCCAGAAAAATCATTCCAAAAAGACTACCTTGCGAAAAAGCGAACACCAAAGGACGTGTCCTCGCAGGCGACAATGCGGCGGTCGCGCAAAATGGTCCGCACGTAATACCAGTCGCCCACACAGCCCGACAAATGCAAGCCGGCCGCCAGGTAGCACAGCAGCGGATAGCCAAAAAACGCAAACCCCAAGGCAAGCACAGCCGTCAGGATCACCGTGGGCGCCAGGCAAATGGCCATGTACCGCCGGCGCGAATACACAACGCCCTCGGCGCAGGCGTAAATCATGCACGTCTCGAGATTTGCCCCAAAGGTAACCCGAGCACCGGCGGGCGCAAACAGCTTAAAGAACACCGCATGCACCAGCTCATGGACACCAAACGACGCCGCAGAGACGACCGCCAAGCCGACTATCCAGCCCAAGACCGCCGTCCAGCCGCCCGCGTCAGCAGCATCCAAGTCTGCAGGCCCGCCCAGCAGCATAAACACCGGCACCAGGCACACGGCAAATGCGCCAAGCACTGCCATCCCCCACACAAAGCAGGCGTGCAGAAAATCCTCGTCCTCAAACGCATGTATGTTGGAAATCTCATTCATAGCATCTTAGGATAGCGCCCCTGCCACGTACCCGTCCGCATGTGCGATAATGTCGAACGATATGCACGAATTGACCACTGCGCGGCCGAGCCCCGGGCCCGGCCGCGCTCTCACCATATGCGAAGGAGTCCCATGGCATCCAAATACTCCATGAACGACCGTCCCAGCTGGCCGCGCCGCGCCATCGTTACCGCCGGCGAGCCCTACGGCAACAAGGGTCTGCACTTTGGCCACGTCGGCGGCGTCTTTGTCCCGGCCGACTTCTTCGCCCGCTTCCTGCGCGACCGTCTGGGCCGCGAGAACGTCATCTTCACCTCGGGCACCGACTGCTACGGCTCGCCCATCATGGAGAGCTACCGCAAGATCAAGGAGAACGAGGGCTACGACAAGTCCATCGGCGAGTATGTCGAGTCCAATCACTCCCGCCAGGCCGCGACCCTCAACAACTACAACATCAGCTGCGACATCTACGGCGGCTCGGGCCTTGAACCGGCGGCCCGGATCCATAACGAGGTGACCGCCGAGATTATCGAGCGCCTGCACGAGCAGGGCACCATCTCCAAGCGCTCCACGCTGCAGTTCTACGATGCCAAGGCCGGCACGTTCCTCAACGGCCGCCAGGTCATCGGCCGCTGCCCCATCCAGGGCTGCAAGTCCGAGAAGGCTTATGCCGACGAGTGCGATCTGGGCCACCAGTTTGAGCCCGAGGAGCTCATCGCGCCCAAGAGCCAGCTCACCGGCGAGGTGCCCGAGCTGCGCCCGGTCGACAACCTCTACTTCGACCTGCCGGCCTACCTCGACTTTATGAAGACCTACACCGCCAAGCTCGCCCAGAACCCGCAGGTTCGCTCCGTGGTCTCCAAGACCATGGAGGAGTGGCTGCTGCCGGCTCAGCTCTACATCCAGAACAAGTTCCGCGAGGCCTTCGACGCCGTCGAGGACCAGCTCCCCGAGCACACCGTGCTGGAGCCCGAGGGCAACAAGAGCAGCTTTACCGTCACCTTCCCCAGCTGGAAAGAGCGCGACGACGCCCACGCGGTGCTCGCCAACGGCGGCGTGCGCTTCCGCAGCGGCAAGGCGCTCGTGCCCTTCCGCATCACCGGCAACATCGACTGGGGCGTTCCGGTGCCCGAAGTCGATGGCGTCTCCGACGTCACCTGCTGGTGCTGGCCCGAGAGCCTGTGGGCGCCCATCAGCTATACGCGCACCGTACTCGCACGCGATGCCAAGGCCGCCGGCGTGACCGAGGGTGTCGCCGCCCAGGACGCCGCCCTCATGGGCAAGCCCGCCGCCGATTCCACGCAGGTC
>UREE01000079.1 GCA_900546825.1 uncultured Collinsella sp. | reverse complement strand
GCGCAACGCGTTGCGCTGAGTCCTGAGTCTGTTGCAATGAAGATGAGAATCAAGGCCACCATAAAGGGGACAGGCACCTTTGTGGTGGTTTTACTCGCGCGGATGACTCGGGTTATAATACGCCTAACATATCGCTCCCTTCTCCGGATGGGGGCAGCGTAAGCGCTCTTGTGGCGGCACCGTAGGACTTTGAAGGTGGCCGTCGTAAGGGCGCTTTTTGTTTAGGCACCCGGGCTCGGGCGCATGCTATGAAGGGAGAGCACATGAAGAGTTTCGTTGCCGAGGATTCGTTTTGGGAGCTATTTCCGCAGGCGGCTGTCGGTGTTGTGGTCGTAAAGGGCATGAAGCCCGCGGCTCAGATTCCTCAAGAGGACGTGGACGCGATTGCGGCGTTGCTCGACCGCGCCAATATCGACGCGGAGCGTCATCTGACCAGCGATACTATCAGCGAGAATGCGCCGGTTAAGGCATGGCGCGAGGCATATCGCCTATTCAAGACCAAGAAGGGCGCGCGTTGCTCAATTGAGAACCTGCTCAAACGCGTGCTCAAAGGCAAGCCGGTGGGCCACATTACGCCCGCGGTGGACATTTACAACACGGTGTCGCTGACCTACGCGTTACCCGTAGGCGGCGAGGATTTGCATGCGATCGAGGGAGACCTTCGCTTGAAGGTGACCGACGGCGGCGACGCGTTCCTGCCGCTTGGCGAGGAAGCGGATGACCCGACGCTGTCCGGCGAGCTGGCCTACGTCGATGATGCGGGCGCCGTGTGCCGCTGCTGGAACTGGCGCGACGGCGTTCGAACGGCCCTGTCCGACGATTCGGCGGACGCGTTCCTGGCGATTGAGTGCGTAGAGCCCGAGCGAATGGGGGACTGCCAGGCCGCCATCGATCGTCTTGCCGATTTGCTCGAGCGCTATCTGGGAGCGACGGTTGTCGTTAAGACGCTTGTGACCCGCGACAATCCCTGCGTAGAGCTCTAGCGGCGCTTAGAACCTATTGATGCCCAAAACCACCACAAAGGTACCTATTCCCTTTGTGGTGGTTTTTATGTTGATGGGTCAACAAATAGGTCGTTCAGGGCTGGCGGCCGTTGGGTATGGTTAAGATGTTTACCCGTTAGCATTATGCAAGCGAAAGGCGGTCGTCTCCCATGCAGCAGAACGACGAGACACGTTTCGAGGACTTTGTCGGACTGATCAGCGGACTCTACAAGGAGATCCAGCGCATTAAGACATCTGAGGGCGCAAGGCTGGGCCTTAAGGGCTCCGACGTTATGTGCCTGTACTATCTTGAGCGCAGCAAGGACGGCCTGACTGGTGCTGACCTGGCTCGCATGGCAGGCGTGACCCGTGCCGCCGTTTCGCGCACGCTCGCGCATCTGGAGGAGGGCGGTTACGTTGAGGTCGATGATTCGGGCGATGCCGCCGTTAAGTATCGTGCTCCGGTGCGCCTGACCGCTCTAGGCGGCGAGAGCATGAGCGAGGCGGACCGCATCATTCGCGAGGTGCTCGATACCACCGGTAAGGCTATGGGTGTGGAGCAGCGCGAGCAGATGTATGCGTCGCTGCGCACGATTCTCAACACCTTGCGCGAGATCTAGAGCCGCGCTGGAGCTAGCTTTCAGCCAAGAACTGCATCGTCCCGTTTGAGCGCGTACGCCGTGCCGGGACATTGCTGTCAAAATTCCCTGCGCGAGACCTGCGCAAGAAAGGATTCGCTATGTCCGTCCGCATTATTACCGATTCCGCCAGCGATATGTCGCCGGCGGAGCACCCCGCTCTGCGTGTTCTGCCGCTGTCCGTCACCTTTGGCACCGATGTGTATATGGATGGCGTCGACATCGATCACCAGCGCTTTTACGAGATGCTTGTGGAGCGCGACGAGCTGCCCAAGACCGGCCAGGTCAACCCGTACGCGTTTTCGCAGGCGATTGCCGAAGC
This sequence comes from uncultured Collinsella sp., assembly GCA_900546825.1. GTDB lineage: Bacteria > Actinomycetota > Coriobacteriia > Coriobacteriales > Coriobacteriaceae > Collinsella. The sequence goes on along the minus strand of UREE01000079.1, from coordinate 5,390 downwards.
ACGTGAGGCCGGCGACGAGGCTGTGATTATTACCGTGGGCGCTAAGCTATCAGGCACCAATCAGAGTGCCCGTACCGCACTTGCCGAGGCGCCAGGTGGCGACGTGTTCGTGGTAGACAGCAACAACGTCACCCTGGGCGAGCGCGTCCTGGTCGAGTATGCGCTGCGCCTGGTGGACGAGGGCCAGGGCGCGGCTCAGGTTGCGGCGGCTGTCGAGGCCGTGCGCGACCGCGTGGTCGTCATCGGCCTGCTCGAGACGTTGGAGTACCTGGTGCGCGGCGGTCGCCTGTCTGCTGCGGCCGGTGCCGTGGGTACGCTGCTCAACGTAAAGCCCGTGGTGGCTGCCGAGGACGGTCTGATCGTGCAGCTGGGCAAGGCGCGCGGTTCCAAGAACGGACGTAACCTGCTCAACCAGAAGGTCGAAAAGGCGGGCGGCATCGACTTTTCCATGCCGCTGGCGCTCGGCTATACGGGCCTTTCGGATGCGGTGCTCAAGAAGTATATCGAGGACAGCGCGGCACTGTGGGCTGGCCACACCGAGGGCGAACTGCCCGTTCACACCATCGGTGCCACCATCGGCACCCATGTAGGCCCCGGCGCCGTAGCCGTGGCCTTCTTCCAGCCCGTTAACTAGCCCACCTGCCAAAACCACCACAAAGGGGACAGGCGCCTTTGTGGTGGTTTATGCTATTCCGGGTGGAAAGGAGCGAGCAATGGCGTCTGAGGGCTTTTTTGAGCGGGTGTACGAGGTGGTCGAGCAGATTCCCGAGGGGATGGTCGCCACGTATGGTCAGGTGGCGCTGCTTGCTGGACGTCCACGAAGTGCGCGGTACGTGGGGTATGCCCTGCATGGCAATCCGCGTCCCGGCGAGATTCCCTGTCACCGCGTGGTGTTTGCCGATGGCCGCATATGCGATGGTTTTGCTTTTGGCGGTCCCGATGCTCAACGTGAGCTTTTGCTAGGGGAGGGTGTGGCGTTTAAGGACGACATGCACGTCGACTTGGCCGCCTGTCGCTGGCCTGCAGGGCTCTAGCGGCTCTGCCGTGGCTTAAACCACCACAAAGGTGCCTATCCCCTTTGTGGTGGTTTTGGCAGGTTTACCGAGGTTAACTTATGGAGAAGGTATGGCGGCGCGGTTTGTCGCAGCAAAGTAAACCATGGTGAACTATATTGTTTTCAGCAACGGAGCAGGCAATAGGCGATGAAAAAGCCTGCCCTGTTGAGTTTGATTCGCATTCCTCCCCTCTGTGCGATTCAACGGTGTACTTCGGGAACAGGCCCGCTGGCAACTATCTGCCAGCGGGCCTGTTCCTGTTTCGGTGAGGATTCAGCCTCACCGTCTATGTTGTGCGAAGGCGCTTTGCCTAGTACACCATGCCCATGGCGTCCTGAACCTCGGCCAGGGTCTGCTCGGCAATCTCGTTGGCGCGACGGTTGCCCTCGTGCAGCACGTCCTTCACATAGTCCAGGTCGTTTTCGTAGCGCTGACGACGCTCGCGGATCGGCGCGAAGTACTCGTTGACGGCCTCGGTCACGTACTTCTTGAGCTGGCCGGAGCCGCCCATGCCAATCTCTTCGGCAATCTCGACCTCGGAACGGCCAGTGCAGATGGCGGCCGTCGAAAGCAGACCGGACACGCCGGGGCGGTTCTCGGGATCGAATGTGATCATGCGCTCGGAGTCGGTCTGGCTCTTCTTGATGCGCTTGGCCGTCTCCTCGGCGGTCATCGAGATGTTGATGGCGTTGCCGTAGCTCTTGCTCATCTTGCGACCGTCCAGGCCCGGCAGTAGCGGGGTCTCGGAAAGCAGCGCTTCGACCTCGGGGAACACTTTGCCGTAGCGGTTGTTAAAGCGGCGGGCGATGGTGCGGGTGAGCTCGATGTGCGGCAGCTGGTCGCGACCGACGGGCACCACATTGCCCTTGCAGAACAGGATGTCGCAGGCCTGGTGCACCGGGTAGGTGAGCAGAAGGCCGGTGAGCTCGTGGCCCGAGGCCTCCATCTCGGCCTTGACCGTGGGGTTGCGCGCCAGCTCGGCCTCGGAGACCAGCGACAGGAACGGCAGCATGAGCTGGTTGGCGGCGGGCACGGCGGAGTGCGCGTAGATCATGGTCTTGTCGGGGTCGATGCCGCAGGCAAGGTAGTCCATGACCATGTTGTACACGTTGTCCTGGATGTGCTCGGTCGTGTCGCGGTCGGTGATGACCTGGTAGTCGGCGATGAGTACGTTGGTCTTGGCACCCATGTTCTGCAGCTCCACACGGCCCTTGAGGGTGCCGAAGTAGTGACCCAGGTGCAGGCGGCCGGTGGGGCGGTCGCCGGTAAGCATGGTGAACTTCTCGGGCGTTTTTGCCAGGCCCTCGCGAATGGCGTTGCTCTTTTGCAGCGCGACTTCGTAGCTGTTCTCGTTTGGCATGATTGCTCCTAACGTATGTTCATTGGTCAAGATGATAACGCGTTTATTGGAGGGGCGGGTCGTAAGTAGGCGAGGGGCGGGAGATCGGCGGCATGTGCGATGGGCGCGGCATGGCTGCGCGTTTGGCCGGCGGCGCCTGGGCGCTTCCTCGGCAGCTTACCCTAGAGCTTGTGGTGGCGCTCTTCCTTACGTTCCTCGGCTGCCTGCTCCTCCTGCTTAAAGGCGGGGTCGTCGGGGGTGACGAGCTCATCCTCGTGTGTGCGCTTGTTGTAATGGTGGCGCAGCACGGGCTCAAACAGATGTAGATGCTTGGCAAAGGCCGCCGAACCAATGGCGAGCACGGTAAAGATGAGCACGCGCATGGGCACCTCGACCTGGTTAATCGCGGCGGCGCCGGCCGAAAGCATGATGCACCAGGCGTAGATGAGGAGCACTGCCTGTTTTTGGTTGTAGCCTTCTTGGATCAGGCGGTGGTGGATGTGGCCCTTGTCGGCCTGCCCGATGCTAATGTGGGCGCGCTTGCGGCGCACAATGGCGCTAAACGTGTCGATGATGGGCACGCCGGCAACGATGAGCGGGATGATAAGCGAGGTGAGCGCGGCGGTGCGGCTCACGTTGAGCAGCGAGATGGAGCCCAGTGCAAAGCCCAGAAGCAACGACCCCGAGTCGCCCAAGAAGATGCTTGCGGGGTTGAAGTTGTAGCGCAAAAAGGCCAGGCAAGCGCCAAAGAGCGCAATGGAGAGCGCGGCGGCGTCGATGCGGCCCGAGAGAACGGCCATCGAAAACATGGTGAACGACGCGATGCCGCAGATGCCCGTGGCCAAGCCGTCGAGGCCGTCGATGAGGTTAATGATGTTGGTGAATGCCACCAGATAGATCACGGTGATGGGGTAGGCGAGCCATCCGAGCATGATCTCGCCGGGGGCAAACGGGTTGACGATGACGCCGATCCGCAGGCCGCCGATACAGGCGATAAGCGCGGCGAGGACCTGTCCGGCTAGCTTTTGCTTGGGCTTGAGCTGGAAGACGTCGTCGATAGCGCCGGTTGCAAAGATGACGGTAAAGGAGAGTGCCAGCATGGGATAGCTAATGTGAAGGCGCGGGTGCGGCACCAGGACGGGTGGCCAGCCTAGGTGCCAGGTGCCTAGGATTTGCACAATGCAGGCAACGACCAGGCCCAAAAACACCGCCGTTCCGCCCAAACGCGGGATGGGCTTGGTGTTGATGCGGCGCTTAGAAGGATAGTCGACGGCATCGAGCTTAATTGCCAAGCGCTTGACCAGGGGCACCGCGAGGAAGGTCGTGATAAAGGCCGCCGCTGCCACGCATAGGTACGGTATGTAGCTCGGGGATGAAGCCATGAATCTAAAAACCGCCAAGCGTCGAAGGAAAAGGTCAGAAGAACGCCATGCGCAAAGGGCATAGCCGAACCATAATACTCGACCAAGGGGGGTGCATGTAATTGCACGCAGCGATAATCACGCGCTTACCAGATATTGGGATGTCGTCGATGGCTTGTCGGGATGCCGGCGGGAATCCATATGGACTGTAATGGTGATTTTCGGCAAAAGAAAACCACCCCCCACGTTACGAAAATGAACCCACCTAAAACAGGTGGGTGCCCTCATCGACCGTTCCAGCGTCCTTAACAACGAAGGATACCTGTACTAGGTACGACTGTGTGGGCTCCCTAAATAAACGCGACGGTTCACCCAGTTGCTCCGCGGGGGGCGGAATACCTACATCATAAAGCGGCACTTTGTGGATTCCAGTCTTGACATTACAAAAATCGTGTCGGACGATTACGGCACCTTGGGCTCGAGCCGTCCGTGCGGTTGGTCCTTTTGCGCTTGAGCTGCTGAATCGTTGTTTTGGAGCATGTTTTTATGCCGACGTCGTTGACCGAACTTTTTTCGCCCGCCTGCCATTTGTGTCCGCGCCGTTGCGGTGCGGCGCGCGATGAGGGCGCGCACGGCGTATGCGGTGCCGACGACACGCTCAAGGTGGCCCGCGCGGCGCTTCATATGTGGGAGGAGCCGCCTATCTCGGGCGAGGCCGGTTCGGGCACGATCTTCTTTAGCGGCTGCTCGCTCAAATGCGTCTATTGCCAGAACCACGAGATCTCGACGGGCAATTTTGGGCTTGTGATTTCGCCCGAGCGCTTGGTCGAGATTATGTTGGAGCTGCAGGACCAGGGTGCGAACAATATTAACCTGGTGACGGCGACACACTACGCGCACCTGCTGCCGGCGGCGATTGCCGCGGCACGGGCGCGCGGGCTGGTCATCCCAATCGTCTACAACACGAGCGGTTATGAGCGCGCGAGTGCCGTGGCGGCGCTCGGCGATCTGGTTGACGTGTGGCTCACCGACTTTAAATATGCCGATGCGGGGCTTGCGCAGTCGCTCTCTCATATTCAGGACTACCCGCGTGTGGCCGTGTCGGGTTTAGCGCAAATGGCGCGCGAGATCGAGCGCCGCGGGGGAGAGCTGGTGGACGAGGACGGGCTCATGAAGCGTGGCATCATCGTGCGCCACCTGGTGCTGCCGGGGCATGCGGATGACTCATGCCGCGTGTTAGACCTGGTGTGGCAGACGGTGGGCGACGTGCCGATCTCGGTCATGAACCAGTACACGCCCAATGCGCTCATGCGAGAGCAGGGCGGCGACCTGGCACGCGCCGTGACGCGCGAGGAGTACGAGCAGGTGCTCGACCATGCCGACGACCTGGGCTTTACGACGATGTTCTGGCAAGAGGGCGGCGCTGTAGACGAGAGCTTCACCCCGGCCTTCGACACCACCGGTGTTCTTATCAGCGCAAAGTAGTGCGTTCGTCGATGATTTTTCTGGGACGGGGATTAAAAAATCATCGGGCAAATGGTGGTCAAAAAAGCTCCGCCCCAAAAAGACTGGTTATTGGGCGTTGACAGTTGGCGAGCCGTAGGTAAAATATCGACTTGTCCTGGGGACGTAGCT
>UREE01000078.1 GCA_900546825.1 uncultured Collinsella sp. | reverse complement strand
TTGGCAATACCCGCCGCAATGATCTCCTCCAGCGTGTACTCGCTGTCTGCCAGCTTGTGGGCGGAAGCGCCAAAGGTATTGGCATTGATGATGCGGCTGCCTGCGGCGGCGTACCGGGCATGGATGCTCTCGATGAGCGCCGGGTCGGTGATATTCAGCTCCTCGGGGCGGGCACCCAGTTTCAGGCCCGCTGCCTGCAGCATGGGGATGTCGTTGATGTTGTCGCCGAACGCCCAGGCGTCGGCGAGACGCTCGCCCAAGTGCTCGCATAGCCACGTGAGAGCCGTTCCCTTGGTGGCGCCCTCGCCCATGACCTCGATATTCATGGCGTACGAACGTGTGACCTCAATGCCCCCGAGCGTGTCGAGCTCCGCCGCGATGGCGTCGCGATCGGCCGGGTCGTGCCAGTACATGGCGATGCGTTCGAGCGTCTCGACCTCGTCGATCTTGCTGTCGATATCCATGTCGATCGGTGTTCGTGTGCGCTTGAGCGAAGCTGCGATGTGGGGGTCGCCGCCGCAGAACTCATCCAGGCGCGTGTAGAGCGAGCGGGGGAGGAAGCACTGCCCGTCCGCGAAGATATCGAAGGTCACATCGTGGCCGGCGGCGATGCGGCGGATGCGATGGGCAATGCCGCAATCGAGCGGTCGGCTCAAAATGCGCGTAGCACGTGAGGTGTCGGTGGGCGTACCGTCGTCGAGCTGCCAGACGCTGGCACCATTGGCGCAGACCGCGTAGTGCACGGCAGGATGGGCGAGGATGGGCTCAAAGACACCCGACAGCGGGCGCCCCGTGCAGGGCACAAACTCAATACCGCGTCGCGCAAGCTCGTCGAGCATCGCCCAGGTGGCGTCGCTCATCTGCTTATCACTCGTCAGCAGCGTTCCATCCATATCGGAAAACACAATCATTCGCTGCGATCCTTTCTACTGTCATAAAAAGCGTGGCCAAGGGCGGTGATGCCCTGGCCACGCTCGGGTTCTATAACGGTCCGCGTCCTAGCGATCGGCGAGCGGCTTGTATTCCAGCGGCTCGATAACCGGGCGATACGCGGGACGGATGATGCGGTGCGCGCAGAAGAGCTCTTCCATGCGGTGCGCCGACCAGCCGGCCATACGGGCGACGGCGAACAGCGGTGTAAAGAGCGTCTCGGGCACGCCGAGCATTTTGTAAATAAAGCCCGTGTACAGGTCGATGTTGGCGCAGATGGGCTTGGTCATGCCGTGGTCGCGCATCACCTGCGGGGCCAGGCGCTCGATGCGCTCGATGAGCGCGAACTCCTCGCCCAAGTCCTTCTTGGCGGCAAGCGAGCGCGCGTAACGGCGGCAGACCTCGGCGCGCGGGTCGCTCAGCGTATAGACGGCGTGGCCCATGCCGTAGATGAGGCCGGTGCCGTCGAAGGCCTGCTTGTCGAGGATCTTGCCCAGGTAGGCCGCGACCTCGTCCTCGTCCTCCCAATTGGAGACATGCGCACGGATGTCCTCGTGCATGGACACGACCTTGGCGTTGGCACCGCCGTGGCGCGGGCCCTTGAGCGAGCCGATGGCCGCGGCGTAGGCGGAATACGGGTCGGTGGCCGAGGAGGACAGCACGCGGCAGGCAAACGTGGAGTTGTTGCCGCCGCCGTGCTCTGCATGCAGCATGAGCATCACGTCGAGCAGCATGGCCTCATCGCGGGTGAACGCCATACCGCCGCGGAGCACCTGTAGGATGGTCTCGGCGGTGGAGAGGCCGGGCGTGGGGTGCGGCACGTGAACCTCGGAGCCGCGAAGCTTGGCGATCGAGGCCATGTGTGCGAAGGCGGCGATGCGCGGGAGACGTGCGAGCATGGAAATAGCCACGTCGATCTCATGCTCGGGCGTGATCACGTCTGGTTCGGCATCGAAGGCGTAGAGCAGCAGCACGGCGCGCTGGAGCACGTTCATGATGCTCGACGACACCGTGGTCATAGGGAACTCTTTGACGTACTCGTCGCTCAGATGTCTAAAGGCGCCCAGGCGCTCGCAAAAGCCGTCGAGCTCTTCCTTGTTGGGCAGCGAACCCGTGATAAGCAGATAGGCGACTTCCTCGTAGCCGTAGCGATTCTCGGCCTGGGCATTGTTGACCAGATCCTCGATGCTGTAGCCGCGCAGCGTGAGCTTGCCCTGATCGGGCACGACCTTTCCGTCGACCTTGTTGTAGCCGTGCACATCCGAGATGCGAGTGAGGCCCGCGACCACGCCCGAGCCGTCGGCATTGCGCAGGCCGCGCTTGACATTGTGCTCAACAAACAGGCCCTCGTCATAAGGGTCGGTCGGCAGGCCGTGGTAGAGGCTTTCGCTCTCAGGCGAAATCTGGCGGCTTGCTTCGTAATCCAGAACCAGGCGGCTCAAGTGGTCATCGAAGCGGTAATAGATTTTCTTGGCGTCGTAGGCCATGCGCGCTCCTCTCCGGGCCGCATCGGGGTGACTTGCATGGGCATGCGCGCGTCAGGCTATCCCCAGCGGCTTGCTCGCTACAGGCGGTACATGAAGTTGAAGACGTCCTCGCGCTGGATGGACACGTTGACGCCCGAAAGCTCGCCGGCCTCGGCCAGCGCCTTCTGCAGCTCGGCGAAGTCGAGCTTGGACTCGGCGGTATCGGCCAGCATGGTCATGGTGAAGATGTCCTCGATAATGGACTGCGTGATGTCGCGGATGTCGACGTTGGCCTCGCCTAGGACACGGGTGACGCCGGCGACGATGCCGGGGCGGTTCTTGCCAAGGACGGTGATGACGATACGGGAGGACGAGATCTCGGCCATGGGAAACCCTTTCGCGTGATTGCGGCGCGCGCGGGGCGCTCCGCTACGGTACAGTGTTCATCATTGTACCTGTCTGGCGCAAAAAAAGGCGCGCTCGCTGCGGCGTTACATGCCTGCAACATGAGCGTAAGGGGGAAGGCCGTACGGGGAAGAGCCGTCTGGCGCGTGTCCGGCTCGTGTTGGGTTGATTTCCGATCTCAGCCGAACACATTGAGCGGACAGGCCGTTCCCGCAGTCAGCCGAACGCCTCCGACGGCTGATTCCGAACTGGAAGCGGAGGGCATCCCCGCCCTTCGGTAGGGGATACCGCTCCGCGGCGCATGCCGCGGGCGGCGCCCCTATCGGACCACCGTGACCTCAGTTGGGATGGGCCCAGCACTGCCGCGTACTCGGTGAGCTAGAGCCAACTGTTCGTCTTCACGTCGCGTATGGCGATATTTCGGTCGTCCGGCTCGGTGATGCCGTAGCCGAACGCCTGGAGCGTCTCGATGGACTCCTGGATCCTCTGTTGGAACATGGGACCCGGATCGACCCTCGGCCCGAGGTGCCCACGCCAAAGGCACGGCGTGGCGCGCAGCATGTCATGGATTTTGGAGATGGGCTCGATGTCGGCGTAGACGTTGAGCGTCGCCATGGCGTCCTTGTGGCCGAGGATCGATTGGAGCGCCTTGATATCGCCGCCTTGGCGGATCCACTGCGTTGCGAACGTGTGGCGAAGGCCGTGGAACGTGATCAGCTCGTCGTTGGTGCCCATGAGGCCGTTGGTCTCCGAGAACGTCTTGAACGCCCTGCGGATATAGCTTGTCGTCGCGAAGGTCGCGCCCGGCTCCGACAGGATGTAGCAGTCCCCGATCTCGACCGCCCCGGTAAGGCCGCGCAAGCGCAGCTTTCCGCAGTCGATCTCGTGGGTCTCCTTCAGGAAGGGGAGTAGGCCGACCGGGTCGATGGGGATACCCCTGGCGTCATGGGTCTTGGTGTCCTTGATAAACGAACCCATTCCCTTCGCGTACGCCACCGAGTGTCTGATCGAGATCAGGCCCGTCTCGAAATCCACATCGCACCACCGAAGGCCGCAGACCTCGCCGATTCGCATCCCCGTGTGCAGGGCGAGTACGACCGCCCTCTAATCCTCGGCGGACCAATCGAGTCCGAACTCCTTTCGGGCATCCTCTTCGCTCATGACTTCGAGAAGGTCTCCGGGTTGGCAACGAAGGGCGAGGCATAGCTGCTCGAGTGTGTTGAAGCGAATGCCGCGAATATGCCCTTTTTTAATACGGGACAGGTTCACGGGCGTGGTTCCAATCCTTTCGGCAAGTTCGTTCGAGGAAATCTTTCGCTCGGCCATGATCTTGTCGAGGCGAACAATTACGGGCATGGCGTTTCCTTACGCAATCTCGTCGGAGTCGAGGTACAGCTCTCGGGCGTACAAGAAGAGCTGGGAAAGCATGAACAGGACGATGCCGAGAACCAGAGAGGTCCAATCGAATGATGAAGCGATCTCTTGGGCGCCGACGGCCCCCTCGCCGCCAAACATCGAAACGGAGGTTTTGAGTGAGCCGGCGTAGAGGCTGGTGGCAGCTTGAACAACGAAGAGAATGCCGAGCACCTTCAAGCATGTCGCAGACCCTTTCTTGAAGGGGTCTCCGCTCTTGATCGTCCACACGAGAACGGCGCTGAGGATGGTCGTAGCGATACCGATGACGGCAGGGACCAATGTCGAGATCGCAAGGGCTGGATACGCGGGGGAGTCTGCAATTACAGGGTTGTCGAGCACTTCGATTGCTGGCTTTAAGGAGAACGCCACTTGTGCGATGGCGGTGGCGCAAAGGGTCGCAGAGGCTATCGCACATGCGATGCGGAAGGAATGAAGCCGGGGAGTGCGATTGTCGGAACTCATAATAACCTCCGAAGAATTTAAAAAACTCAGGTTACTTTTTAACAGTTTATGTTAAATTGACTTTGCCGGCAAGTAATAAGGGCCGAGCATTTTGTTCGGCCCCTCTGTTCCGACTGGATGAGGTTAAGGTTGGCGATGAATATGCTCAAAATCTCGAAGGCGATCTTTAGGTCGCTTCTCTCCTCCAGGTCGCTCTGTGTTGTCGTTGTTGCGTTGATGGTTCTTTGTGCTCTGCCCGTCTTCAGGAGCGAGGCTGGCATCGACGGACGGGTCGAATACCTCGAGTCGGGAATAACCCGTGTTGAGCAGGAATTGTCAGCATCCTATGCGGACGCGCTTGTGAATGCGGGGGAGGACGGTGTCTATACCTCTTCATCAAGCATGCCCGCGCTTCTGTACCCTCTTGCCGCGGGACGTCTTATCTTGGCACCGCTCTCTCCCCTACTTCCGTTTCTGCAGATATCGGATGGAGAGTACACCTATTATGACGGATCGAAGGAGTACTTGCTATGGGTCGCAACGGCCGTTGCCGTCTCGTTCCTTGCCGCGCGTCTTAACAAACGTGAAAAGCTCATCATCCAGGCACCGATGGGCGAGCTGGGTAGACTTGTTGCATCGAGCGTATGGGCGAGTGTTTTTGCAATGCTTGCCGTCCTCGCCATCAATCTTCCAGGGATAATCGCCGCGCTTGTGAAGAATGGCCCGGGCTCGCCGTTCTATCCGATAGGCTACATTCAATATGCGACTCCGGTTATCAAACCGGCTTGGCTGGTGTTCGCGCAGACGGCCATCTTGCAATTCTTGGTGGCAGCGTTCATCTCGCTTGTCGTTCACCTTGCCGTGAAGATTGCCAATAACCCTACGCTTGGAATCGTGTTCGTATGTGCCCTGATGGGGGTGACGATGGTTCCCGGGTATTACGGAAGATCCATCGCTTTACGTGAGTTCGCCCTGTTGAATCCCCTTACGTATGCGAACACTGAGTTGACCGTCGGCGCCTATAGCTCGTACCCGACAACGCAGATAGTGAATCTGCCTGGACTTTGCTTCGAGCGTGGCGCGATTGCCCTCGTATGCGCAATCGGGATCGAGGTGCTGGCAATTAGCCTGCTTTGCGTTGCTGGAAAGAGCGGCTGCGCGTGCCCGATATCCCCGATTTGTCTTGAGAGAGAGGCTCCTTCACTGCATCGAGAACGGCAACTCGTTCGAGCGCTTGTGCCTCCGCCGTTGCATACGTAAGAACGATGGGGAAACTGCTCCTGCGTTCTCCTACCCTCGCCGTATGCGCGATTGCAATGTCGACGACGATGCTGGCCCCGGCTCTGGTCGAGATGTTTCCTGACGCTGATAACGTTTCCGCTGTTCGGTATAGGGATGGGGAGCTCCGTTCAATAGATCGGTATCTAGAGCAGAACGCTGCGAATATGGACGTCGAGGGCAAAGCGGCCCTGGAAGACATGCGGGATGCTCTTTCGGGTTTCGTGTACGCGCCTATGCCTGCGGAGGGGTTTCGAAGCCTTGCGACGTACGAGCGCGCTCGAGGTGAGCTGGGCGCGGCAGATGCGACTCTCCTGCAATCGATCGGAATCGAGCCGGAGACTCCTTCTCGTGCGGAGGCGCGCGCCCTTCTGCTTGAGTCGATCGCGAGCTTGCCGGACCCCAAGGTTTACGAGTTAAGTACGAAGATGCCCCCATTAATCCTCCTTTCGTATCTCCAGGCAGCGCTTCCCTCCTTATTTTTGCTGTTGCCCGTGGTTGTCACATCGCTCGCGTGCACCCACCTGCAGTGTCGTTCCCTTCTGGTTCTCCAGATCCCCGCAACAGCGCATGTGCGTTTTCTGACGGCTGTTGCGCTGGCTCTCCTGCTTGGCTTGGTGCTGCTTTTGGTGTCGATGGTTCCCGCTGTCGTTGTGTCCGTGATTAAGAACGGTGCGGGTGGATCGGAGTATCCCGTCGCTCTCATTCGGGCGGGAGCTTCGACAACGTCCATGGTGGGGGAGGCGGTGTTGTGCAGTATTCCGTTGCTGGTCATGGCATACGACGTGATTTCCGTCGTCGCTGCGTTGACAGCAGCGATTAGCCGCAACCCCGTTGTCACCGGAATGGTTTGCGCGGTTCTCTTGGTGTTGGGTTCGTTGAGCGCTCATGTTGAAAGCGTGGGCATGGGCGTCGCGCTGCTGGCTCCATTCGCCTCGTTTGATCCCGCTTCCCAGGTGGGGACGATTGGGTTCCTTGGGCGAGGGACGAACGCGATGCCTTTTGGAGAGGTCGTCGGCGCATCGGGCGCTCTGCTGGTGGTCTTGGGCGCCGTATCTCCGTTGATGGTGCGCCTGAGTGTTCCAAAGATCGAAAGGGGATGATCTCGATGATTGACCTTCAAACGCTGACGATCTCTTATGGAAAGAAGGTGCTCGTAGATTCGGTGAACGCTGAGTTTGCCCCGGGTACGGTCTACGGTCTCGTCGCTCCGAACGGGCATGGAAAGACGACGTTGCTGCGTGCGATGGCAGGTTTGCCGGGTCCTCGCGTGGACGGGAGCATCGTTCTGGATGAGGTACAGGGTACGGGTGCGAGAGAGGTCCGTTCTATGATCTTCTATGCACCTGGTGAGGGGACGCTGCTGTATCCCGGATTGCGTGCGGAAGATCACCTCAAGATGGTTTGCGATATGTGGCCGCATGCTCGCGATATCGAAGAGATAGTGGAACAAACGCAGATAGGCGAGTTCGCGAAGATGAGGATCCGCACTCTGAGCCAGGGCATGAAGCAGCAGCTTACCCTGGCGATTGCGTATGCGACGGGCGCGCGGTACCTTCTATTAGATGAGCCCATGAACGCGCTCGACCCCAGCAGGGTGGACTTGCATTCCGAGATTCTCAGGAAGCTGGCCGATTCTGGTACGTGCATCATCATGTCATCCCACATCTTGGATTCGGTCGATAGGCTGTGCGATGAGATTCTGTTTTTGAAGGATGGGAGGCTCATTAGAAGCATTCCGCAAGATGATGCTGCGCCGAAGTCTCCTGGATCCCATTTCGCAAAGCCTGCTGGACGCGCCGAGGGTGCGCTAAGCACGTATCGGCGACTCTACGAAAAGGGCGGGTAGAAATGCAAGTTAAAAATCTATGTGGTCAATATAATACCGTTGAACCCGCATATCGATACCGCTCAGCCATTCGCCTCGCCCCCGTCGCACGTATCTTCATCC
>UREE01000077.1 GCA_900546825.1 uncultured Collinsella sp. | reverse complement strand
CGTCACAACATTCGATGAAAATCTCGAAAACGAGGAAAAGCGTCGAATGTTGTGATGGTTTTCCTATCTGTGCCGGCGAGCCGCCGTGCCATCTGGGGGTATAAGGCTGGCAAGTGTTTATTTGCGAGGCCAAGGGGGTGCCCCCGTATGGATATCGATGGCTTTGAATGGTGGTATAGCGAGGGCGAGGCTCCGGATGAGGAGTGGGACGAGCCTTTGCCAAGTGACGAGTCGAGCGACGGTGCCGAGGTCGAGGCTGTCGCTGGCACCGAAGCCGGCAGCGATGCCGATGCCGAAAGCGCGCTCGACTCGGATACCGACTCCGACCCCGCCGAGCCCCTGACCTTCGAGCAGGCCTGGGCCCAGGCCGAGGCCGACGAGGCAAAGGCCGACGCTACGGCGGCGCTGGGCGAGCCGGCCGATATGTCCATCTCGCCGGCAAAGACTCCGCAACCGCGTCATACCATCGACCCCGGCAGTACGGCATCTTTCAGCATTCTCGACGTGCCCGCGCAGGGTGCCCAGGCGCCTGCGCCCACGCATCGCCCCGACCTGTCTCGCGAGGAAGACCTGCGCCGCCGCTCCCCGCTCGGCCCCATCCTCATCGCCTTTATGGCTGGCGTTATCGCCTGCTCGGCAATCGGCAGCGTCTGGGGCCACGTTGAGCAGCAGCGCGAAGATGCCGCCAAGGCCGAGATGTCCGTCGAACAGTCGCTCAGCCGCACGCGCTCGGTACATGTGTCGGTCGAGGTCAAGGACGGCGCGACGTGGGATACCGCGCGCGGCGACAGCCAGATGCTCGTCCATATTGTGGGCCGCACGCTCAAGGGACAAGCAATCGACGAGTATCAATACGTCAATTCCGAAGGTGACGGTATCGAGCTCAAGCCCGGTGACTACGAGCTCACGGTCGATGAGCCGCCCGTTGCCACCGACGGCACGCGTTTCCGTGCCTCAAAGCGCATGGTCCCGGTGAGTTTTAATTCGCAAGCATCCGATACGGTCGATAGCACGCCGCAGGGCGGGTTTGACCTTTACGCGATTGCTCAATAACTGAGCCTGCCGTCGCGACCTGCCGCTAAGAGTGGGACAATAGCCCTCGACACTGTTGTTTACTTTTGGAGGAAGTAGCATGTCCACCGTCACCACCATCAAGCGCGGCGGCCTTACCGCGGCCATCGATTCCATGGGCGCCCAGCTCACGAGCCTTGCCCTCAACGGCAACGAGTACCTGTGGCAGGGCGACCCGGCCTTTTGGGGCAAGCACGCGCCCATTCTGTTTCCCATCGTGGGATCGCTGCGCAACAACACGGCGACGTCTGCGGCCGGTACCTGCGAGATGGCGCGCCACGGCATCGCGCGCATTGTCGAGCATAAGATCGTCGAGGTGTCGGAGGATGGTTCGTCCATTACCTACGAGCTCACCGACACGCCCGAGTCGCTCAAGGCGTTCCCGTTCCACTTTAAGCTCAACATGACCTATGCCCTGACCGGCGACGCCACCCTCACGCAGACCTTTGCCGTCACCAACACCGGCGACGTGGACCTGCCGTTCTCGGTGGGCGGCCACCCCGCATTTAACGTGCCCGCTCCCGGTGCCGAGGACGAGGCATTCGAGGATTACGAGCTGGCGTTTACCGAGGCTTGGACTAGCGAGGCCCCCGTCATCACGCCCGATGGCCTTATGACGTTCGAGGGTAGCTACAAGGCTCCCGACAACTCGGACGTGCTGCCCATCACGCACCGCAGCTTCGATAACGACGCCATCATGCTCACCGATACCCCGGGCTCCACGCTCACGCTGCGCGGTCGCAAGTCGGGCCACGGCGTCAAGATCGACTTTGAGGGCTTTAAGTACATCGGCGTGTGGTCTGCCGCCAACGACGCCCCGTTTGTGGCGCTCGAGCCCTGGACCGGCCACACCACCATGGACACCGAGGACGACGTCTTTGAGCACAAGGCCAACACCATTACGCTGGCGCCGGGCGAGACGGACGTCCGCAGCTTTAGCGTCACCTTGCTCTAGAGGTTCCGCCGCTCGGTCGATGCTGTGCGCCGTCCAGAGCGATAATTTGTCATTCAAAAGGCAAGGCATAGACCTTCTGGTCATGCCTTGCCTTTTTCATGCCACTTGTTCGCTCTGGACGTCGCTCGCCGGCATTGCCAAAACATCGGCGTCCCCAATGACTACCGTGTGTCTATTAATTTTTCGAGCTTGTGCTGCGCTGCTGGTCGCTGGCGTATATCCTGTTAAGTCGTCAGCATACGATTCAACAGGGAAGGCATCAGATGCAACCTCGACTACAACGCGACGCGCATCCACAGCCGGTGTGCAGCCGTCGTATCTTCTTGGGTAGCGCTCTTGCTGCGAGCGCTACCGTCGTCGCCGGCGCACTTGCCGGCTGCCAGCGCCCCTCCACGCTGGAAGTAGTTCAGCCCACGACGGGCGGCGGTCGCGACGACCTGTCCGATTCCGTTATCGGCAAGGACAAGATCCGTATCGGTATGGAGGCGGCCTACGCCCCGTACAACTGGCAGGTCTCCGAGGCCAGCGAGTACACCATTCCCATCGACAACGTGCAGGGAGCCTACGCCGATGGCTACGACGTGCAGATCGCCAAGATCGTCTGCAAGGCCCTCGGTGGCGAGCCCGTTGCCGTCAAGCAGAGCTTCTCGGGCCTTATCGATTCGCTCAACAACGGCCAGATCGACCTCATCATCGCCGGTATGAGCGCCACGCCCGAGCGTGAGGAGTCGGTCGGCTTTTCCGACCCGTACTTCATTGGCTACTTTGGCCTGTTCGTAAAAGAGGGCTCGCCTTACCAAAACGCCACCAAGCTCAGCGACTTTAGCGGTGCCACGGTGCTCGGCCAAAAGGACACCATGCTCGATACCGTCATCGACGAGATTCCGGGCGTTGTGCACAAAAACCCGGTCGATTCGGTTCCCACGGTGTTTTCGAACCTGCTGCAGGGTACCTGTGACGCTGTGACGTACAACACCGAGAACGAGAAAGGCTATATGGCCCAAAACCCGGGCATTGTCCCCATTCATTTTGCCGAGGGCGAGGGCTTTAAGCAGGAGGTCGCGGCAAACGTTGGCTGCCGCAAGGGCTCGGACAAGCTGCTTAAGCTCATCGACAAGACACTCAAGGGCATTAGCCAAGAGGAGCGCGACCAAATGTGGGACGCGTGCCTCGACCGTCAGCCGGCATAAGGAGGCAGCATGAAAGCCATTAATCGTCTGGTCTCCTTTATCAAGGCCGACCACCGCTATGTGTACCTGGGCACGAGCGTTATCGCGGCGCTCGGCCTGGCGTTTAGCCAACGCAATCCTACGCCGCTGAGCTTCTTGGCGCCTACGGGCGTGTTCCAAGACTGCCTCTGGGCAATCCTTTGGGCCTGGCTCGTCGTGTCGGCGGCGGCGCTGGTCACCAAGCTCATGCACTGGAACGACTATCGCGAAACGTCGCCGTTCGCATCCGAGCGTTTCCGTCGTGGCGCACGCTTAGGCAGCTACGTCGTGGTCGTCATCGCGGCGATCTTCTTTGTCGACCGCTGCGTCATGTCGTTTATCGACCTGGTGCAGGTGAGTATTGTCTCGGACTCCAACCCCAGCGACTTTTTGTCGAGCCTGGTCTACATGACCTACAAGAGCGGGGACTTCTTTATTCGCGGTATCGAGATCACCATCGCGCTTGCCACCTTCGGCACCGTCATCGCCTTTTTCCTGGCGCTGCTCTTTGTGTTCCTGCGTATTCAGACGTTCGACCGCGTGGATAACGATCTGGTGCACTTCTTTAAGAGCATCGGCCGCGGCTTTGCGACCGTCTACTCCACCATCGTGCGCGGCACGCCCATGATGGTCCAGGGCCTGCTCATCTATTACGCGGGCTTTACCGTTCTGCGCGGCATGGGCTTCGAGACCGCCCAGGCCAACCAGATCTGGAGTACCTTCACCGCCGGCCTCGTCACCATCTCGCTCAACTCCACCGCCTACATGATGGAGGTCCTGCGCGGCGGCATCGAGTCCATCGATCCCGGCCAGGCCGAGGCAGCGCGCTCGCTGGGCCTGTCGCAGTGGCAGGCTATGCGCAAGGTCGTGTTCCCTCAGGGTATTAAAAACGCGATCCCGGCGCTCACCAACGAGCTCATCATCAACATCAAGGACTCGTCGGTGCTCTCGGTCATCGGCGTGTTCGACCTCATGTACGCCACCACCACCGTCGCCGGCGTGTACTACCGCCAGATGGAGGTCTACTGCGTGGCGCTCGTGGTCTATCTGATCCTGACGCTCGTGGCGAGCCGCCTGCTCGAGGCCTTTGGCAAAAAGCTCGGCGCCGAGGCTCCGGCCACGCTGCCCAGCTCTAACTAGGCTTAAGACGAGGAGAATCATCATGGCAGATACCGCCACTACCGGCACTGCGGCAGCCGTGCAAAACCAAGAGCCGCTTATCCGCGTCGAGGGCCTGCGCAAGAGCTTTGGCTCACTCGAGGTACTCAAGGGCATCGACTTGTCCGTCAATCCCGGCGAGGTCGTCACCATCATCGGCGCCTCGGGCTCGGGCAAGTCGACGTTTCTGCGCTGCCTTAACCTGCTCGAGACTCCGGATGCCGGCCATATCTGGTTCCACGGTCAGGACCTTACTGCCGAGCGCTGCAATATCAATAAACTGCGCGAGGACATCGGCATGGTGTTCCAGGGCTTCAACCTGTTCAACAACATGGACGTGCTCGACAACTGCACGCTCGCGCCCGTCACGCTCAAAAAGATGAGCAAGGTCGAGGCCGAGAAGGTCGCGATGGAGCATCTGACGAGCGTGGGACTCGAAAAGTTCGCGCACGCCGCCGTGGGTCGCCTGTCCGGTGGTCAAAAGCAGCGCGTGGCCATCGCTCGTGCCCTGTGCATGAATCCGCAGATCATGCTGTTTGACGAGCCGACCTCGGCGCTCGACCCCGAGATCGTGGGCGAGGTGCTCGAGGTCATGCGCAAGCTCGCTGCCGACGGCATGACCATGGTCGTCGTCACGCACGAGATGGCCTTTGCACGCACGGTGTCCGATCGCGTGGTCTTTATGGACAAGGGCGTGGTGCTCGAGGATGCCGCACCGGCCGAGCTCTTCGGCAACCCCAAGCACCAGCGCACCCGCGAGTTCCTCTCGCGTTATCTCGAGGACAAATAACCGACCGCAAACACTTACGTTGCAGGGCCGCTCCCGTGGGGCGGCCCTCGTCATCACAATCGAAAGGATGTCATGGCCGAGGTTTGGCGCTTTTTTGCGCATGAGGATGATTTTGCCGATATAGACGAGGCTGGTGCGTGCGAGCGCCTGGGCCGCGTGCTGTCGTTTCCGACCATTTCGAGCATGGATGCCGAGGCGGTGGACTGGCAGCCGTTCGACGACCTGCGCGCGTATATGCAGCGGGCCTGGCCGCACGTATTTGCGGCGGGTAAGGCTGAGCTCATCGATCATTCGTTGCTGGTGACGCTTTCCGGCTCCGACTCTGCTCTCAAGCCCGTTATGCTCATGGGTCACATGGACGTGGTCCCCGTGGTGCCGGGTACTGAGGCCGATTGGACGCACGCCCCCTTTAGCGGACATGTGGACGACGCCTACATTTGGGGCCGTGGTGCCATCGACATGAAAGACCAGGTCGCAGGTATTCTCGAGGCGGTTGAGTATGCGCTGGCGCACGGTTGGCAGCACGAGCGCACGCTGCTCCTGGCCTTTGGTCAGGACGAGGAGACGACGCAGTACGGCGCAGGCGCCATCGGCCGCGCGCTCGAGGAGCGCGGCATTGAGCTTGAGTACCTGATCGACGAGGGCGACTACCGCATCGTTCCGGCTGCCGAGTACGGCGCGGGCGAGGGCTGGCTTATGCATGCCGATCTCGCGGAGAAGGGCTACGCCGATATCGTGTTGAGGACGCGTAGCGAGGGCGGACATTCTTCCAACCCCTACGGCGGCACGTCGCTCGAGGTGCTCGGCCGCGCCATCGCCGCAATCTGCGATATCGAATGGCCGACGCGCGTCACGGACCTGCTTGTCGCACAGCTCGTCGAGCTGGGACTCTGCACGGCCGACGAGATTGCCTCCAACAAGGACGCCATCGTGCGCGAGTGCCTTGCCAGCAAGAAGCTCTATCCGCTCGTGACCACCACCTGTGCACCGACCCAAATCGAGGGCGGTAGCACCGGTGCTAACGTGATGCCGCAGGATATGTGGGCCAATATCAATTTCCGCATGCTCGAGGGCACGAGTGTGGCCGATGTCGTGGCCTGCTGCCGCGTCGCCGTTGCCGAGGCGGGGCTCGCCGACCGTGTCGAGATCGAGCTCGGTCCTGGCAGCTCCGAACCCTCGCCGTCTCCGCGCATCGGCGGACCGGGACTCGAGACCGTCCGCGCCATCGCCGCCCGCTATTTCCGTGATCCAGAGGGGACGGAGGAAAACGGATCATCAGCGGCGGGCGGAGCTCCTATCGGTATCGTTCCCTCGACCGTGATTGGCGCGACCGATGCTGCCAACTACCAGCGCATTTGCCCCGAGTGCATTCGCTTCTCGGCCTTTGTGGTAGACGATGACGAGTGCGAGCGCGGTGTCCACGGCACCAACGAGCGCATCACCCGCCGCGCTTACCTCCAGGGCGTACGCTTTTTCATCGCTCTGCTTCAAACGCTCTAGAATGTGACAAAGCGACAGTCCCTTTGTTAGCCGTTGGGGACGTTCTTAAACGACTAGTCGTTAATGAACGTCCCCAACGGCTATGTCCACTCATTCCGTGCGGGTTATATGCAGGTTTGCCTGCGCACGCTATCATGTATGGGTTAGACCGCAACTATGTACCCCCATACGCGAAGGGATGCGCATGTATCTGAAGATCGACATGTTCTAGCCGGGCTTTACCCCCGCAGCGGCGCCCCGCGCCCCATCAATTCTGCCGATTTTCACCTTCACGCATATAAAAGGAGTCCGTCATGCGCGACAAGCTCGAAAAGATCATCAAGGCCTACGAGGAGCTCGAGAAGAAGCTTTCCGACCCAGCCGTCGCCTCCGATATCAAGGAGTTCACGCGTCTCAACAAGGAGTACGCGCACCAGTCCGACCTCATCGCTGCCTCGCGCGAGTACATCGGCGCGCTCGATGACATCGAGGCTGCCAAGGAAATGCTCCACGATACTACCGATGCCGATGAGAAGGAGATGCTCCAGATGGACATCTCCGAAAACGAGGCCAAGCTTCCCCAGCTCGAGGAAGACATCAAGTACATGCTCATCCCGAGCGACCCCAACGACGACAAGAACACCATCGTCGAGATTCGCTCCGCCGCCGGTGGCGACGAGGCGGCCATCTTCGCCGGCGACCTGTACAAGATGTATCAGCGCTTCTGCGAGTCGCGCGGCTGGAAGACCACCGTGCTCGACTCCAGCCCCAGCGAGGCCGGCGGCTTTAAGTCCATCGAGTTCAAGGTCGAGGGCGACCGCGTCTACTCCGTCATGAAGTTCGAGTCCGGCGTGCACCGCGTCCAGCGCGTTCCCAAGACCGAGTCCCAGGGTCGCATCCAGACCTCCACGGCAACCGTCGCCGTGCTTCCCGAGGCCGAGGAGATCGACGTTCAGATCAACCAGTCCGACCTGCGCATCGATACCTACTGTGCCTCCGGCCCTGGCGGTCAGTGCGTTAACACCACCTACTCCGCCGTGCGCATCACCCACCTGCCCACCAACACCGTGGTGCAGTCGCAGGAACAGCGCTCCCAGATCCAGAACCGCGAAGTCTGCATGCAGATGCTGCGCGCCCGTCTGTACGAGATGGAGCTCGAGAAGCAGCAGGCAGAGCTCGGTGCCGAGCGCCAGAGCCAGATCGGCCACGGCAACCGTTCCGAGAAGATCCGTACCTACAACCAGCCCCAGGACCGCGTGACCGATCACCGCATCGGTTTCAACTCCACCTACAATGGCGTCCTCCTGGGCGACCAGCTCGGCACCGTCATCGAGGCGCTCGCCGCCGCCGAGCGTGCCGAGAAGCTGGCACAGGCAGTCTAAGTTCCGCCGTTCTACCGAACGGCGGACCAGCCGACGCTGCGCGCCGTCCAGAGCGACAATTTGTCATTCAAAAGGCAAGGCATGACCAGAAGGTCT
>UREE01000076.1 GCA_900546825.1 uncultured Collinsella sp. | reverse complement strand
ACGCCCAAGACCAAGCTCGACGCCGCCAAGGGCGAGGCCGCTACTGCCCAGGCAGCTCTCGATAAGGCAAACGCCACGCTTGCTGACAGCAAGACGAAGGCAGCCGAGGCCGCTGCTCACAAGGCGAAGGCTCGCAGCGCCCGCGACGCCGCCAAGGTAAAGTCCGATCAGGCCAACGAGGCGTATGACAACGCTACTGCTTCGGTCAAGGACCTTGCCGCCAAGTGCGATGCCGCCAAGACGGATCTTGCGAACAAGCAGGGCACGCTTAACGATGCCAAGAAGGCCGACGACACTGCCCAGGCTGGCGTTGACAAGGCTCAGGCCGCAGATGTGCACGCCGCGACCGCTCTTTCGGGCGCCAAGCAGGCAGTTGCCGCCAAGACGCAGATCCTGTCCGACGCGCAGGCGAAGGCCAAGGCCGCCGAGGACGAGCTTGCCACCGCAAACAAGGCCTTCGAGCGCTTCGCCGGTGCCCAGAAGGCGGTCGACGACGCCAAGGCCGCCTATGACGCTGCCGTCGCCGGTGTCGCCGATGCCCAGAAGCAGCTCGAGGCCGCCAACGAAGCCGTCGTCGATGCGAACTTCGAGATCGTCGAGGCCAAGGCCGAGCTTGCCAGCGATGAGGCACTCAAGGCCGATCTTGAGGCTGTCGACCATAAGGCATCCCTTGCCGCGGGCACGACGGGCAACGAGAAGCTGGTTAAGCTGAACGCTGCCTACGCTCGCTATAAGGCTGCCGTCGATGCCGCCGCTGGTCTCAAGGCTGCTCTGAGCGATGCCGATGCCAAGCTGTCCGATGCCAACGACGCCTATGCCGCCGCGCTTGCCGAGCTTGGCGATGCCAAGGATGCCCTGGCTGCCGCGCAGGCCGAGTACGACAAGTATCATCCCAAGGCTGAGCTGCAGGCCAAGCCTCAGGTTGCGCAGGCTGCCGCAAAGGCTCCTGTCGCCAAGAAGAAGGCCACGGACGGTGCACTTGCTCAGACGGGCGATACCTCCGCGCTTGCAGGTGAGGTCTTCGTCATCGGCGGCATTACGCTCGTTGCCGCGGGTGTGACGCTCGGCGATCGTCGTCGCAAGCAGATGTAGCGTTTCGAGCGTCGGCTCTGCAACGAACTTCAATTCATAACGGGACCGTCTCGTTAGCCAAACGATAAGGCCGGCGCGCTGTTAAATGCAGCGCGCCGGCCTTTCTTTGCGTTGGTATAAAAAGCCCGGTCGGCAGCCGCAAAAGCTACCGACCGGGCAAGTCGTAGGCAATATGGTTGCCGTCGAGCAGCTGCTCAGCTTAGCCCAGCAGGCTTAAGCCCACGGAGACAAACGCCAGGATAACGCCGACGATGGACTCGCCGCCGAGCAGGCCGCTGGCGACAACCAGGCCCTGTTCCTGGAAGGCGGCGTCCTTGGCAGCCCTCTCCTCGTCAGAAAGGCCGGCAGCGGCGTCGCGGTGGGCGGACCACTTGTCGTAGGCGAGCTTGACGCAGGAGCCCAGGAATGCCGTGAGTGACATGTAGAACGGCAGGTACACGCCCAGGCCGATCATCATGGCCGGAATGCCGAGCCAGTACATGACGATGCCGGCGATAAAGCCACCTGCGAACCACGGCACGCTCGGGATGCCCGAGACCATGGTGGCGACGACGCTTGCCTGCGCGGCAACAAAGCTCTTGTCGGGGCCAAAGGCGTCCGGGCCATAGGCGGTGACGAGCGCGACCATGACGGCTGCGGCGACCAGGGCGCCCACGATGCCGCCGATGGCTTGGCCGATCCATTGCGCACGCGGGTTGGTGCCCAGCACGGCGCCGGCCTTAAAGTCGTTCATGACGTCGCCCGCAAGGCCGCACGCCACGGCAACGATGCCGGCGATAAAGAACAGCTTTACCTGAGCGATCTGCGCGAAGGCTGCCACGATGAGCATAACGATGAGGCCAAAGATTTCCATGGGGTCGATACCCGTCTGGCCGCAGCTCTGCGCGCTCATGATGGTGGTGACAAAGGTGAACAACGTGACGATGACGGCCGGAACGGGGCCAAGGTCGAGCGAGATGGCAACGATTACGGCGATGGCGGCAGCGCCCAGGCCGATGACGCCGGCGTCGAGCTTAAGAGAGCCCGAGATAAGCGACTGCTCGTCGGTGTCGGTGGAGCTGTCGGCGGCAAGACCGCGGACGATACCGGCGACCTGCGGCAGGATGTCCTTGAGGACGACGGCGACGCCAAAGCCCATCATAAGACCCATACCGAGGGATTTGACGATACCCTGCGCGGTCACAATATCGAACAGGCCAGCAGCGGTGCCGCCAACGATGATGCCAAAGTTGCCCAGCAGCGCGCCGGCAAACCAGAAGGCGACGGGGGCGAAGCCCACGAGGAAGCCGATGGACAGCAGCATGGGCGAGTTGTAGATGGCAAAGGTCACGCCGGGGATATTGAGCGTGCACAGCATACTGGGCACCACGCCCAGGGCGTCGCGCAGCACGCTGTAGATGCCTGCGATGGCCATGGAGCCAAAGAGCTGCTTACCGGTCTTGCCGCCGGCCTCGGTAGCACGTAGGGTCTGGGCAGCGGCGTTGCCGGTGGGGAACTCCAGCGCGGCGTCCACGATAAAGTGACGGTGGATGAGCGCTGTCGCTAGAAGGCCCAAGATGGTGCCGGCGAGCGCCACGATAAACATGTCGAGCCAGCTGATCTGGTCGGCATAGCCCAACATCCAGGCGCCCGGGATGGTAAACGCCAGGCCGCCGGCGACCATGGCGCCCGCAGACATGATGGTGTGGGTGACGTTGGCCTCGTTGAGGCTGGCGTTACCCATGAGCTTAAGGAAGAACAGCGAAATGACGGCAGCGAAAATGATCGGCCAGGGGAGGGCGCCCATCTTGAGGGCGGTATAGGCCGAGCTTGCCGTGATGATCACGCAGCCAAGGGCGCCGATGACGACGCCGCGCAGCGTGAGTTGACCGCGCATCGAGGTGCGGTTCGAGGGATTGCTCATATAGAACTCCTTTGCGTATATCCGCTTCCCCCGGGAGCGCCGCTACGGATACGGCGCGGGAAGTCGGGTTACCAAGGGCCGATGCGTGAGCTCGCGTACGACCGCGCATCAGTATAGCCGCAAGCTAGTCATTTTGGGATGACTGGTTTAGGTAGGCGATATACTGCTGGGCAGACGAAAGGAGCGCCGACGATGCTTAATGGGTGCGCATATATATTGACGGTCGACGTGGGCAACACGTTCATTCGCTTTGGCCTGTTTGCAGAGGATTCGGCCGCGGCGCAGGAATGTCCGCTTGCGACATGCGAGATCACGACGCCGTCGAGCATCACGGCCGACGAGGCGCGCATGAGGCTCGCGCTGGTCATGGGCGCGCTGTCAGTCGATGCGGGCATGCCGGGTGCACTTGTGCCCGCGGCGGCCGTGCTGAGCTGCGTGGTGCCGGCGCTCGAGCGCCCGTGGAAAGCGGCGCTTTCTCGCACCTGCACGGGGCGCGTGCTCACCGTGGGGCCGGGCCTCAAGACCGGCATGCCCGTCCACTACGACGACCCGGCCGAGATCGGCTCCGACCGCATCGCCGACGCCGTGGCGGCCCGGGCCGTTTACGGCTCTCCGTGCATCGTGATCGACCTGGGCACTACGACCAATATCGAGGTCATCGATACGCACGGAACCTTTGTCGGCGGCGTCATCGCGCCGGGTCTGGCACTTGGCGCCCGCTCGCTTTCGGCCGCTGCGGCGCGCCTGCCGCAGGTCGAGCCCTCGGCACCCACGCATGTGATCGGTCGCAACACGCGCGAGGCCATGCGCTCGGGCGTGGTCTTGGGCGAGGTGGCCCGCATCGACGGCATGCTCGACATGGTGCTCGCCGAGATGCGCGCGACCAAGGCCGCGGGGGAGGGCAGCGTGCCCATCGTCATTACCGGCGACGATGCCGAGGCGCTTGCGGCCCTTGTCGGCCATAGCCTGACGGTCGACGATGCGCTGACGTTGCGGGGTCTCGTCGAGCTCTACCACATCAACCAAAAGCCACGCCGCGCGTAGCGATGGGGGCGATGGGACAAAAACGTCTCCACCTTCCACCTGCTACAATGGGTCAAACGATTGCGATTTCGGAGGTGTCTGCCATGTCGGACGATCTTCATCAAACTTCGTCAGGCAAGCGCCTGGACGTCATTAGCTGGGACGAGTTCTTTATGAGCGTGGCCATCGCCGCGCAGCGCCGCAGCAAAGACCCCAACACGCAGGTGGGAGCGTGCATCGCCAGCACCAACCACCGCATCCTTTCGGTGGGCTACAACGGTACACCCTCGGCGCTCAACGACGACTTTTTCCCGTGGGGTACGAGCGACGACCCGCTGCAGGACAAGCACAACTACGTGGTCCATGCCGAGGCCAACGCCGTGCTCAACTACCGTGGCTCGCTCAAGGACCTCGAGGGTTCCACGGTCTACGTCACGCTGTTTCCGTGCCACGACTGCGCCAAGATTTTGGCGCAGGTGGGCGTGGGCGAGGTTGTCTACCTGGACAACAAGTACGCCGACACCGATGATGGCCGTATCAGCCGCCGCATTCTTGACTCTTGCGGCATCAGCTACCGCCAGGTCATCGTCGATGTTCAGATTGGTACCGGGGGACAGGCTCGGCAGTAGCGCGTGGCAACGCCAGCTGGCAACAAAAGGCAGCTAAAAGAGCCCCGTCCCAAATTGACTGCTCGTGAAAGTCGCGTCTGCGCGCATGGACGGCTCGTGAGCGGGTACATGGCTGTAGTAACATAGCTTCTGTCCGCGGGCGTGCCCGCGTTATTGTGAGAAAGGAGCCCCTGTGGCTGTTAACGAAGAGCTGCTTAAGAAGGTTCTTGAAGAGATTCGCCCCAATCTGCAGGCCGACGGCGGCGATATGGAGTATGTGGGCGTCGACGACGAGGGCGTCGTCAAGCTGGAGCTGCAGGGCTCCTGCGCCGGCTGCCCCATGAGCTCGCTGACCCTGTCCATGGGCATCGAGCGCATCCTGAAGGAGCATGTGCCCGGCGTTACCCGCGTCGAGCAGGTCAATGCCTCCGGCGAGACCGACGACCTGTACGACGAGTACGCGCCGTTCTAAGATGCGAAGGCTGCGGACGACATACTCCGCATAGACGTTACGTCCAAATATGCGGCTGCGAGCGCAAGGCCCGCGGCCGCATTTGTATGTAGGGAGTAGGAGGGTCGACATGCTCAACGACTTCTACCATATGCTTGATCCCGTCGCGATTTCGGCGGGGCCCATCACGATTTACTGGTATGGTCTGGCCTATGTGGTCGGCGCCCTGCTCACGGCGGTCGTCATGTACCGCACGCAGCGTCGCTGGGGCTTTAACATCACGATTGACGACCTGACGAGTGTCGTGGTCGGCGTGGTCTTTGGCCTCATTATCGGTGCGCGCCTGTTCTACGTCGTCTTTTACGGTGATGGCTACTATTGGACCCACCCGCTCGAGATCTTTGCCACTAACGAGGGCGGCATGAGCTTCCATGGCGGCTTGGTGGGCGGCATTATCGGCGGCATCATCGTGTGCCGCATGTATAAGCTCGACGCATGGACTTTGGCAGACCTTGCCGTCATAGGCGCGCCGCTGGCCTTGTGCCTGGGCCGTTGTGCCAACTTTGTCAACGGCGAGCTGTGGGGCAAGCCGACCGACCTGCCTTGGGGTGTTGTCTTTGGCGGCACCGCGGGCGATATGCCGCGTCATCCCTCCCAGCTCTATGAGGCATTCCTAGAGGGCATCGTGCTCTTTTGCATTCTGCAGGTGCTCAGCCGCAAAAAGCCGCTGCTGCCCCAGGGCACGTTTATGGGCGTGTTCGTGATGGGGTACGGCATCGTCCGCTTTCTCGTTGAGTTCGTGCGCGTGCCCGATGCCCAGCTGGGCTATCTGCTGGGCGGCGTCATCACCATGGGCCAGCTGCTGAGTTTGCCGCTCGTGATCGCCGGTCTGGCGCTCATCATCTTCGCCCGACACCGCAATCGCCCCCAGCGCATCTACCTGGACGCCTAACCACCAAAACCACCAAAAGGGGACAGGCGCCTTTGTGGTGGTTCGCTGGGCAACGATGACAAAACTGTAACGTTTTCCCAGATAAAACCTGCCAAAATAAACCTGTCCCTTTTTGGCAGGTTTCTAGAAAGGCTTTCGGACTGTGAAGGATTCCGACCTCTCCACAACGGCTGCGCGCGACGCTGCCCGCATCGTTTGGTTTAAGCGCTACCCCGCCAAGCAGACGCTCATCGCATTTTTGCTCGCGCTGTTGGCGACCACGGCGTTTTCCATCGATCCCGCCCCGGTGTCGAGCAATGCAGTCTTGGCGATTGACCCCAAGGCGACGGGTGCGCTGTACGTGTGCTACGAGGTGCTCCTCTCGTTTGCCGGCCATACCGACGCGGTCATGCTGCTTGCGCTTGCCTGCCTGCTCACGCTGCCGTTTCGCTACGTATTCTTTGGCCGCGGCGACGCCTGGCGTCCCTCGGTGGTCCTTCCGTCGCTGTTCTTTGCCGTCTGCATGGTGTTTGGCCGCAGCTACGACCTCACCGATTCGGCCGAGATCGTGCTCGGCGACAAGGCCCGCATCATCTGCGCCTGGATCGGCGGTGTGGGCTGGATGCTCTTGGCGGTCGTTGCCTTCTACCTTGCCTTTGAGTGTCTAGATTGGCTGAGCTCTCGGCGCATCCCGTTTTCCGAAGCGCACTTTGGCCGCGTATGGCGTGTGGCTCACGCCGCGCTCTCGGTCCATCCCTTTGCCGGGCCCTTCCTGGTGCTTATGATCGCCTGGGCGCCCACGCTCATCGCTTCGCTGCCCGGCCTTTTTATGGGAGATACGGGTGCGCAGATTCGCCAGTGGTTCAACTACCCCAACGGTACGAGTGACTACCTGCGTCTGCTCAATCCTAATGTGTTGCTCAACGGACATCACCCCGTGGTGCACACGGCTATCATCGGTTCGTGCGTCCAGCTGGGGCTTTCACTGTTCAACAGCGCCAATGCAGGTCTTGCCATCTACACCTGCACTCAGTTCGTCATTACGGCCGCCTGCATGGCCTATTCCATCTCGTCGCTGCGCAAGCTGGGCGTGAGTCTGCCGATCCGCGGCGTGATCTTGCTGTTCTTTGTGTTCATGCCCATGTTCTCCAACTACGCGGCCCTGCTTACCAAAGATGTGCTGTTTGCCGACGCGTTTTTGGTGCTGTTGGTGCAGACCGTGAAGCTCGTTGCCTGCGGCCTGCCCCGTCGCGATGCCAATGCCGAGCGTGCGGGCGATCCCAGGCCCGTGCTCTTTGCGCGCCATGACTGGCTGCTGCTCGCTCTGGGCGCCATGGGTTCCACGTTTCTGCGCAACGGCGGCCTGGTGTTTCCCCTGGCGGCATGCGTAATCGCGGCGGCGTTTTGCGCATGGGACGTGCATATGGCCCATCGTGCAGGAAAGCAGGCTGGTGCTGTGCCTTCGGGCGCCATCCCGCGTTTCCGCTGGGTGGGAGTTCTTGCGGTGCTTGCACTCTGCCTTGCCTCTAATATGTACTTCACTAAGGTCTTTATGCCGGCACACGACATCACGCCTGGTTCCAAGCGCGAAATCCTCTCGATTCCGTTCCAGCAGACGGCTCGTTTCGTCCAAAAGCACGACGGCCTCAACTCGGGCGTCAACCCCACGGTTAAGGAGGACGGCACCATCGTGGAGGCTCCTTGCGACGGCTTGGTGACCGATGAAGAGCGTTCCGTGATCGACCGGATACTCAAGTACGACAATCTGGGCCACCGTTACGACCCGGATAAGTCGGACGCCGTCAAAAATTGCTTTAACGAGTACGCCTCGCAGGAGGACATCAAGGCCTATTTTGAGGTGTGGGCCCAGATGTTCAAAAAGGATCCCGAGTGCTATATCTCGGCGCTCATCAATAACTACTACGGCTACTTTTATCCGAGTGCCCGCGATGCGTGGGTCTACAGCACGGCGCGCAGTGCCGAGATTATGGCACGCCCCGATAATCTCAAGTACTTCGACTTCCATCCGGTCGATAGCAAGGTCGTGCGCTGGTGCGACCACCTGAGCAACCTGTATCGCGTGGCAGTACAACGCGTCCCGTTTATCTCGCTCACCATGAGCTCGGCCACCTATGTGTGGATCATGATCGCCGTGGTGGTCTATCTGTTACGTCGTCATTCGTGGCGCGGGCTGGCCATTTGGGTGCCGCTGCTGGGCGTGCTCGCCGTGTGCCTGATCGGTCCCTGCAACGGCTCGACCTACATGCGCTACCTGTATCCGGTCATCGTCTGCATGCCCTTTGCCATCGGCGCCACCATCACCCGCAGCGACCTCCTCTGGTCCTAATGTGGTGCAAAGGGGATAGGTTACTTGGCACCAAGGGGTTGCATGGTTGATTTTCAATCTCAACGCAACAGCCTGAACGGACCCCGCGTTTCCGCAGC
>UREE01000075.1 GCA_900546825.1 uncultured Collinsella sp. | reverse complement strand
CTTCTTCTCGACCGCCCGCCTCGACACCGGCGGTCCTCCGTAACTTCCGGTAACACCAATTCTGCTGTCCTTACCTGCGAATTTGTTGAGCAACAAATTCGATTGTGTGAGCGGTCGGTTAAGCTGCGCAGACGTTGGGCTAATTACTCTTTGCCGCTGCGGCAAGTCCAGCGCAACCCATTGGAATAGTCCTACGCTCAAGCCGTTTCTATTCACCCTGAGCGAATGGAGTCGCATATTCATGCAGCGGCAATTAACCTTCGGGGGGGGTATCTCCTAGAGGTATCCGCCTTCGCGGGCAATCTATCATCGAGTACGTCCTGATTATCGCGGTCATCGGCCTGGTGATCGTGTTCGCGGGACCCAGCGTGGCCGGGGCCATCCGAAACCAGTTCAACCTGGTCGGCAACACGGTGAACAGCGGGGCGACCGGTGGCGTCGAGGACGGTGGAACATCCGGTGGCGGCTCCACAGGGGCCGATTCCGCGACCGTCCAGGCGGCCATCGCCAAGGACGCGAAGGACTGGACGCTCGGTGAGCAGAAGGCCGTGGCAGAGGACATCGCCACGAAGGGCAAGGCGTCTCCCGCCTACGCCAAGGCGAAGGCCGCCATGGATGCCGGCACCAAGTTCACGATGAAGCTCACCGATGGGAAGACGCTCGAATACCGCATCATCGGCATCAACCATGACGATTTGGCCGACGGCTCGGGCTAGGCGGGGCTGACGTTCCTCACCACCTCGACGGGTATTTCGCCCCGCATGAACGCCACCGACACCAACGCCGGTGGCTGGGAGAAGTCGGAGCTCCGTGCGAAGATGAACTCCGGCGAGATCTGGAGCCTCATGCCGCCCGATTTCCAGTCCAAGGTGAAGACCGTCAGGAAGCTCACGAACAACGTCGGCGGAATCGATAAGAACGCCGCCGTAACCGCGACCTCGGACAGGCTGTTCCTTCTCAGCTACTCCGAGATCGCGCCCTGCACCTCCCATTGGACCTCCGACTTCACTTCCCTTTGGGCCTCTGACTACCCCTGGAGTTCCTCCGAGGGTAGCCAGTACGAGGCCTTCAAGGGCAAGGTGACGAATAACGATAATCCCAACTCTGCCATTGCCATTAGCAGCTTATGGTGGGAGCGTTCGGTGTTACCGAAACTTTCTGCGTACTTCCTCGACGTCACCGGCACTGGCAGGCCGTCGCGTGGCGACGACGCGAGCGCTTCGCTTTGCGTCTGCCCCGCTTGGTGCTTCTAGCCTGGCTTCTAGCTTGTCTAGCGAAAAGCCTGCGCAACTTCGCGCGGGCTTTTCTTTTGGCGGTTACTCGAACGGTCTGATGTTCGTGGCACAGGTAGTCGGGTTGAGGGGAAATGGGGTCATACAGCGGCTCTCAGAGCGCCCGCCGCACTCCCCCGCCATTGCCCTGCGGCGTCCTCGTATAGAGCCCATCCTGCTTGGCGTTTCGTTGCAACAGCCCACATGTCCACCGATCAAGTGAACTACTGGAATAAATACAGCGACACGCTTGTCCGTTATAGTCGCTATATCTGTGTTAATCGCCGCGATAAATACAGCCTGTACTCGGCTGCATACCAGCTACGCGTATGTAGATTCATATCGCGTTAATAAATCGGCTCAAGCGTGTGCAAAACGCGCAAGTAGCCGCAAAAAGCGAGTATCGCGCAGGTAGATTTTTGACACCCTGTTGCTTACTTAATATTAAGCAATTGCTTAAAACAAAAAAGGTCAGGCACTAGGTGCCTGACCTGCAAACTTCTGGTCGGGACGACTGGATTCGAACCAGCGACCCCTTGACCCCCAGTCAAGTGCGCTACCAAGCTGCGCCACGTCCCGAAGCTTTTGTTTGTTGCTCTGCTCTCGCTCGCAACAGGGAATATATTAACCCGAAACTTTAGACTTGTGCAAGAACTTTTTTACAAATTTTGAAGCAAGTTCAAAATTGTATCTGCGAGCTGGGGTTTTGTTAGAACGGGAAGTTCTTGCGTACCCGTTGTGCTCACAATCCAGGCTTTGTTAGTGTCGGTTCCAAAGCCTGAATCGGCGCGCGAGACATCGTTGGCGATAATAACATCGCAACCCTTGCGGACAAGTTTGCGCTGCGCGTACTCCACGACGTTATCGGTCTCGGCCGCAAATCCGATCACGCATCGCTCGCCTTTCTGACGCGAGAGCTCGGCCAAAATATCGACCGTTTCGACGAGCTCGATTCGATCCAGGCGCTCGTTGGCCTTTTTGAGCTTATGGTCCGCCGGGGCCGCCGGCGTGTAGTCGGCGACGGCGGCGGCGCAAATGGCCGCGTCGGCCGTCTGGAAGGCGCTCAGCGCTGCCTTGAGCATTTCTGAGGCGGTGTACGTGCACGCACTCCACGCCGTGGGGAACGTCGAGCGATGTCGGTCCCAGCACGAGCGTGACGGCGGCACCGCGACGTGCGGCCTCCCCCGCCAGGGCGATACCCATCTTGCCCGAAGAACGGTTGCCAATGAAGCGCACGGGGTCAATCGGCTCATGCGTGGGGCCGGCGGTAATGACGATGCGCTTGCCCGCCAGGTCTTGTTGCACGGGATTGAGCACCTCGCAGACGGCCTCGACGATGTCCTCGGGTTCGCTCATGCGCCCCGTGTCCACGTCGCCGCAGGCAAGGTAGCCACTGCCGGGTCCCACCACGCGGACGCCGCGCTCGCACAGCGTGGCCATATTGGCCTGCGTGGCCGACGCCTTCCACATGCCATTGTTCATGGCCGGCGCGATAACGACGGGCCGCGGTGTCGCAAGCAACGTTGTGGAGATGAGGTCATCGGCGATGCCGTTGGCCATCTTGGCGATGATATTGGCCGTCGCGGGCGCCACGACCACCAAGTCGGGCTCCTGCGCCAGCGAGATATGGTGGATGGGGTCAGACGGGTCGTCGAATAGCCCAACCGCGACCGGCTCATTGGTGAGCGCGCGGAAGGTGAGCGGCCCCACAAACTCAGTGGCATGCTCGCTCATGACGACCTTGACGTGCGCGCCGCGCTTTTGGAGCAGGCGCACGATATTGCACGACTTATAGGCGGCGATCCCGCCGGTAATGCCCAGCAGGATCGTTTTTCCCTCAAGTTGCATTGAATTGTTGGGTGCCGCCATCGTTTAAGCTTCCTTGCTCGGGAGCACCAGCAGGCGGTGGCAGTACGGGCAGTGCGTAATCTCGCTACCGTCGTGGTTGAGGTCGCTCATGGACGATGCCTGCAGCGCGGTGTGGCAGACCGTGGGGATGTTGCCCTTGATGGTCTCGACGGCCAGGCCGCGGAACTGCTTGAGCAGACGTTCGTAATCGGTGAGCACGTCGGTCGGCAGCGTGGCGGCAAGGGCGGTGCGCTCCTTGGTGGCGGCATCGATCTGAGCCTGCAGATTGGCAGCCTTGGCGCGGGCAGCCTTGGTATCGGCCTTCACACCCTCCTCGAACTTGGCGATGATGGCCTGCGCGCGAGCCTCTCGGTCAAGCGCTTCCTTATGGGCGACGACGACGTCCTTGCGGGTGTGCTTGATCTTGTCCAAGCGCTTGGCCAGGGTGGCGAGCTCGTTCTCCAGGTCCTGAACCTCGCGGTAGTCGGAGCCGTCCACGTGGCGCTTCTTGGCGGCCTCGATGGCGTTGTTGGTCTGAATCTCGGTGGTGTTGAGATCGTCGAGCTCAATGTCCAGATCCTTGCGCTGGGCGTAGAGCTTGGTCATCTCGGACTTGAGCTTCACATAGGTCTTGCGCTTGGAAGCGAGCTCCTTGAGCTCCGGCATATTGGCAAGTTCGCTCTTGTTGCGGGCGAGCTCCAAATCGATCTGTTGCAGCTTGAGTAGCGTAGCGCCGGCGCTCATAAGTTCTCTCCTTTTGTCACAGTCCACCATTGGCAAGGGTTCAGTATTTTAATCGCATGACGGGGGTCGACCCCGGCGTCAACCGCAGAGTTCATCAAGATATCCACGAACGGCTCCTCGGAGCGATCGTGGCCGAGCAGGATCACCGGCAGCCCGCGTAAAGCAAGGTCTTGCGCCACGTGATAGCCCGCCTCTCCGGTCACGATGACATCCGCAGCGGCGGCGATGGCAAGTTCGCCAAAGTCACCCAGCGAACCGCCCAAAATTGCGATGGTTCGGCACGGGTGATCGGCCTCGCCCCACACGCGCGGGTCGCTGCCAAACGCCGCTGCGGCGCGTGCGGCAAGGTTGTGCAGGCTGCAGGGGTCGTGGAGGGTCGCGAGTACGCCCAGTCCGCAGGCCTCGGGGTCGTCCTTGCGCTCCAGCGAGCTCACGGGCGCGGCGCCCAGCAGCTCACTTAGGCAGGCGCGCGCCTCGTGCGAGCGGTCCAGATTGGTATGGAGCGAAATAATGCTCACATCGCAGCGGGCGGCCTCAAACAGTGCTGCGCTGCACTGGGGACGCGACGCATCCGCCGGGCAAAACGCCTCGGGTGCCTTGATGTAGATAGGATGATGCGTCAACAACACGTTGGCACCGGCCTCCTGGGCGCGGTGCACGTTGGCTTCGGTCGCGTCGAGTGCGCAGGCCACGCCGGTAATCTCGGCGGCAGGGTCACCTACGGAAAGTCCTACGTGATCCCAGCTCTCGGCATTTGCTTTGGGATAGCGTGCCAGCAAGGCACGCGCGAGATCGGCAACAATCATGCGGCACCTACGATCGAGAGCAGCGTCTGGGCAAAGTCGTCCAGATCGCCTGGATTCACGCGATCATCGAAGGAGATGCGCAAGGCACCCAGCGCCTGTTCGCGGCCGATGCCCATCGCGCTGAGCACGTGGCTCGGGTCCATGCTGCCACTCGAGCATGCCGAGCCTGCCGACACCTCAAAGCCGGCGGCGTCGAGCTTGATGATGAGTTCCTCGGAGTCCATGCCGTCAATGTAGATCGAAACCATACCCGGCAGACGGTCGGCCTGTGCGTAGTCGCCCATGGTGGCGTGAATGCGCTGGTGGGCCGTAAGCGTGGCGTAGAGCTTGTCGGAAAGGGCTTGCAGCTTCGCGCGCTCCTGAGCCACATGGGGCGTCAGAGACGAGGCGGCAGCGGCAAAGGCGAGCTGCGTTCGCAGGTCTTGCGTGCCGGCACGACGACCGGCCTCCTGTCCGCCGCCAAAGATGCGCGGGCGCAGCGGCGTGCGGCTCTTAAGGTAGAGTGCGCCAGATGCCACGGGACCGCCAATCTTGTGGGCTGCGACGGACATGGCGTCGACGCCCAGCTCGGTGACATCGAGCGGAATATGCAAGTAGCCCTGGATGGCATCGGTGTGGAACAGGGCACCTGCGGTGTGCGCAGCTGCGGCAAGCTCGCGGATGGGCTGCACCACGCCGGTCTCGTTGTTGGCGACCATAATGCTCACGAGCGCCACGTCGTCGCTGAGCAGCTCGACAAGCTTGGCAGGCTCAACGTAGCCCGCGCGGCAGGGCTGTACCAGGTCGACGGTAAAGCCGGAGGCACGCAGCAGCGGCAGGTTGTCCAGAATCGAATCGTGCTCGATGGCCGAAACGATTACACGACCGCGCTTGCGATCGCGCTGACGAGCGCCCTCGGCAAGACCGAGAAGCGCCAGCTGGTTGGCTTCGGTGCCGCCGTTAGTCAGTACAATCTCGGACGGGCGGACGCGCGCGCCAAAGCTGCGGGCGATCTCGCGACGTGCAACCTCCAGACGCGCGGCAGCCTTGCGGCCGAGCGAATGCAGCGAGTTGGGGTTGACGCCGGCAAGCTCGCTGTCGTCGTACTCGCGCTGCGCAAGGAGCGCCTCGGCGCGCATGGGCGTCGAGGCGGCATAGTCAAGATTCACGGGTATGCGGTTTTGACCTGCGGTCATAAGGGTTTATGCCTCCTGTGCGGCCTCGTTGCCCAGCTTCTGCAGCAGCGCAACCTCGGCAGCGGGATCTTCGGACTTAAATACGGCGGAGCCGGCCACGAGCACGTTGGCGCCGGCCTTGACGACCTCGGCGATGTTCTTGGAAGAGATACCGCCGTCGACCTCGATCAGGGGCGACACGCCGTGGCGCTCGCACATGGCCTTGAGCTCGTGAAGCTTTGCGATGGTGCCCGGGATAAAGCTCTGGCCGCCAAAGCCCGGGTTCACACTCATGAGCAGCACCATATCGACGACGTCGATGATGCTCTCGAGCACGCACACGGGGGTGGCGGGGTTGAGCACCACGCCGGCCTTGACGCCGCGCTGCTGCAGATGCGTGAGCGTGCGGTGCAGGTGCGTGGAAGCCTCGTAGTGCACGGTGATCATGTCGGCACCGGCGTCGGCGTACCAATCGACCGTCTCGTCGGGGTTCGACACCATGAGGTGCGCGTCGACCGGTACATCGGTGGAGCGCTTGACGGCCTTAAGGATGTCAACGCCAAAGGTGAGGTTGCCGGTAAAGTGACCGTCCATAACGTCGAAGTGCACGTAGTCGGCACCGACGATCTTGTCGAGTTCGCCCTTGAGGTTGGCCATGTCGGCCGAGAGGACGGACGGAGCGATTTTAATGGAACCCATGGTAGTAGCCTTTCTGCGCTAGTCGGTGAGTCCGTAGAACTCTTGAGAAGGGACGCGGTCGGTGAGAATCTCGAGCGCCCTATCCAAAGTAACACCGTTGTAGAGCGTTTGCTCCACGGCAAAGGTGAGCGGAATGTCTACGCCCAGTGAACGGGCAAGCTCGCTGACGCTGCGGGCTGCGACGGCGCCCTCGACCACCATATGCGTACGCGTCTGGTACTCGTCGAGCGACACGCCGTGGGCAAACTCGTAGCCAAAGGTGCGGTTGCGCGAATGCTCGGAGGTGCAGGTGGCAATGAGGTCGCCCATGCCGGCAAGTCCCATGCAGGTCATGGCCTGGCCGCCGCGGGCGTGCACCAGACGGCTGATCTCGGCCAGGCCGCGCGTCATGATGAGGGCGAGCGTGTTGTCGCCCGCGCCCGAGCCGGCGGAGATGCCGCACACGATGGCGATGACATTTTTCATGGCGCCGCAGACCTCGACGCCCGTCATATCCTGCGACAGGTAGATGCGGAAGGCCGTGGAAAGCAGCAGCTCCTTAAAGGTCTCCCCTACCTGTTGGTCTTCGCTGGCGATGACGGCGGCCGAAAGCCCGCCGCGGCAGATTTCCTCGGCATGGTTGGGGCCCGAGAGCGCCGCCACGCGCGACTCGTTGCCGATCTCGCTGGCGATGACCTCGCTCATGAGCAGGCCGGACTCGGGCTCGATGCCCTTGGTGAGGCACAGAACCGGCGTCTCGTCCGCGATGATCGGCGCCGCCTGGTGGCAGACGTCGCGCAGGTGTGTCGAGGGCACGGCAAAGATGATGGCCTCGACGCCGTCGAGCGCCTGGGCTAAGTCCGTCGTGGCGACAACGTTTTCCGGCAGCACGTAGTCCACCAGATAGCGGGGATTACGGTGCTCGCCATTGATGCCGGCGGCCGTCTGCTCACTATGGGCCCACATGGTCACGCGCTCGGCTCGCGCGGCGGCAAGGCCAGCGACGGCGGTTCCCCAGGAGCCGGAGCCAATCAGCGCAACATTCATGACTCTCTCCTACTTATCGTCGGGCTCGGTGACGCGCTTGGTAAACGAAAGCTTGGACTCCTTACCGGTCATGAGCTTTTTGATGTTCGCGCGATGGGCCCACACCACGGTGATGCCGATCATCGCCATGCAAAACTTGAGGCCCAGGCTGCTGTACGGAAAGACCGCGCAGGCAGCGATGGGAAGACCGATGGCGGCGGCAAGTGAACCCACCGACACGTACTTGGTGATGGCAACGGCCACGATAAACATGCCCAGCAGCGACAGGCCAATGGGCCAGTACCAGGCAAGAATCACGCCCAGGCCCACGGCGATACCCTTACCGCCATGGAAGTTGAGGTAGGGCGAGAAGATGTGTCCCCACACCGCTGCCAGGCAGATGACACCGAGCATCCAGTCGCCGGCGGCACCGGGAGCCATGATGCTCACGGGGAAGCCATAGCCCAGATCGGCGATGAGCGGACGCGCGATAAGGACGCAGATAGCGCCCTTAAGGCAGTCGAGCAGCAGCGTGAGCGCGGCCACCTTGGGGCCGGCCACGCGCAGGGCGTTGGTAGTGCCGATGTTGCCGGAGCCCGCCTTGCGAATGTCCGTGTGGTTGAACACGCGACCCAGGATCAGGCCAAACGGAATCGCTCCGATAAAGAACGAGACCACGGCGCAGATGGCGGTCAGCAGGATCGGATTATGCATCCTTTTGCTCCTTCTTCCTAAAGAAGAGTCGGATGGGCGTGCCGGCAAAGTCGAAGGTCGAGCGCATGCGGTTTTCGACATAGCGCTGGTAGGTGTCGTTGACCAGGTCGCCGTGGTTGACGAAGAACGTGAACGTGGGCGGGTTGATGCCCGTCTGGGTCACGTAGTGCATGCGCAGGCGGCGCTT
This sequence comes from uncultured Collinsella sp., assembly GCA_900546825.1. GTDB lineage: Bacteria > Actinomycetota > Coriobacteriia > Coriobacteriales > Coriobacteriaceae > Collinsella. The sequence continues at coordinate 388 of UREE01000075.1, read as the reverse complement.
GCCGTCCACCACGGTGTGGCCAAACTCGCGCAGGTCGGTGAGGAACGTGTTGAGGCGCGAGGTGCTGATCTTTTGCGAGCGCGTCTTTTCGGCCGCGTCGACCATCGCCCAGATCTTCTCGACGCTGCGGCCGGTCAGGGCCGAGATGCGCAGGTACTGAGCCCAGGGAGCCATGACACCCAGACGGCGGTCGACGGTCTCCATGCAGGCCTCGCGCTTGCGGTCATCGTCGAGCAGGTCCCACTTGTTGAGCAGCACCACGATGGCGCAGCCGCGCTCGATGGCCAAGCCCATGACCTTCTGGTCCTGCTCGGTGACGCCCACGGAGGCGTCGACGACGAGCAGTGCCACGTCGGCGCGGTCGATGGCGCGCAGGCCAGATCGGAAG
>UREE01000074.1 GCA_900546825.1 uncultured Collinsella sp. | reverse complement strand
TGGTATACGGGTGCATCATCGACGTCTTCAATACAGAAAATATCAGTGCGGAATGCGCTGGGAAGTTACCCCATGCGGCCAGCTGCGGGATCTTTGCTGCGCTCGAGCAAGCAACCCAACATATATCTGAATTTGGATGGGAGGGGCTTGTTGCTGATAGGGGCGTTGAGCTGTTGTTGACACTTTGGGATGCGTGGCGCCCTAGGTTGGGGTGATGCTTTGGGATGAGCTTCTTACTTAGCTGAAGAGGGGCTGTATGGCTGAGAGGTAGTCTTTGGCTACGTTGGATTTGTTGGCTTGGAAGTTGTGCCAGGCCCACCATTGGACCATTCCTACGAAGCTTGAGGCTATGTGGTGTAGTAGGAAGCTTCGGTCCATGGTGGCGGCGGGGCCGTTTGGGTCGGTGGGGACGGTTTCGGCTGCTCGTGACATGATGGTCTTGCGTAAGCAGTCGGCGAAGACGCGTGAGCCGGCGCCGGCTACGAGGGCTCGTACGCCCTGGCGGCGTTCCCAGAGGTTGTTGAGGATATGCTCGACTTGTACGAGCGGATCATCGAGCGGTGTGCCATCGTCGTCGAGGGCGTGGGTGCAGATGTCGCTCACGAGTTCGGACAGTAGGTCATCTTTGCTCTTGAAGAGGCCGTAGAACGTGGCCCGACCCACATGGGCGCGAGCGATGATGTCGCCGACGGTGATCTTGCCGTAGTCCTCCTCGCGAAGGAGCTCGGAGAATGCTGCAACGATGGCGGCGCGGCTTTTTTCCTTGCGGGCATCCATGGCTATGCGTCCGCGTGAACGAGCAGGCAGCGGAGCGTGCCGGAGCAGCCCTCGTAAGGGCGCTTGCCGGCGCCGTAGCCGACGGCCTCGATGTGGTAACGGACCGGCAGGTGCTCGGACGTGCGCAGTGCGGCGACGACGGCAGCGCCCGTGGGCGTCACGAGCTCACCAGCGACCGGTGCAGGCGTGAGGGCGATATTGCCCGCCTGACACAGGTTGACGACAGCGGGGACGGGAATGGGCATAAGGCCGTGGGCGCAACGGATGGTTCCGTGGCCCTCGGAGAGCGACTCGACCACGATATCCTCAATACCCAGATCGTCGAGGCAGATGGCAACGGAGCAGACGTCGACGACGGAGTCGACGGCGCCCACCTCATGAAACAGGACGGTGTCGGGCGTTTTGCCGTGAGCCTTTGCCTCGGCATCAGCGAGTACGGAAAAAATGGCGAGGGCGCGACGCTTGGCGCCATCGCTTAGCTGCGAGCCATCGATGATGGCGGTGACGTCCGCCAAAGAACGGTGGTGATGGCCGTGGGCGTGATGGTGACCCTCGTGGCCATGACCGTGGGCCTCATGGTCATGCTCGTGGCAGTGCTCGTGCTCGTGCTCGCCATGATCATGATGGTGGTGCTCATGCTCGTGTGTGTGCTCGGCAGCCGCTTTGTTGCCGTAGAGCCAGGCCATATCGTGATCGTGGTTCTCGAGTTCCTCTGCAAGCTGGACGTCAAAGTCGCAGGCGTCGATGCCATGCTTGCTTACGCGTGTGACGGCGATCGTAAAGCCGTCGACCGGCAGCGTGGCGAGCTGCTCGCGCAGGTGCTCCTCGCTGGCGCCTAGGTCGAGCAGGGCCGCGACGGTCATATCGCCGCTGATGCCCGAGGTGCCGTCGATGATAAGCGTGTGCTGATGATTGGACATGGAATGCTCCTTAACGGGCGCAGGGCGTGCCGGCGCCCAGATGATTGATAAGACTTGCCTGGTAGGCGGCACCAAAGCCGTTGTCGATGTTGACGACCGAAACGCCGCTGGCGCAGGAGTTGAGCATGGCGAGCAGCGCGGCTACGCCACCAAAGCTCGCGCCGTAACCCACGCTGGTGGGAACGGCTATGACCGGACAGCTTACCAGGCCGCCGACAACGCTCGCCAGTGCGCCCTCCATGCCGGCGATGGCGATGACCACCTGCGCCTGAGCAAGCTCCTCGGCATGCGCGAGTAGGCGGTGCAGGCCGGCGACACCTACGTCGTAGAGGCGGTCGACCTCGTTGCCATAGAACTCGGCCGTCAACGCGGCTTCTTCGGCGACGGGCAGGTCGCTCGTGCCGGCGCAGGCGACGACGATGCGTCCGTTGCCGGTGGGGGAGGGCTTGCCGCCCACGAGGGCGAGCTGGGCGTCCGGGACATATCCCAGGTCGATGCCGTTGCCGAGAAGCTCAGCGGTGCGCGCGGCTTTTTCGGCATCCAAGCGCGTGACCAGGATGCGCTCCTGGCCGGCATCGCGCAGTGCTTCGATAATGGCGGCAATCTGATCGGCGGTTTTACCGGCCCCGTAGACAACCTCGCCGGCTCCCTGGCGCACCCCGCGCGAAAGATCGAGCTGCGCAAAGCCCAAATCGGCGGTCGGAGCCGTCTGGATGCGCGTGAGGGCGTCGGCAGGGGTGACTGCTCCGCCGGCAACATCGCTCAGCAATTGCTCAAGATCTCGCTTATCCATATATGTTCCCTTCGACGGCGCAAAGTCTAGCACTCAAAGGGTATGTTTCCGAACACTAAGACAAAATTGTTCGGAAACTATAGGACAGACTGATTCACTTGTTAGATGGATTGACTAGTCGCGCAGGATGATGTCCATGGCGAGCATCAGGTTGCGTTCGTCGATGGCAAACGGGGCCGCCTCGCGCGTCTTGGGCTTGGCGCAAAACGCGATGCCCGTGCCCGCGGCCTGAATCATGGGGATGTCGTTGGCGCCGTCGCCGATCGCGACCGTGTGGGCCATATCGACGCCGCACTCAACTGCCCAATCTAGCAGCTGGATGAGCTTGGACTCCTTGGTCACGATGTCGGCCGCCAGCTTGCCGGTGAGCTTGCCGTCCACGACTTCCAGGCGGTTGGCCAGGCAAAAATCGATGCCCGCGGCGGCCACGATCTTGTCGGCGACCTCGTGAAAGCCGCCGCTTACCACGCCGACCTTCCAGCCCTTGCTGTGCGCTGAGTGCACAAGCTCCAACGCGCCGGGGGTAAATGTCACGCGCTCAAAGGTGCGCTCGAACACGCTCTCGTCCAGGCCGGCGAGCAGCCCCACGCGCTCCTCGAGCGCCTGCTTAAAGTCAAGCTCGCCGCGCATGGCGCGTTCGGTGATCTGTGCCACCTGCTCGCCCACGCCGGCCTCTTCGCCCAACAGGTCGATGACCTCCTGGTTGATGAGCGTGGAGTCGATATCCATAACGATGAGGCGTGCAGTCATGGCGGGCCTTTCCGAGTGCTGTTTTATTGGGGCATATTGTCGCACGTGACGAGTGCGGGCGGGTGCCGCGGCGTGTCAATTGTTTCGTCTCCGTCAAGTCTTTGGGCAAGAGCTACTTTTTCGCGGCACATCGACACAGGTGCGATAAGATAGAACGCCATGTCTGGCTGCGCGGTTTACGCAGGCCAGGCAAATCTGTACGACGCCGCCCGGAACGACACGGGGCGGCACAGATCCATAAAGGAGGATCACTGGTATGAGCCAGACCCGTCCCATCGACGAGCATTCCATGCACACCCGTACCTGCGGCGAGCTTCGCCGCGAGAACGTGGGCGAAGAGGTCACCCTTACCGGTTGGGTGAGCCGTCGCCGCGACCACGGCGGCCTTATCTTCTGCGACCTTCGCGACCGCGAGGGCATCACGCAGCTCACCTTCGACCCCGAGCACTCCGACGGCGACGCCTTTAAGATCGCCGAGACCATGCGTCCCGAGTGGCCCATCAAGATTCACGGCGTCGTGCGCGCCCGTGGCGAGGAGACCACCAACACCAAGCTCGCGACCGGCGAGATCGAGGTCCTGACCGACCACGCCGAGGTGCTCAACACATCCGTCACCCCGCCGTTCCAGATTGAGGACGGCATCGAGACCAGCGAGGACACCCGTCTGCGCTATCGCTATCTGGACCTCCGTCGTCCCGAGATGATGGCCAACCTCAAGCTGCGCTCCGACTTTACCTTTGCCATTCGCGAGGCGCTGCACAACCGTGAGTTCATGGAGGTCGAGACGCCCTCCCTGTTCAAGTCCACGCCCGAGGGCGCCCGCGACTTCATCGTTCCCAGCCGCATCCAGCCGGGCAACTTCTACGCCCTGCCGCAGTCCCCTCAGCTCCTGAAGCAGCTGCTTATGGTCGGTGGCGTCGAGCGCTACTACCAGGTTGCCAAGTGCTTCCGCGACGAGGACTTGCGTGCCGACCGTCAGCCCGAGTTCACCCAGGTCGATATCGAGATGTCCTTCGTGGACCAGAACGACGTTATGAGCGCGCTCGAGGAGGTCCTGGCCGACGCCTTCGGCCGCATGGGTGTCGAGATGCCCACGCCGCTGCGCCGCATGGACTATTGGGAAGCCATGGACACCTATGGCTCTGACAAGCCCGATACCCGCTATGGCATGCACCTGGTCGACCTGACCGACATCTTTGCCAACTCCAAGTTCAAGGTCTTTGCGACTGCCGCAAACGAGGAGGGCTCCGTCGTCAAGGCCATCAACGCCAAGGGCGCCGGTGCCTGGGCTCGCGCCAAGATCGATAAGCTCGCCGGTGTGGCCTCCACGTTTGGCGCCAAGGGCCTGGCCTGGATCGCATTCCGCGAGGACGGCTCCATCAACAGCCCCATCGTCAAGTTCTTCTCGGACGAGGAGATGGCGGCTCTGCGCGAGCGCATGGGCGTCGAGCCCGGCGACCTTGTGATGTTCGCCGCCGGTCCGCGCCTGCTCTCCGACGAGATCCTGGGCGGCATGCGTTCCCACATGGCCAATGCGCTCGAGATCAAGCGCGAGGGCCACGACTTCCTGTGGGTCGTCAACTTCCCGCTGTTCCACTGGGACGAGGATCGCAAGGCTTACGCTGCCGAGCACCAGCCCTTCACCCTGCCGACCGAGACCGACATCGCCAAGATCGAGGCCGACCCGCTGGCAGCCGGTTCGTGCACCTACGACTTTGTCATGGACGGCTTTGAGGCCGGCGGCGGCGGTATGCGTATCCACAACGCCGAGATGCAGATGTCCATGCTCAAGCTCCTGGGCTTTACCGAGGAGCGCGCCGAGTCGCAGTTTGGCTTCCTCATGGAGGCGCTCAAGTTTGGTGCACCCCCGATGGGCGGTTTCGCTCTGGGTCTGGATCGCGTGTGCATGCTGCTCACCGGTTCCGACTCCATCCGCGACGTCATGGCGTTCCCCAAGACGGCCAGCGGCTCCGACCTTATGTCGGGCGCTCCGAGTGCCGTTTCCGGCGCCCAGCTCAAGGATGTCAGCCTGCGCCTGATGTAAGCGAGCGGCTACATATTGCCCGCAACGAGGGAAGGACGCGTGCCTTCCCTCGTTTTTTTGTGGAACGGGGGTGCGCCGGTAACGTACAATAACTACCACGTGGCTGGGTTTTGCCGGCCGAATGTGCGATGTCGTGGGAGGGGACATGGTCGAGTTTACAAAGACGATTAAAGATCCGTTGGGATTACATGCCCGCCCGGTTGCGCTGCTCTATGACATCATTGCCAAGCATCGTAGCGACGTGTCGGTCAGCATCGGCGACCGCCATACCGACGGCCGTGACGTGATGGGCCTCATGGCGCTTTACGGCGAATGTGGCGAGAGTGTCGTCTTTCGCGTTTCGGGCGTGGATGAGGCCTCCTGCGTCACATCGATCAGAAACCTCTCGCTCTAAGCATGACAGGGCGCGGTAAAGGATGGTCCTTTGCCGCGCCTTTTTGTTTCGTATGGGAAACTTTTTCGAAAACTGAATAGGGACCCTTTCCAAAAAGTTAACCACGTGCTAGTTTACTGTAGCGAACATAGACGTGGTTAACTTTTGCTGCGTCGATGTTAAGGACGAACTGACGTTAGGAGCCACTCATGTCTTGCGGACCGCAGATGCCGGCAATGCCGCTTTCGATGGTAAAAGCGGGCGAAACCGTGCGCGTGTCTCGTGTAAAGGGCAATGAGGATATGAAGCACCACCTCAAGGACCTTGGCTTTGTCGAGGGCAGCGAAATCCACGTGTTGAGCTCGAGTGGCGCCAATATCATCGTCACGGTGCTGGGCGCACGTTTTGGCATCGATTCCAAGGTTGCCATGCACATCATGACCGTCGGTTAGTCCGCAGCATTTCATTAAAACCGAAAGGGGGACAAGAGGATGAAGACGTTGGGTGACGTTAAGGTGGGCGAGAGCTCTACCATCGTCAAGCTTCACGGTGAGGGCGCGCTGCGCCGCCACCTTATGGACTTGGGCCTCATCAAGGGCACTTCGTTCAAGGTCGTTAAGGTTGCACCGCTCGGAGATCCGGTCGAGATCAACGTGCGCGGCTACGAGCTTTCCATCCGCAAGGAGGAGGCCGCTGTCGTCGAGGTCCAGTAAGGACTCGCGGCGTATATTTCTGCAGGTAAAGTTAGGTATTTCTAACTTAATGCAGCAACTTTAAAGCACATTATCCAGCCTGCGCGGAGAAAGCAGCGCGGGCACACAAGGAAGAAGGATTGAATGGCGGATTCTCAGATCCATGTCGCACTGGCGGGTAACCCCAACTGCGGCAAGACCACGCTTTTCAACCTGATCACCGGCGCCAACGGCTACGTTGGCAACTGGCCCGGCGTCACGGTTGAGAAAAAGGAGGCCAAGCTCCTAAGCGACAAGAACGTTACCATCACGGACCTCCCTGGCATCTACTCGCTTTCCCCCTACAGCCCCGAGGAGCAATGCTCGCGCGATTACCTCATGAGCGGCGAGCCCGATGTTGTCGTCCAGGTGGTCGATGCCACCAACCTCGAGCGTAACCTGTACCTGGCGCTTCAGGTTATCGAGACCGGCCTGCCCGTGGTCGTTGCCCTCAACATGGCCGACCTGGTCGAGAAGAACGGCGATAAGATCGACACGGACAAGCTCTCCAAGAAGCTCGGTTGTCCGGTCATGATGATCTCGGCTCTTAAGAACAAGGGCATCAAGGAGCTCTTTGAGCAGGTCAAGAAGTCGGCGGCTGCCAAGGCCGACGCGCCGGCGCACAGGTTCGATTCCGCCATCGAGGACGTTCTGACCCACATCGAGAACAACCTGCCGGCGAGCGTTCCCGCCAACAAGCGTCGCTACTACGCCGTCAAGCTGTTCGAGCGCGATGCGGACGCCTGCAAGCTCATCAACCTCACCAAGGAGAAGGCCGCTCGCGTGGAGCAGCTGGTCGCCCAGTGCGAGCAGGACTGCGACGACGACGCCGAGTCCATCATCACCGGCGAGCGTTACGGCGTGATTGCCCACATCATTGACGAGTGCCTCACCAAGGCTCCGGCAAAGATGAGCACCTCCGAGAAGATCGACCGCGTGGTTACCAACCGTATCCTGGGCCTGCCGATCTTTGTGGTCATCATGTTCTGCGTGTACTACATCGCCGTTTCTACCTTGGGCGGCACGGTGACCGACTTCACCAACGACCAGCTCTTTGGTACCGACGGTTGGTATGTGCTCGGCCAGGGTCGCGACGCCTACGACGCAGCTGTCGAGGCCGCGGGCGATGCTGCCGATTCGGTTGACCCGGCGGAGTATGGCCCGTATGTTCCGGGTATTACCACCATGGTCCACGACGCCCTTGTGGCGGGCGGCACCGAGGACGGTGGCCTGGTCGATTCGCTGGTCTGCGACGGCATTGTCGGCGGCCTGGGCGCCATCTTTGGCTTTGTGCCGCAGATGTTCCTGCTGTTCGTCATGCTGTCCTTCCTGGAGGACTGCGGCTATATGGCCCGCGTCGCCTTCATCATGGACCGCGTGTTCCGCCGCTTTGGCTTGTCCGGTAAGTCCTTTATCCCCATGCTCGTGTCCTCGGGCTGCGGCGTCCCCGGCGTCATGGCCACCAAGACCATCGAGAACGAGAAGGACCGCCGTATGACGGTCATGACCACCACGTTTATTCCCTGTGGCGCTAAGCTGCCGATCATCGCCCTGCTCATGGGCTCCATCATCGGCGATTCTTCCACCACCGCCGCGTGGATCAGCCCGCTCTTCTACTTCCTGGGCGTCTTTGCCGTCATCGCCTCGGGCCTCATGCTCAAGAAGACTAAGCTCTTCGCCGGCCGCCCGACCCCGTTCGTTATGGAGCTTCCCGCCTACCACTTCCCGGCGATCCGCTCTTGGGCACTGCACGTGTGGGAGCGCTGTTGGGCCTTTATCAAGAAGGCCGGCACGGTCATCTTCGCGTCCACCGTCGTGGTTTGGTTCCTCTCCAACTTTGGTAGCTACAACGGCTCCTTTGGCTTCCTGCCTGCGATGGACGGCATCCCCGAGGAGTTCATGGACTACTCCGTGCTTGCCGTGCTGGGCAACCTGGTCGCCTGGATCTTCGCCCCGCTCGGCTTTAGCACCTGGCAGGCAACTGCCCTGACTGTCTCTGGCCTTGTCGCTAAGGAGAACGTCGTCGCCACCGCCGGTTCGCTGCTGTCCGTCGCCGACGCCGGCGAGACCGACCCGAGCCTGTGGACCGCGTTCGCCGGCATGTTCCCGACTATGGGCGCTTGCGTTGCCTTTGGTGCGTTCAACCTGCTGTGCGCCCCGTGCTTTGCCGCTATGGGCACTATCCGCAACCAGATGGATTCCGGCAAGTGGACTGCGATTGCCATCGGCTACGAGTGCGCCTTCGCTTGGGTTATCGGCCTGTTCATCAACCAGTTCTACAACCTGCTTGTTCTGGGTCAGTTTGGCTTCTGGACGGTTGTGGCTATCGTGCTGCTGGTCGCGATGCTCTTCCAGATCTTCCGTCCCATGCCTAAACATGCTTGGACCGATGAGGACGAGACCAACACTGCTTCCGCCGCAGTTTCCGCTTAAGTCCGAATAAGGATCAACCCCTTTCCGAAAGCCCGGGTGTCCCAGCGACACTCGGGCTTTTTGGTAGGGAGATGTGGCGTTTCCGCAGATAAAACCGACCAAAATAAACCTGTCCCTTTTTGGTAGGTGGAGAATGGGGTAAAGTAAGTGTTGGTTAACTAGAGGAGGCTTACTATGGCACCTATCGATATTGTTGTGTTGGCTGTTATCGGCATTGCGTTTGTCGCCGTGTGCGTGCGTATCTACCGAAAGGGCACCTGCGCCGACTGCGCCCAGGGTGGCGTTTGCACGGG
>UREE01000073.1 GCA_900546825.1 uncultured Collinsella sp. | reverse complement strand
AAGGCGGCACCATGATCCTCCTGGTCGACAAGATCGAAAAAAGCTTCGGCGCACGCGTCCTCTTTAGCGGCGCGTCCTTCCAGATCAACCCCGGCGAGCGTTTCGCCCTCGTGGGTCCCAACGGCGCCGGTAAAACCACCATGCTCAAGATCATCATGGGCATCGACAGCCCCGACGCCGGCCAGGTCCAGTACGCCAAGGACTGCCAGGTGGGCTACCTAGAGCAGGAAACCAACCTGGAGCATAAGGACACCACCATCCTCGCCGAGGTCATGGCGGCCGCTAAGGAAATCCGCCGCATGGGCGAGCGCGCCAACGAGCTTCAGGCACAAATCACCGAGCTCTCCGAGCAGGGCAAGGACGTCGACGCACTCCTGAACGAATACGGCCAGGTCCAGGACCGCTTTGAGCACCTAGGCGGCTACGAGCTCGAAAGCAACGCCCGCAAAATCCTGTCCGGTCTGGGCTTTAAGGTCACCGACTTTGAGCGTCCCTGCTCCGAGTTTTCCGGCGGCTGGCAGATGCGCATCGCGCTCGCCAAGCTTTTCCTGCGCCACCCCGACCTGCTGCTCCTGGACGAGCCCACCAACCACCTGGATCTCGAGAGTGTCCAGTGGCTGCGCGGCTTTATCGCCAGCTACGACGGCGCCGTCCTCATCGTCAGCCACGACCGCGCCTTCATGGACGCCTGCGTCGACCACGTCGCCGCGCTCGAGAACCGCCGCGTGACCACCTACACCGGCAACTACAGCAGCTACCTCAAGCAGCGCGAGGACAACCTTGAGCAGATGCGCGCCAAGCGTGCCGCCCAGGAGCGCGACATCGCCCACATGCAGGTCTTCGTCGATAAGTTCCGCTACAAGCCCACCAAGGCCGCCCAGGCCCAGGAGCGTATCCGCAAGATCGAGCAGATCAAGAAGGAGCTCGTCATCCTGCCCGAGGGCCACAAGCATATCGACTTTAAGTTCCCCGACCCGCCGCGCTCGGGCGATATGGTCGTGGGCCTCGAGGGCGTCTCCAAGTCATACGGCGACAAGCACATCTACAGTGACATCGACCTCAAGCTCTACCGCGGCGAGCATGTGGCGCTCGTCGGCCCCAACGGCGCCGGCAAGTCCACCCTCATGAAGATCCTCGCCGGCCTGGAACCGCCCACCACCGGCACCCGCGACCTGGGCACCAACGTGGGTGTGGCCTACTACGCCCAGCACGCGCTCGAGGGCATGACCGAGTCCAACACCGTCCTGCAAGAGATCGACACCGTCACGCCCAAGTGGACCGTGCCGCAGCAGCGCAGCCTGCTGGGCGCCTTCCTATTTAGCGACAACGACTCCATCGAGAAGCAGGTCCGTGTCCTCTCCGGCGGCGAAAAGGCGCGTCTGGCGCTTGCCAAGATGCTCGTGGCCCCCGAGGCGCTCCTGTGCCTGGACGAGCCCACCAACCACCTGGACATCGACTCGGTAGACATGCTCGAGAACGCCCTGCAAAACTTCCCCGGCACCATCGTGCTGATCAGCCACGACGAGCACCTGGTACGCGCTGTGGCCAACCGCATCATTGACATCCGCGATGGCAAGGTCACGGTCTACGACGGCGACTACGACTACTACCTCTACAAGCGCGAGGACCTCGCAGCCCGCGCCGCCGCCGAGGCGTCCACGGAGAGCGCACCGGCCGCGACCAAGTCCGCTAAGGTCACCGCGGCCCAGACCAGCAGTCCCGCCGCGGCCCCCAAGCCGGCCGAGGGCAAAAAGACCAAGGAGCAAAAGCGCGCCGAGGCCCAGGCCCGCGCCGCGCTCAACAAAAAGCTCAAGGGCGTGCGCAACCAGCTCAAGAAGATCGAGGCCGAGCTCGACAAAAAGCGCGCCCGCTATGACGAGCTTATGGAATTGATGGCGAGCGAAGAGCTTTATGCCGATCAGGACAAGTTCAATGCCGCGCTGGGGGAATATAACGGCCTTAAGCAAGAACTGCCCAAGCTCGAGGACGAATGGCTGGAGCTTTCCACCCAGATCGAAGAGGAGACCGCGCGTGAATTCTCGTAAGGCCGCTGCCGTGGCGATGAGCGTCATCGCCATCGCCTGTCGCATCTGCGGCATCTTTATGAGCGCGATGACCGTGCTGCTGTGCTTTAGCGGCCTGACCGCCAAGCTGCAGATTGTCGGCTTTGTCGTTGAGCTTTCTCGCGCGCTGCCGAGCGCCATCGCCGGCTACGGCGTCATCACCTCACCCTTTGGCGGCGTTTTCCGCTTGGATTACGCCATCGTGGCCGTCATCCTGTTTGTAGCTGACTACCTGCTCACGCGCGCCTCGCGCCGCGTCCGCTAGGGGAGCGCCATGTCCAGCAGCTACATCATGAACCTGCTCGCCAGCGCCGTCGCCGTCATCGTGGGCATCGTCATCCACGAAAGTGCGCACGCCGCCGCGGCCTGGGCACTCGGCGATAAGACAGCCCGTTCGCGCGGCCGCGTGTCACTCAACCCGCTCAACCATATCGATCCGTTTGGCACTATCATCCTGCCGCTGCTCATGCTCGCCGCCGGTGGCCCGGTGTTTGCCTTCGCCAAGCCCGTGCCCGTCTACCTCAACAACCTCAAGCACCCCAAGCGCGACGAGGTCCTGGTGAGCGCGGCCGGCCCCGCATCGAATATCGCGCTCGCGTGCCTGGCTGCAGCCCTCATGCACCTGGCCTATGGCAACCTCTACGCCAGCATGTCCTTTGCTGTGGCGTCTCAAATCATGAACTTCGGCGCCACGTTTATCGTGGTTAACCTGTCGCTTGCGTTCTTTAACCTTATTCCGATTCCGCCGCTTGACGGCTCGTCTATCATCGTGCCGTTCCTTAAAGGCAAGGCGCTGACCAACTACTACCACCTGCAGCAATACGCTATGCCCATCCTCATCCTAGTGCTGTACCTGCTGCCCATGTGGACCGGCATCGATGTGATCGGCCGCTATTTCGACGTTACCGTGTATCCGCTCGCTGAGCAGATGCTCAACTTCGCAATCGCCGGCATCTAAGGTAAACTTACAGGTCGACCGTGCAAAACGGTCGCAACATGCACCCAAACCGCGCCGCGAAGGCGCCGTCAAAGGAGGTCGAAGATGTCGTATCGCGTGTCGACGCAGGTCTACAGCGGACCGTTCGACCTGCTGCTGCAGCTGGTAACCCGCCAAAAAGTAGATATCGGCGCCATCTCCATCAGCGAGGTGGCCGAGCAGTACCTTGCCGAGGCCGAGCGCATCGAGGCGCTGGACCTGGACGTAGCAAGCGACTTTTTGCTGGTCGCGGCAACCCTTCTGGACATCAAGGCCGCCTCTCTGGTCCCGCAGGAGGCCCCGCGTAAAATTGATGACGACGATGACGAGGACGACGATGACCTCGAGGAACTCAGCGCGCTCGACGGCGACGCCCTGCGCGAGGTCCTGATCCAGCGCTTGATCGCCTACAAGCAGTTTAAAGGCGCGGCGGCGGCCCTTGGCGCGCGCATGCAGGCCGAGAGCCGCATGCATCCGCGCGTGGCCGGCCCCGACCCCGAGTTTTTGGGCCTTATGCCCGACTACTTGGCCGGCATCACCCTGCGCGGCCTGGCCGTCATCTGCGCAGACCTGGACGGCAAGCGCCAGACCTTCCTACTGGAGGCCGAGCACGTGGCGCCGCATCGCGTGCCGCTCGACCTGACGGTGGCCTCGGTCGACCGCTTTACCATGGCGCACCAAACCTGCACCTTCCGCGAGCTGCTGGACGGCGACGCCACCACCGAGCAGCTCGTCGTCACCTTCCTGGCCATGCTCGAGCTCGCCAAACGCGGTTCGCTCACGCTGAGCCAGGACGAGATCTTTGGAACCATCTGCATCAACCGTGTCGAGGGCGCCGAGGCATACGTGCCCGGCGAGGGCCCCGAGCTCACCGAATAGGAGCGGCAACCATGTCAACCCTTTCAACGCTGGAGGCAAACAGCCTCAAAGGCGCCCTCGAGGCGCTGCTGCTGGTGTCGAGCGACCCCGTCAGCGCGCCCGCGCTGGCAGGTGCGCTGGATATCGCCCCCGGCGAGTGCGCGTCGCTGTTGGCCGAGCTTAAGGTTGAGTACGAGGAGGCCAATCGCGGCTTTCAGCTGCGCGAGGTCGCTGGTGGCTGGCGCCTGTTTACCCACCCCGCCTACCACGATGTGGTCGAGGCCTATGTGCTGAGCTGGGACACGCAAAAGCTTTCGCAGGCGGCGCTCGAGACCCTAGCCGTCATCGCCTACCACCAGCCCGTCACGCGCGAGGTGGTCAAGGGCATTCGCGGCGTCAACTCCGACGGCGTCATTGCGTCGCTCGTGGACAAGGGTCTGGTGCGCGAGCTCGGTCGCGACCCCGAGCGCGGTCAGGCCATCATCTACGGCACGACCAATGCCTTCTTGGAAAAGTTTGGCCTGCGCTCCACCCGCGACCTGCCCGATCTGGAGCAGTTTGCCCCCGACGAGCAGTCGCGCCAGTTTATACGCGAGCGCCTGAGCGGCCGCAGCATTCAGTCCACGCTCGAGGAGCAGGCCGAGGACCTAGACGAAGAGCGCGAACTGCTCGATACCGATGTTGACGATGTTGAGGCAGTCGAGGACTTGGAAACCCTGGTCGTCGACGAGACCTCGGAGGATTTGCATGACGAGGACTAACGAAGTAGGGGAGACGCGCGCCATGGGCAACGCAGTACCCGCCACCGACGCCCAGCCCGTCTATCCGCACACCATGCGCCTGCAGCGCTTTTTGGCGCGCGCGGGCGTGGCGAGCCGCCGTGGCTCAGAGGACCTAATGACCGCCGGCCGCGTGACCGTCAACGGCGAGGTCGCGACCGAGCTGGGCACCAAGGTCGATGTCGACCACGATCACATCGAGGTCGACGGCATGCCCGTCAAGCTCAACCAGGGCGCCGTGTACTTGATGCTCTACAAGCCGACCGGCTACCTCACCACCATGAGTGATCCGCAGGAGCGCCCTTGCGTGGCCGACCTGGTCCCCCGCGACCGCTTTCCGGGACTTTTCCCGGTGGGCCGCCTGGACCGCGACACCACAGGCCTTTTGCTCTTTACCACCGACGGCGACCTGTCGCAGGACCTGCTGCACCCCAGCAAGCATGTCTTTAAGACCTACCAGGCACTCGTGGACGGCCACCTGACCGATCGCGACTTGGAACCGCTCCGCCGTGGCATCGATCTCGACGACGGCCTGTGCCAGCCGGCGATCTGCCGCGTCATCAACGCGCGCGAGGCAGAGGCCGTGGCTCCGCAAGGCGTAAAGCCCGGCACCACCGCCGTGGAGGTCATCATCCGCGAGGGACGCAAAAACCAGGTCAAGCGCATGCTGAGCAAGATTCACCATCCGGTGATCCGCCTGCACCGCTGCAACTTTGCCGGCCTTGAGCTCGAGGGCGTGGCCAAGGGCTCGTGGCGCGAGCTCACCGACCGCGAGGTGCAGATCCTCAAGGCCGGCGGCATCCCGCCCAAGCAGGCGAGCGCCAAGCGCAACGGCGGCAAGCCCCAAGATACGCCCGCCAGCCGCACGCGTCACCACGGCAGCCACGGCTCCGCACCCATGCGCAACACCTACCGCGAGCGCTACACGGGCTAGGCAACCCGCCGCGCCCCAGCGCCCGCGAACCATACCAGCACGTCAACCATCGAAAGGAAGCATTGCATGATCGTCGCCATCGACGGCCCCGCCGGTTCCGGCAAGTCTACCATCGCCAAGGAGATTGCCCGCCAGCTGGGCTTTAACAAGCTCGACACGGGCGCCATGTATCGCGCCGTCACCTTCGCCGCGCTCGACCGCGGCATCGATCTGGACGACGAGGCGGCCATCGACGCCCTCGCCGAGCAGATCGAAATCCGCTTTACCAACGGCACTGGCGAAGACACACGCCTGACCATCGACGGTGCGGACGCATCGGCTGCCATCCGCACCCCGCAGGTGGACGCTAACGTGTCCAAGGTCTCGGCCTATCCGGGCGTACGCGCCGCCATGCTCATCCACCAGCGCCGCGCCGCCGAGGACCGCGACATCGTTGCCGAGGGTCGCGACATCGGCACCGTCGTGTTCCCCAACGCGCAGGTCAAGGTGTTTCTAACCGCCGACCCGCGTGAGCGCGCCCGCCGCCGCGTGCTTCAGCGTCACCAAAACGACGCTCAGCCGCTCAGCACAGAGCAGCTCGAGGCCGAGGTCGATGAGACCCTCGATGCCCTCAAGCAGCGCGACAAGCTCGACAGCAGCCGCGAGGTCGCACCGCTCGTGGCCGCCGAGGACGCCGTGCACGTCGACTCCACCGCCCACACCATCGACGAGGTCGTACGCATTATCGAGGACCTCATCAACCAAAGGAGGTAGCCTATGCGCCTGTTTAAGCAGACGCCCGAGGATTACTACAACGCCCCCTACGCCGAGTTCCCTGCGCTCATCCGCGGCACTGTCGCCGTAGTCATGGGCATCCTGTGGGTCTTCTCCAAGCTCATGTGGCGCTGGAAGGTCGAAGACGTCGACCTGCTGTTTGAGCGCCAGGAAGGCCGCGGCAGCGTGGTCATCTGCAACCACACCTCGATGGCCGAGTTGCTGGCAGTGGAGACGGCACTGTTCTTTGGCGGCCGCCATGTGCGCCCCATCTTTAAGTCCGAGTTCGCCAAGAGCAAGATTGTGCGCTGGGCCTTTAGCCGCGTGGGTGGCATTCCCGTCGAGCGTGGCACCGCCGACATGAAGTGTCTGCGTGCCGCCCAGCATGCACTGCAGCGCGGTGAGGACGTCCTGATCTTCCCCGAGGGCACGCGCATCCGCTCGCGCGAGATCAAGCCCGAGGTCCATGGCGGCTTTGCGCTCATCGCCCAGATGGGTAAGGCACCCGTCAACCCGCTCGCCATTTGTGGCTGGTCCGACATCACGCCCAAAGGCAAAAAGCTCATGCGCCCCAAGAAGTGCTGGATCCGCGCCGGCAAGGCCATCTCGCTTTCCGACGCGCCGGCCGAGCTCAAGCGCAAAGAGCGCCTGGCTTGGTTTGAGTCCGAGGCCATGAGTCGCGTCTACGCCATGCGCGACGACCTGTGCGCCGAGCACCCGGGCAGGTTCTAGCCATGGGTGAGAACGTCATGAATACCGCTGCGGCCGCCGCTGAGGAGGTCGTCCCCACCATCGAGATCGCTGCCCACGCGGGCACCTGCTACGGCGTACAGCGCGCGCTCGACATGGCGCTGGCCGCCGCGCCGCAGGCGGGGGAGAGCACTCAGGTCCACACACTGGGTCCGCTCATCCATAACCCCATCGTGGTACGCGAGCTCGCCGAGGCAGGTGTTGGTCTGGCCGATACCCTGGACGATGCCGCATCGGGCACCGTGATCATCCGCGCGCACGGCGTGGTGCCGCAGGTGATCGATGCCGCACGCGAGCGTGGTCTCGACGTGGTCGACGCCACCTGCCCCTACGTGAAGAAGGTCCATGTGGCGGCCGAGCGCCTGGTGCGCGAGGGCTACCGCGTGATTGTCGTGG
Source organism: uncultured Collinsella sp. (assembly GCA_900546825.1). GTDB lineage: Bacteria > Actinomycetota > Coriobacteriia > Coriobacteriales > Coriobacteriaceae > Collinsella. Next base: position 1,847 of record UREE01000073.1, on the reverse strand, counting down.
GCGAGCCGGGCCACCCCGAGGTCGAGGGCATTCTGGGCCACGCCGGCGATAACGCTCAAGTCGTGAGCTGTGCCGCCGATGCGGACGCACTGCCGCTCAAGGGCAAGGTAGGTCTGGTTGTGCAGACCACCCAGACCGCGCAGAACCTGGCCGAGGTTGTGGCCTCCATCACCCCACGCGTGCAGGAACTGCGTGTGATCAACACGATCTGCGCCGCCACGAGCGAGCGCCAGCAGGCAGCCGCAACCCTCGCCAACCGCTGTGATTGCATGGTCGTCGTGGGCGGCAAAAATTCGGGCAACACGCGCCGCCTGGCGCAGATTTGTGCCGATGCCTGCGAGCACACTCATCACATCGAGGAAACTTCCGAGCTTGAGGCCGCATGGTTTGGCAACGCGCGCCACATCGGCATCACTGCCGGAGCCTCCACCCCGCAAGAACACATCGAACGCGCCGTTGCGCGCATCAAGGAGCTTTGCCGCTAATCATGGACCAGACCGTACCCGCATACGCCGCCGAGGTGGCCGATTACGGGCGCAGCCGCGACCCCGAGCCGGGTGAGGGCGCGCTCGTTAAGAACGTGCGTCCCGAATCGCCCGCATGGGATGTGGGTATCGAGCCGGGCATGCGAGTGCTCACGGTCAACGGTGAGCAGCTCACCGACATGATCGTGTGGCTCTGGGAGGCCGACGACGACACGGTCGACCTCGAAGTTTTCGACCCGCGTGACGGCACCGTCACCCCCGTGGAGCTGGATCGCTTTCCCGGCGAGGATTGGGGCCTTGAGTTCGATGGACCCATCTTTGACGGCATGCGTACCTGCGTCAACGCCTGCGTGTTCTGCTTTATGACGATGCTGCCCAAGGGTGGCCGCTCCACGCTCTACATTCGCGATGATGACTACCGCCTAAGCTTTTTGCAGGGCAACTTTGTCACGCTCACGAACCTTTCCGACGAGGACGTGCAAAACGTCATCGACCGCAACATGAGTCCGATGAACGTGTCGGTCCACGCCGTGAGCCCCGATATTCGCCGCCGCATGATGGGCCGCAACGCCCAGCGCGGCATGGACGTGCTCGAGGCCATCATGGCAGCCGGCATCGAGATTCACGCGCAGATCGTGTTGTGCCCCGGCATGAACGACGGCGAGGAGCTGGAAAAGACCCTGCGCTACTGCGAGGAACATGAGCAGATCACCAGCTTGGGCATCGTGCCGCTCGGCTTTACCAAGCACCAAAACCGTTTTAGCTGGTCCTACAGTGATAAGCCCGAGCTCGCGCGCGAAACCATTGCCATGATCCGACCCTTCCAGGACCGCGCGTACGAGCGTTTTGGCCGCCATACCTTCCAGATGAGCGACGAGTTCTATCTGGACGCCGGCATCGAGCCGCCCGAGGCAGACTTTTACGACGGCTACCCGCAGTACTATGACGGCATCGGCATGATTCGCTCCTATCTGGACGAGACCGACGATGTGATCGCCGCCGATGCCGAGCGCCTGACCCGCGTTCGCGAGGGAATCGCCGCCCGTGGTCAGCGCTTGCTGTGCCTCTCCGGTGCCAGCGCGCGCGATACGGTGGCACGCTTTGTGGAATCGCCGCACGGCCTTGCCGGCACCGTCACGGCCATCAAGAACCGCTACTTTGGCGGCAACGTGGACGTGACCGGCCTCATCGTCGCGAGCGATATCCTGGAGCAGCTGCCGCAAGACCTGTCGGGGGTTATGCTCTTTGTGCCTAAGCTCATGTTCAACGCTGACGGCATGACGCTTGACGAGTATCATCGTGACGATTTACTCGCAAGCCTTACCAGTCGCGGTGCCGAGGTTCATGTGGTGTCGACCATGC
>UREE01000072.1 GCA_900546825.1 uncultured Collinsella sp. | reverse complement strand
TCGTGGGTGCCGCGGGCGTGGCGTCCGCGGCCGAGCACCGTGCGTGCGAGTTCGACCGCCTGGCCGACGTCGTGCGTGGGGCGCTCGACATGGAGTATGTCTACCGCATTATCGAGGAGGGCGTATGATCCACGTGTATCATGGCGACGGCAAAGGCAAGACCACGGCGGCGATGGGCCTCGCCCTTCGCATGCTCGCCGCAGGCCGCCGCGTCGTCGTCGTGCAGTTCCTGAAAGACGGCGAAAGCGGGGAGGCGCGTCTGCTCGCCGAGCATTTCGGCGTGCCCGTGTTCGCGGGGAAGGTGTCGGACAAGTTTACCTGGTCAATGACGTCGGAAGAACTTGCCGCGACGTGTGAGCTGCACGATGGGAACCTCGCTTCCGCGCTCGCCGAGTTCGAGGGCGCTCAGGAGGGGCTGCTCGTGCTCGACGAGGCGCTCGACGCGCTTTCGAAGGGGCTTGTCGACGAGGCGCTCGTGGACCGCGCGCTCGATATGTCCGCGCGCGGCGTCGAAGTAGCGCTCACCGGGCGCGCGCCTTCCCGCAAGATCGTGGAGAAGGCTGACTACATAACCGAGATGCGGTGCGAGAAACACCCCTACTCTCAGGGGATATGTGCAAGGGAAGGAGTGGAGTACTAGATGGATTCCAAGGAGATGGCGCCCGGCGACATCGAGCGGCGCAGCTTCGAGATCATCACCGAAGAGCTCGGCGGCCGCACGTTCCCGCCGCTCGAAGGGCCCGTCGTGAAGCGCGTCATCCACACCACTGCCGACTTCTCGTACGCCGATTCCCTCGTGTTCACCCATGACGCCGCGCACTGTGCGCTCGACGCACTGCGTGCGGGGGCCACGGTGCTCACCGACACGAACATGGCGCTCGCAGGCATAAGCAAGCCCGCGCTCGCGAAGCTCGGCTGCAAGGCCGTGTGCTACATGGCCGACCCTGATGTCGCCGCGGCTGCGCGCGCCGCGGGCACGACTCGCGCCGTTGCGAGCATGGACAAAGCTAGCGGCATCGAGGGTCCGCTCATCGTGGCCGTCGGCAACGCTCCCACAGCACTTCTGCGCCTCGCTGAGCTCATGGACGCTGGGAAGATCGCGCCCGCGCTCGTCGTTGGGGTGCCGGTCGGGTTTGTGAACGTGGTCGAGGCGAAAGAGGAGCTACTCGCGCGACGCGTGCCGGCCATCGTCGCGAGGGGTCGCAAGGGCGGCTCGACCGTGGCGGCCGCCATTATGAACGCGCTGCTCTACCAGATCACGCGCACAGGTGGCGTGAAGTGACGGCGCCCGCATCCGTGCCGGCGCTGCGCATCTTCGCCGGCACCACCGAGGGCCGCCTTCTGTGCGAATGGGCGAGCGGGGCGGGCATCTCCGCCCGTGCCTACGCGGCAACCGAGTACGGAGGTGAGCTTTTGGGTGAGCTTCCGGGCATCGAGGTGCATGCGAGCAGGCTCGACGAGGTCGACATGGAGCGCGAGCTTTCCGGCGCGCGCATCGTCGTCGACGCCACGCACCCCTTCGCTACGCTCGCAAGCGGCAACATCCGGGCCGCTTCGCTCGCCGTGGGTGCACGATGCCTGCGCCTTGCGCGCCCGGCCGAGGCGCTGCCCAAAGGCGTCGTGTCGGTCGCGTCGATCGCCTGCGCGGCGCGCTTTCTCTCCGAGAACCCGGGTCGCGCGCTTCTCACGACGGGGAGCAAGGAGCTTGCTCCCTACACGCGCGTCGCCGATTTCGCGGAGCGCTTCTTCGTGCGTGTACTCCCGCTGCCCGGTGCTATAACGAAGTGCATCGACGCGGGGTTTTCGCCGTCGCACGTCATCGGCATGCAGGGGCCCTTCACCCGCGAGCTCAACGAGGCGATGCTTCGGCAGGTGGGCGCCCAGTGGCTTGTGACCAAGGACTCGGGAACCGTAGGCGGCACGGCCGAGAAGCTCGCCGCCGCGTGCGACGTGGGAGCGCGCTGCATCGTGGTCACCCGTCCCGCCGAGGGAAGCGGGGCCCTTTCGCTTCGGGAAGTGGAAGACGCGCTCTTACGGGAGTTCGCGCGCTAGGCGCTCGCCGCGCCTGCGCGCCCTCCCGCCCGCGAGGAGGATCGCCTCGAGCAAGCTCGACCCGTACAAGCCCGTCATCCGCCAATAGCTCGAGGACGACGCCTGGAACTGGCGCAAACAGCCCTTCAATAAGTTGCGGTGAAATAGTGTCTGTTTTTGCTGTTAGATAGCATATTCAGTCCCTAATTCACCGTAACTTGTTGGTGGTGGCTTACTGGTAGCGTAGGCACTCCACCGGATCGAGCTTTGCCGCGCGTCGAGCGGGGTAGAAGCCAAAGATTACTCCGATGCCGACGGAGACGGCGAAGGCCAGCAGCACCGTGGCGATTGAAAAACTCGGTGTGATTTGCCCGCTGGCTCCGAGCTCGCCAAGAATCCCGGATCCGGAGGCAAACATCGCGAGGCCCCAGGCCAGCAGATAGCCTATCAGGACACCCAGTAGGCCACCGGTGACGCACAGCGCCGAAGACTCGGCCAAAAACTGCGCGGTGATATCGCGACGACTGGCGCCCAGAGCGCGGCGGATGCCGATCTCGCGAATGCGCTCCGTTACGTTGGTAAGCATCATATTCATAATGCCGATACCGCCGACAAGCAGCGAGATGCTGGCGACAGCACCCATGATGAGCGAGAACGCGCCCATAAAGGAGTTGAGTGCATCGATGACGCTTTTCATGGATGTCGCCGATACACTGTCGTACTCATCCTCCTCCTCGATGCCCTTCATCGCGCGCACCTTGGACTCGATGGCCTTACAAAGCTCATCCATGTCCGTGCCATCGGCGGCAAGTGCCGTCACGCTGGGGAATGAAGGATTCTCGTCGCCAAACAGCCCGGCGATGGTTTCGCGTGGCATATACAGCATGAGCGAGCCCATGGAGTCGCTGCCGCCATCAATCACGCCTACAATCTGCACCTCGCCGTTGGACACCTTGATGGTTTTCCCCACCGCGTCCTGTTCGTTGCCGTAAAGCTGATCGGCGCCGCCGCGGCTGATGAGCGCCACGCGCGAGCCTGATTGGGACTCGGCCTGGGAATAGGTTCGCCCCGCAACGAGCTTGCTGGCCCCCACGGCGTCGAGCATGTCGCTGTCGACGCCCTGCGCCATGACGGTATAGCTTTTATCGCCGGTCTTGTATTCGGTATACGCGCTGTCGACAATGCCGATCTGCTCAATCTGCGGCAACAGTTTTTGAAGCTTCTCGATGTCCGACTCGGTGAGTTCTTGCGACGAATAGATTTGCACCATGCGTGTCGCATTGAGGCCCAGGCTGTTGACCAGGCTGTTTTGGATGCCGCCGATGAGCGAGGTCATGGCGATGACCGAGGCAATGCCAATGACGATTCCCAGGATGGTGAGCAGGCTGCGCCCCTTGTTGGCCTCGAGCGAATGAAGGGCTTCCTGGATGAGATCGCGGGCGCTCATGCCATCACTCCTTTCGGCGGGTTGGCGGAGGCGGAAATCATGGGCAGGCTATCTACGGCGCTGCGCAGGGTCCGCGGTGCATGTGGAATATACGCGCCGTCGTGAATGCGACCGTCGCGTATGGTCACGGCACGGTCGGCCTCGGCGGCAATGCCGGGGTCGTGTGTGATAAGCACGATGGTTTTGCCACGCTCCTGGAGCTTATGGAAGGTCTCCATCACAAGCGCTCCGGTTGCGGAGTCCAGGTTTCCCGTTGGCTCATCGGCCAGGATGATGGGCGGGTCATTGACGAGGGCGCGCGCGATGGCGACACGCTGCATCTGGCCGCCCGAGAGCTCGGATATGCGGTGGTCCCAGTGGTCGACCGGTAGCGTGACGGCCTGCAGTGCGTGCACGGCGCGCATCTCGCGCTGGCTACGGGGCACATTGGTGTAGGCCAGCGGCAGCATGACGTTTTCGATAACCGACAGGCGCGGCAGCAGGTTGAAGCTCTGAAAGACAAAGCCAATGCTCAGGGCGCGAACTTCGGTGAGCTCGTCATCATCGAGCTCGGCCACGTTGAGCCCTTGCAGGTAGTAGTCGCCTGCCGTCGGTTTATCCAGGCAGCCTAGGATGTTCATGAGCGTCGACTTGCCCGAGCCCGAGGGGCCGGTGATAGCGACGAACTCGCCGGGATCTACCGCCAGGCTCACGTTGTGCAGGATATGGGCGCAGCCGGCCTCGCTCTCAAAGATACGGTGCACGTTGCGAATGTCGATGACGGGACGCATTACATACCCTCGTCGGCAGACATGTTGCCCGAATCCGCGCTGTGGCCGCCGTCAGCCGTTGCGCCCGCTCCGGTGTCCATGACGAGGGTGTCACCGTCGCGCAGTTTGGTTGTGGGCACGCCAGGATTGATTTCGTTGCCCTGGTCGTCGCGCTTGATCTGTGTCTTGCCGACTACGGCTTCGTTGTCGTTTTGTGTCACGATGGTCACCTTCACGCGACGGGTTTGCTTGCCCTCGTCATCGGTTGCCACGTTGACGTAATAGTGTTCGCCATCTTCGGTCATGAGCGCCATCGTCGGCACCATCACCACGTCGTCGAGCTGCTCGGTCACCACCGAGACCTCGGCTGTCATGCCCGGCTTCAGGCGCGCGTCGGGAGCCTCGATGAGGATGTCGACGTTAAAGGTTACGCTGCCGCCGCCGGAGTTGGAGTCGGAGTTTGCCACCGAGGCGATGGCCGTGACCGTCCCCTGGCTCACAATATCGGGAAACGCGGGATAGGTCACGTTGGCGCTCTGGCCCACGGCGATCTTGGTGATGTCCTTTTCGCCCACCTGAACCGTTACCTTCATCTTGGAGAGGTCGGCGATCTGCATGCACTGCTTGCCGCCGCTCGTATCGCTTTCGCCCATGATCATGCCGCCTGTTACCGTGGCGCCCACCTTGGCGTTAAGCTCCACGATGCTGCCCGAGCTCGGCGCCGTAACCGTGCGCCCGGCGGCCTTGGCGTTCGCCTGATCGAGGTTTGCCTGGGCTGATGCGAGGCTGCGCTGTGCGGCCGATACGGTGTTCGTGTCGGCGGACCCAGCGGAGGCGCCTGCCGCTGCGGCGGAAGCTGCATCGACGTCCGTCGTTGGGGTGGCCTGCGCGGAAGCGAGGGCTTTCTGCGCGTTGGCGAGGTCTTCCTGGGCGGCTGCAACTGCACGCTGCGCCTCGGCAACGTTGCGATCGAGCTCGTCGTTTTTAATGGTCATAAGCACGTCGCCCTCGTTGACGGATTGGCCTGCCTGCACGTTGATCGAATCGACCGTGCCGTCGACAGAAGGGGAGACCACTGAGGACGAAATGGGTGTGAGCTGGCCTTTCGCCTCGACCGTTGTGGTAAACGTGCCCTCGGTCACCATGTCGGTCACAGGCTCGCTAGCGCCCTGTGGCTGCGCATTGATAACCAGGGTTGCGACAATGGCAATGAGCGCGATGGCACCTACGACGCCGGCGGCAATACCGCGTCGAATCAGCTTTTTGCGTCGACGTTCGGCACGTTTTGCCTTGAGCTTGGCATATGCCTCTTCATCGGAAATCTCGGCCGTATCGTTCGTGCGTTCGCTCTGCTTGTCGGCATGTACGTTTGTAATCAGAGGAATCGTTTCGGTGGCACCTTTGGGCGTGCGCTCGGTATCATCTGGGCCCGGGGTGATCGTGGGGACATTCGGCATAGCGTCTCCTTTATAGAAAGAACCTCGATAATTATATGCGCCCACCGGTTGGGGCGGGCGCATAGGACGGTTTCTTTCGGAACTGTTAGATTGGTCGCAGCGGTTCCACGTTGTAGGAATGCGCGCGTTGCACTACGAGTGGACAACTACGCACAGGCCGACTTTGATGCAGTCGTGAAGTGCCTTGGCGTCTGCCAGGCGCAGGTTGATGCAACCGTGGCTGCCGCACCACTTGTACGACTCGGCATTATCGAAGCTCTTGTCGTTTTGCCAGGTGGCGTCGTGGAATCCGACCATATTGCCCTCGAACGGCATCCAGTAGCTTACCGGGCTCTCGTATTTGGGCTTGCCGGTCTCGGGGTCCTTGGCACCGATGAGTTTGCTGGCGCCATCGTTGCTGTTGATCTGCCATACGCCCTCGGGGGTGGCGTCTTCGCCCGGTTTGCCAGAAATAAAGTTGGCCTCCCACACGATGTTGCCGCTCTCGTCGTAGTAGCGCGCATGCTGCTCGGACAGGTCGACGTCGATATAGGCCTTCCAGTCGGGCTCGCCCTTGGCGGTAAATGTGTCGGCCTTCTGGGAGTACTTGATCTCGATTTCGCCGGTCTGCTTGTTGTTGATGGCGTCCTCGACCTGCTTGGCGAGCGAGCTGCTGTCGATGGACCAACCAAAGTCGCCGCCTTCGACGGCGCACTGCTTGCCATCGGCGCGCGTCCACCAGCGAGTGGAGCCCACGGTATTAAAGCCGTTGGCGAGCTCGGCTGCCCAGCTGCTGATCTGCGACGTATCGAGCGTGGGGTTGGCCGGATCGGCAAAGCTGATCCACTGCAACACGGAGCTGCCATCAACCTTGCCGGCATCCTCGCCGTTGAGCTTGAGGGTCACGTTGACGCCCAAGAAGTTGTTGGCGGCATCGCATGCAGACTGAATCTGATCATCGGTCAGCGTTCCATTGAGCGGCTCATAGGCATCGTTGCCGAGCTTGGAAAGATCTACGGTCTCGGCCAGCGAGGCAAGCTCGAGCTCGGCATACTTAATGACATGCTCGCGGTTGAGTTTTTCGTTGGAGCGCGCCTTCTCGACGGTAAACTTGCCGGCCTGCTCGTCATAGGAGCTATTGGCCTCGAACGCGCCCGAACGCCCCTCGTTAAACTCGTCGATGGCGGCGCCCAGATCCTTCTCAAACTGCTTTTGGTCAAAGGTGTCGGAGAGCATGGACAGGTCGACGTCTTGATCAAGATCGACTTCGTTGGAGCTAGCGGTTGTTTTGGTCTTGCCGCTTAAGGATTCTACAAGGCGAACCGGCCATACAATGGCTTCGTTGCGGCTGATAATCTCTTTTGCGGCAGCTTCGCCGTCGACAATGGGCTCATCGGACTCGGGCTGATAGGTCCAGCTAAAGTCATCGCCTGTCACGGTGAGCTTATAGTGCTTCCAAGCCGAGTTGACCTTGGTGGCGGCAGACGAAGCGTTGGAGAACGAGACATCGACGCCGGCGATAGTGGTGTTGGGGTAGGCTACCTGCGAAAACGCTACGACGCCTACGATATAGACAATGACGATAAGACCCAGAACGACAAAGAGCGTCGTCTTTTTGCCCGACTTATTGTTCTCGGCGGGTTTGCGTGCGGGGCCGCGATCGCCTCGAGCGTGCGTGGGGGGCTGCTTGGGCGCATTGCCATTTGTCTGGCGCTGCTGATGCTGCTTGTTCGGACGTTGGGAAACGTTTGCCGCACCTCGCTGCTGACCGCGGCTCGGCGCGATAGGACGCGGCGATTGAACGCCGCCGGTGTGCCTGCTCGGCTGCTGCGGATCGGGAATCAGTTGAGTTCGATCGTTTTGCGACATCGTATGCATATCCTTCGAATTTCGCCTTGCGGCTCATCGTGTTTTTACTGGGCTTGCATTATGGCGATTACCTAGTTGTTTGTGGTATGGAAACGGTGGCATTCAAAAGAGGTGGGACATTTGTCCCACCTTCGAGTCTTTCTTTGTCGCTATCCGCACACACCGCATTTTGCACAGGCCGAAAGTGCGGCCGGAGCCTGCGCGATGCCACCCTTTGCCGTCTCGCGCAGCGTGGCCGGCAACGCGTGGCCCACGGAGAGCATGACGTGCGCCATCTGGTCAAACGGCACCAGGCTCTTGATACCGGCAAGTGCAAGCTGCGCCGAGCTAAAGGCGGCTGCCACGCCGATGGCGTTGCGGTTTTGGCAGGGCACCTCCACGAGGCCACCGACGGGGTCACAAACGAGGCCCAGCAAGTTACTCAGCGCGATGGAACTGGCGTCGAGCGCCTGCCCGGGCGTGCCGCCGAGCATCTGCACCAGCGCGGCGGCTGCCATGGCGGCGGCGCTCCCCACCTCGGCCTGGCAGCCACCCTCGGCGCCGGCAACGCAGGCGCTCGTGGTGAGGTTGAGGCCGATGGCGGCTGCGCAGTAGAGCGCGTCCATGACCTGCTCGTCGTCGAGCTGAAGGTGATCGGCGAGCGCCAGCACGCAGCCGGGCACGACACCCGCGGAGCCTGCCGTGGGGGCAGCGACGATCACACCCATCGTGGCTGAGCGCTCTAGCACGGCCATGGCGCGAGCCACGGCGTCGGTCTGGACGGCGCCCATTAAGTTGGAGCTCAGGTCGTTGCTGCCGGTGGCATCGACAAGTTTTGCCTCGCCGCCGATGAGGCCGCCAAGCGAGCGCTGCGGATTGACGATGGGGGCTGTGGTCTCTTCGCGCATAACCTCGAGTACGCGGCGCATGGCGGCGACGGCGTGGGCCTCGCCGGTCAGACGCGCCTCGCGTACAGCCATGACGGCGCCGATGCTGAGCCCCATTTCCTCGCACGCACCGAGCAGCTGCTCGCCGTCGTCGAAGATTTCCTTGGCCGAGACGCCGGGGGAGAGCGAGGAGGCAGAACCGGGGAGCTCGATAAAGGTCGCGTAATCGACATTGTCGAGCTTGCGTAGCATGGGGATAACGGTGTCGTCGGGCGCGCCGTCGGTCTCAAAGACGGAGTAGGCCTGGCCGCCCACTTCGGTGCGGTAGGTGCGGCAGAAGGCGATGTTCACATGGGCGTAGGCGAGCAGGTTGGTGAGCGCTGCGAGCACGCCGGGAACATCCTGATGCGCCACGAAGAGCGTGGAATACATGCCTGAGATGTCGACGCCGACGCCGTTGATACGGCTGATGCGCATCTTGCCGCCGCCGAGGCTTTCGCCGCGGACCTGTGCCGTGGCGCCCGTGGCGTCGACCATGTCGATGTCGACGGTGTTGGGGTGGATGGAGGCGTCGTCGCCCTTGATGTCAAAGTGATATTCGAGGCCCTGCTCGCGTGCGAGGTCAAAGGCCTGCTTGATGTTTTCGTCATCGGTGTCGAGGCCCAGAATGCCCGCGACGAGCGCACGGTCGGTGCCGTGGCCGCGGTAGGTGTGGGCGAAGGAGTTCCACAGACCAAAGGCGACTTTGGTGATGCGGCCTTCCAGTAGGCTGGCGGCAACTTGGGCGCAGCGCAGGGCGCCGGCGGTGTGCGATGAACTGGGGCCGACCATGACGGGGCCCAAGATCTCGAATGCCGAGGTCGTAGCTAGTGTTTGCGGCTTGCCTGCCATGGCTGCTCCTTTAATCTATCCCGTCGTCCCGAGGTGCGGGGCATAAGGTCGCCTGCTCGGACAGTCCTGCTCGCACGGAGAGCACATTAAGTGC
>UREE01000071.1 GCA_900546825.1 uncultured Collinsella sp. | reverse complement strand
AAAGAGAGTCAGTCTCAAAAGGCTCTGACAAGAACTTTCGGCGTTCACACTTATCTGTCCGTTGAATCAATGACGCGTGCAGCTCGCGGTTGCCTCCGGTTACGGAGAACAAACCTTTCGAGAAGGGGGCATAGCTCAGTTGGGAGAGCGCTGCCGTCGCATGGCAGAGGCCGAGGGTTCGACTCCCTTCGTCTCCACCCTTGGATTTGATAAGCCGCTGACATTGTGTCGGCGGCTTTTTTTAAAAGAAAGGGCTGTACCATGGCCGAGCTTGAGTCCCAACCATTGTCCGAAGAGGAGCGCGCTGAGTTGGAAGAGCTCCGCGCCGAGAAGGCCCGCCGCGAGGCTCGGGAAGAGGCCCGTCGCGAGCGTGAGGAGCTGGCTGCCCTGCGTGCTGAGCGTGCGAAGGCCGAGGAGGCCGCTGCGAACGCCGCATCCGCATCGGCGCCCGCGCCCGCACCCGAGCCCGTCGCCGCGAAGCCAGCGCCCACCGCGCCCAAACCTCAGCCTAAAAAGGCCGCTCGTCCCAAGTCCGACGAGCCCAAGTCGAGCCGTGACGAGATGACCTTTGCCCAGCGCATGGTCACCTCCAAGGAGCCTACGGGCGAAAACGAGATCCCTGGTATGGCGCCGGCTCAAAAAATCATCATTGTCCTTGCCCTCATCGCGTTTGTCGTCTTTATGGGCTACACGATCCTGACCAGCATGGGCCTGCTCTAACCGATTTGCATCGGGCGTCATGTCCGCATGCTCTGCTCTCGTCTAACCCTCAAATTCTGCACCACACATCCGAAAGGTCGCCCCATGGCTTTGACCGACATCTCGCATCCCACCGACATTGCAATGCTCACCGATCTGTACGAGCTCACTATGGCCCAGGGCCTGTGGGAGAGCGGTAAGGCCAATGAGCAGGGTTGTTTTACCGCATTTTACCGCGACCATCCCTTTGGCAGCGCCTATGCCGTCATGTGCGGCACCGCCGAACTGCCCGAGCTGGTCGAGAACCTTCGCTTTACGCCCGAGGATATTGACTACCTCGCCTCGCTCCAGGCCCCTGCCGGCGGCGCGATGTTTAGGCCTGCATTCCTCGACTACCTGCGCGATTTTCGTGCGCATGTAAACATCGACGCCGTGCCCGAGGGCGAGCTCATCTTTCCGCGCGAGCCCATGGTGCGCGTCACTGGCCCCGCGCTGGAGTGCCAGCTGCTCGAGACGGCGCTGCTCAACATCGTCGGGTTCCAGACGCTTGTCGCCACCAAGACGGCGCGCGTGGTGCTCGCCGCCGACGGTCGCCCCGTTGCCGAGTTTGGTCTGCGTCGCGCCCAGGGTCCCGATGGCGGCCTGGCCGTTGCGCGCGCGAGCTACGTTGCCGGGTGCTCCTCTACGTCCAATGTGCTCGCCGGCCGCCGCTACGGTATTCCCGTCTTTGGCACGCATGCGCACAGCTGGGTGATGAGCTTCGATTCCGAGCTCGAGGCCTTCCGCGCCTTTGCCAAGTCGAGCCCCAAGAACTGTACGCTGCTTATCGACACCTATGACGTGCGCGAGGGCTGCGAACATGCCATTACGGTTGCCAAAGAGATGGAGGCGGTGGGCGAGCGTCTGTCGGCTATTCGCATCGACTCCGGCGACCTTGCCAAGCTCTCCAAGTATGTTCGCGGCCGTTTTGATGCCGAGGGCCTGCCCTATGTGGGGATCTCGGTTTCCAACGATCTGGATGAGTACACGATTCAGTCGCTGCTCGACCAGGGCGCGCCCATCGACAGCTTTGGCGTGGGCACCAAGCTCGCGACCTGCTACGATCAGCCGGCGCTGGGCGGCGTGTACAAGCTTTCCGCCCGCCGTGCGAGCGAGGCAGATCCATGGACGCCGGTGGTCAAGCTCTCTGAGCAGCCCTACAAGCGCACGATCCCGGGTGTGCAACGCGTGCGCCGTTATTACGACGGCTTTGGCGGCCCGGTCTGCGACATGATCTACGACGAGGACCATCTGGCGGGGGAGGGCGCCGCGCGCGGCAATACCCTCGTGGCCGTGAATGATGCCGCCCTGGTGACCGACGTGTCCGAACTTGAGTATCGCGAGCTGCTGGTGCCGATCGTGCGCGATGGCAGCGCGGTGGCTCCGCGTGAGAGCATCCAGGACGCGCGCGAGCGCTGTGCTTGGGCACTCGATCATCTGGACGCAGCTTTCAAGCGCTTCCTGTACCCGCAGACCTATGTGGTGGGCATGGAACAGGGCCTGGCTCAGGTGCGCGACGAGCTCGTGCGCAAGAACATGGCCGCGGCTTCGGCCTTCCCCTGGGCAAAATAATCCGAAGGGGACGGAGGAACACGGATTATTTTCTCGCTCGGCCCGTTCGCCCGTTCGCTGAACATTCGATTGGTTTGACGTATGACGACTTCTTATAAAACGATGGTGGTAAAGATCGGTTCGTCTACGGTGGTGGGCGCCGACGGCAAGGTCAACCGCGCCTTTATCGGCGGGCTTGCCGATCAGGCCGCAGCGCTGCGCGAGCTTGGCTGGCGCCTGGTCGTGGTGAGCTCGGGCGCTATCGCCTGTGGCTATCCCGTGCTGGGCTTCGACCACAAGCCGGTCGGCGACCTGCCGAGCCTGCAGGCGTGCGCCTCGGCTGGTCAGTGCATCATCTCGTCGGCCTACGACGAGGAGTTCCATGCACGGGATCTGCTCACCTCGCTCGTGCTACTCACGCGCCACGATACGGCCCGCCGCACGTCCTACCTGCACGCACGCGACGCCCTGCTGCGCCTGGTGGAGCTTGGCGTGGTGCCTGTTGTCAACGAGAACGATACCGTTACCGTCGACGAGATCAAGTTTGGCGACAACGACACGCTGGCGGCGCTTGTGAGCTGTCTGGTTTCCGCCGATCTGTGCGTGACGCTCTCGGACATCGATGGCCTCTACACCGCCAATCCGCACGAGGACCCCACGGCCGAGTTCGTCCCGGTTGTGCATAAGATCGATGCCAAGATTATCGCCTCGGCGGGCGATTCTTCCACATCGGTGGGCACGGGCGGCATGATCACCAAGATTCGCGCGAGCCGCATTCTGATGACGGCGGGCATTCAAAGCGTGATTTGCTCGGGCGAGGAGCCCGATGCGCTTGTGCGTCTGGCCCGCGGCGAGAGCGTGGGTACGCTGTTCGATCCGCCAGCTGAGCGCCTGGACATCGCGCCGCGCAAGCTGTGGATCGCGCTGGGTGACAAGGCACATGGCTCGGTGACGGTCGATGATGGTGCTGCGAAGGCGCTGGTAAGCCGCGGATCGTCGCTGCTCGCGGTGGGTATTCGCGAGGTCGATGGCCAGTTTGCCGAGGGCGATGTGCTCGACGTGTGCGACCCGAGCGGCATGGTTGTCGCCCGTGGTATCGCCGAGGCCGATTCGGACGTGCTGGAGCTTGCAGCCGGCCGCCGCCAGGACCAGATTGCCAGCAACCGCCTGCTCGCAGACCTGGCCGAGAAGCCCGCGATCCATAGGGACAACTTGATAGTGTTCGCCTAACCAATTGACGCTGCAAACGCCCCTAAGCGGCAATCTGACGTTCAATCGTCGGGCATGACCAAAAGGTCAATGCCCTCCTCTTTCACGTCACCTTGCTCGCTTAGGGGCGTTTTCGCTTTCTGTCCTCTACCAGCGGCATTGTCGTTGCCGGCACTTGGGGACGTTCCTATTGTGCCGGCAGACGGGGACACTCCTTTGCTAGAAGATCTGGCGCAGGTCTCCGCGGTTGAGGGCTTCGTCGAAGAGGTGCTTGAACACCACGCTGCCGTGCAAGCCGTCGTGCTCGAACTCGTTGGTCACCCAGGCATGCGAGTTGCCCACGCGGCTGAGCGTATCGAGCTGCATGCCCGAGTCCACGTACATGTCATCGAAGTACACCGCGGCCTGCAGGGGCACCTCGTTGCACGCCAGGCGCTGCGGGTCGTAGATCTTGTCCCAGCTTGTGTCTTCCATAAGCAGATCCATCGCCGGCTTGAAGGGCTTTAGTTCGGGCATCTGCTCAAACATCCACGGGAACATGGCCTCGCCGGTAAACATGAGCGGTCGCGTGAGCGTGTCGAACTCGGCACGATGGGCCTTCTCTTCTGCCGCGGCCCAGCGAATGGGCATGGTGTCGCCGTCGGCGTAGATGAACTCCTGAAGCGTCCAGTACAGCGGATTCGTGCGCGTGTTGGTGCGCTCGAAGGCGCGCATCAAAAAGCTGTCGGATACCGAGGCGCCGCAGGCCAGCGTGCCGTCGCCGTCAACAAAAGCATGATCGATAATCCAATGCATGCGCTCAAAGCTCGGCTTCATGCCAAAGTCGCTGCCCATGAGCTGCAGGCGTTCGACCGTCATCGGCGAGCCGTCGGGTAGCACGGGCTTTTGCTCCTCGAGGGCATCTGCCAGGGCCGCCACGCGCTCGACGTCGGCGGGGTAGCGGTTGTAATACTGCTGCGTCTTGGCAGCCATGCGCGGGAAGGTGTGCGCGTAGACCTCGCTTGCGCTCGCCGGTACGTGGGGGATGCCGCCGCAGGTAAAGCTTGCCGCCACGCCCTCGGGGAAGAGCGACAGGTAGCTCAGCGTCAAAAAGCCGCCGTAGCTCTGCCCGAGCGTGACCCAGGGCCTGCCGCCAAAGCCCACCAGGCGCAGGTACTCAAAATCGCGCACGATGGAGCTGGCGAGGTGGCGCTTGAGGAAGTCCGCCTGCGAGCGGTCCGCATCGGCGCCGGCCGCCTCGGCACGCTCGCCCAGTGCGGCAATCGTGCGTCCGTCTACACAGCTGCTGCGTCCGGTGCCGCGCTGGTCGGGCAGGACGACGCGGAAGTGCTTGACGGCCTCCTCGATCCAGCCGTCGCTTGTGGGTGACAGCGGACGCGGGCTCTCGCCGCCGGGGCCGCCCTGCAAAAACAGGAGCAGTGGCAGATCGTCGTTGATGCGGTCGGGCGCGCAAACCACACGGTAGAAGAGCTTGATGCTCTCGGGCGCACCTGCGATGGGCGCCGGCATGGCGCCGCGGCGCATGGTGCTGCCGACGGCCAGGAGCATCGGCTCCAGGCCGCGCCAGTCGAGGGGGACGTCGATGCTGTGGTCCTCGACATACAGGCCGGGGACGTGGTACGAAGTGATGAGGGCCATGTGAGTCTTCCGTTCGTTGCGGTGTTTCGGGTTGACCAATTCTACCGCCGCGGGCGAGGCCATGCGCAAATCGGCTACCATGGTTGCAAACTTCTAGGAGAAAGGGCCGCCCATGTCGGTCGATATAGCCACGTATGTCCACGATCTTGCCGTTGCCGCTAAGGCAGCGTCGGCCTCGCTTGCCACGGCGAGCGACGAGCAGCGCCAGGAGGCCGTGCGCGCCATGGCCGCAGCACTGCGCAACGGTGTCGACTCCATCGTTGCCGCCAACGAGCTCGATATGTCCGCCGCGCGCGATGCGGGGACCTCGGCGGGGCTCCTCGACCGTCTGCTGCTGACGCCCGAGCGCGTTGAGGGTATGGCCGCCGGCCTGGAGAAGCTCGCCGAGCTGCCCGATCCTGTCGGCCGCGTGCTCGACCACCGCGTGCTTGCAAGCGGTGTGGATCTTACGCGCGTGAGTGTGCCGCTGGGTCTGGTTGCCATGGTCTACGAGGCACGTCCCAACGTGACGGCCGACGCCGCTGGCATCTGCATCCGCACCGGCAACGCCTGCATCCTGCGCGGCGGCTCGCTGGCCTACCACTCGTGTGCCATGATCGCCGAGCTGCTGGCCGATGCGCTCGAGGCCAAGGGCTTCCCGCGCGAGGCCGTGTCGATGATCGAGTCCACCGACCGCGAGGCCACTGGCGAGCTCATGAAGCTCCGCGGCATCGTCGACGTACTCATTCCACGTGGCGGTGCAGGCCTGATCCAGCGCTGCGTGCGCGAGTCGCTCGTGCCGGTGATCGAGACGGGTACGGGCAACTGCCACATCTACGTGCATGAATCCGCCGACTTTGATAAGGCGCTCAACATTATCGTTAATGCCAAGACCCAGCGCGTAGGCGTGTGCAATGCCGCCGAGTCGCTGCTGGTCGACCGTGCTGTGGCCGATGCGTTTTTGCCCGCGGTCGTGGCCGTGCTGCACGACCACGGCGTGCTCATTCACGGCGACGAGGCCACGTGCGCCGCATGCGCCGACGCCGGGCTTGCCGAGGGCGATGACTACGTTGCCGCGACTGAGGAGGACTGGGGTCGCGAGTATCTGGCGCTCGAGATGAGCGTGAAGGTCGTGGCGAACGAGGACGAGGCCATCGCGCACATCAACCGCTACGGCACGATGCACTCCGAGGCCATCGTTGCAGAGGACACGGATGCTTGCGAGCGCTTCCTGGACGAGGTCGATGCCTCGGCCGTGTATGCCAACGCCAGCACGCGCTTTACCGACGGCGGCGAGTTTGGCCTGGGCGCCGAGATTGGCATCTCGACCCAAAAGCTCCACGCCCGCGGCCCCTTTGCCGCCGAGGCCCTCACCACCTACAAATACAAGCTCCGAGGCACCGGCCAGGTCCGCCCCTAACGCCCGCGCAAACAAAAACCACCACAAAGGTGCCTGTCCCCTTTGTGATGGTTTTGGAATTAAGCCTGAAAGGTGTCGCGGTCGGGGGCGAAGGACTGCATGGCCGCGATGGTACGGTCGAAGAGCTCGGGGAGCTCCCAGCCCAGCATCTCGGCACCCTGCGTAATCACGTCGCGCGAGCAGCCGGCGGCAAAGCGCTTGTCCTTGAACTTTTTCTTGAGCGACTTGGTCGTAAAGTCCATGACGCTCTTACTCGGACGCATGATGACGGCAGCACCGATCAAGCCGGTGAGCTCGTCGCAGGCAAACAGGATCTTTTCCATCTGCAGCTCGGGCTTGGGCAGCGAGGTGTTGAAGTCCGACGTGTGCGTCTGAATGGCGCGAATGAGATCGGGAGAGGCGCCCTCGCCTTCAAGGATCTCGGCCGCATAGATGGTGTGGTTCATGGGGTCGTCCTCATGCTCCTCCCAATCTAGGTCGTGCAGCAGACCGACGATGCCCCAAAACTCCTCGTTCTCGGGGTCGAACTCGCGCGCAAAGTAGCGCATGGTGCCCTCGACCGTTTCGCCGTGGGTGATGTGGAACGGGTCCTTATTGTGCTCGTTGAGCAATTCGAACGCACGGTCGCGGGTGATTCCGGCGGAAAGTGGCTCTGCCATAAAAGACTCCTTGTGCTCGCAGGTATCGCTAAGAATGAATACTACTAGAACGACTAGAACGAAAAAACCACCACAAAGGTGCCTGTCCCCTTTGTGGTGGTTTTTGGCGCGGATGGGTTAGTTGAGGGCGGCTTGGGCTAGGCGGGCTTCGGCGGCCTCCTCGGTGACGCCCAATGCCACGGCGAACTCCTCGATGGAGCGGCGCTTGGCTTCCTTGAGTACACGCATATAGTAAGAGCTGGGCTTTTTATCGGCTTCCTCGGCCTGGCGAATGCGGTGCATCATGGTCTTTGCCACGCGGACCGTCTCGGGCGCGCCCAGCTTGAGCTGCTGCTTAAAGTGTGTCTCTTCAAGCGAGCTGTTGCGCTCGGTAAAGGTGTCGCACTCCAGCTCGTCATAGTGGCTCAGCAGATGCTCGGCATCTTGCTGAGAGATGGCGGCATGCAGACGGTCGGCCTGCGCCACGGGGTACATAAGGATCGTCTGCGCATGCCCCTGCTTGGCCTCGAGCAACAACATGGGCTGCGGCGTGTCGTCCCTAAAACCGACGACGGTGCAGACTCCCTGACCCGGATGAATGACGTGTTGACCGATTGAGAACATGCTACCTCCAACTTATACGAATTTACGTATGTCTAGAATAACACGCTGACGTGCGCAAATCCTCGCTTTATGCAGGAAAAGCACACAACTCTGATAGGTAAGAGTATTCGATAAAAGACACAGCTCATTCACACCTTTATGCATTTTCAACGCGTGCATAATCTGCAGGCAGACCGGCATCTTTGAGTGACTCCATACAAGCTGTAGTCAATTTTGTGCATATGCAATTTCGATTGGCTTTACCCTGCGACAGTGCCCCTCGCTTGTGATAGAGTGCTACAAACTCTGGCTTTTGCCCTACGAGTGACCAAGAGCTCGGGGGCTTTAACACAAGGAGGATCTATGCCCGAGAAGATTGAAGAGCTGGTACGCGCTGCGCTTGCTGCGGCCCAGGAGGCCGGCGACCTTTCCGCATTTGAACTTGACGATTGCGCTATCGAGCGACCGGCTGACACTTCTCATGGCGAGTGGACCTCTACCATGGCCCTGAAGTCCGCCAAGCTGGCCCACTGCGCCCCGCGCAAGATCGCCGAGGCCATCGTTGCCCATATGCCCGAGGATCCCGCGATCGAGAAGGTTGAGATCGCAGGCCCCGGTTTCATCAACTTCTACCTCTCCGTTGCCGTTAAGAATGCCATCTTTGGCGAGGCTCGCGAGAAGGGCATGGACTTCGCTAAGTCCAACGTCGGTGGTGGCCTGAAGACCCAGGTCGAGTTCGTTTCCGCCAACCCCGTCGGCCCCATGCACATCGGCCACGGCCGCTGGGCCGCGCTGGGCGATTCGCTCTGCCGCGTTATGGACCACGCCGGCTATGAGATCCAGCGTGAGTTCTACATCAATGACCACGGCTCTCAGATGAACACCTTCGGCAACTCCATCAGCACGCGCTATATGCAGCTTGCCGACATCATCGCCAAGCAGGGCGTTGATATCGACGAGGCTCACAAGCTGCTGATCGCCGACCGTGACGCCTTTGTTGCCGACGAGAACGACGAGCACCCCGAGACCCATCCGTATCAGGACAACTTTGCCGAGACCTTGGGCAAGGACTCTTACGGCGGCGACTACATCATCGACGAGGCCGCCGAGTTCTGGCGCACCGACGGCGATAAGTGGGTCAACGCCGATCCTCAGGAGCGCATGGAGAGCTTCCGCGAGCGCGGCTATGTAAAGATGGTCGATAACATGCGCGACCTCTGCCACGCCGTCAACTGCGACTTCGATCGTTGGTACTCCGAGCGCTCGCTGTATGTGAAGGACACCGAGGGCGAGACCGCCGGCACCTCCGCCGTCGACCGCGCTTTTGAGAAGCTCGACAAGATGGGCTACCTCTACACCAAGGACGGCGCCCTGTGGTTCCGCTCCACCGATCTGGGCGACGACAAGGACCGCGTCCTGATCAAGTCCGACGGCGAGTACACCTACTTCGCCTCCGACGTCGCCTATCACTGGGATAAGTTCCAGCGCGTCGATCACGTCATCGACATCTGGGGCGCCGACCACCACGGTTACATCGAGCGCGTACGCTGCGTCTGCGACGCTCTGGGTTACCCCGGCAAGTTTGAGGTTCTGCTGGGCCAGCTCGTCAACCTGCTGCGTAACGGCAAGCCCGTCCGTATGTCCAAGCGCAAGGGCACCATGGTGACCCTGCAGGAGCTCGTCGACGAGGTCGGCTCCGATGCCGCTCGCTACACGCTCATCTCCAAGAGCTCCAACCAGATGGTCGACTTCGACATCGAGGCCGTTAAGAAGCGCGACA
>UREE01000070.1 GCA_900546825.1 uncultured Collinsella sp. | reverse complement strand
GACCGGACACGATTCGATTGTGCGGACGGCCTTGATCGTGAGCAGCTCGGGGTCGCCAGGCCCCGTGCCCACCCCATACAGCACGCCTTTACTCATACGTCGCCCCCAATTCCCCGATAGCAGCATCGGCGCCCGACGTGCGGAAAAGCTCGCGGCGCCCGGCGTCGAAGACGACCGCGGCGATGTCGCATGCGCCCGCCGCGCGGCGTCGCAACCTGTCATCGATTGCCGCAGCGAGCGAGGCGCGCACAGCGTCCCCCACGCCGGCGGCCTCGATTACCTCAAGCGCCGTCGTGGTCGTGACCGACGACATGATCTCGTGCACGGTCTTCGCGCCCGCGCCGGCCAAGGCCGCGTGGGCGGCCAGAATCTCCGCGCGGCAGTCGGCGGTACGCGAATGGGTGTCCATGATGCCGCCCGCGACCTTCACTAGCTTGCCGATGTGTCCCACAAGAAGGACATTGGTAAATCCCTCGCGAACGCAGCAATCAATCGCATCGCCCACAAAGTTGGAGATGAAGACCACCGGCGCACCGTTTAGGTGGAAATGCCCCGAGATGAACTGCCCGCCGTAGTTGCCGGGCGTGAGCACGACTCCGCGCCGCCCCATAGCCGCATGCTGCCGGATCTCGAGCTCGATGCTGTCGCGCAAGGCAGCGAGGCTGCGCGGCTCGACGATGCCCGTCGTACCCAGGATGGAGATGCCGTCCTCTATCCCCAGGTGCGGGTTGAAGGTCTTTTCGGCAAGGGCAACACCCTCGGGTACCGAAATCGTCACAGCAATATTTCCAGAAAAGCCGTGCGCGGCGCACACCTCGCGCACCGCCGAAGTGATCATCGCGCGCGGCGTCGCGTTGATGGCGGCCGCCCCCACCGGCTGCTCGAGCCCGGGCAACGTCACGCGCCCCACGCCCACGCCACCATCGACGGAAACTTCCGATTCGCGCGCGGGCACGCCCTTGTTGCCCGCAGCGCCCGTGCCCGGCCCCGCATGTTCCACGAGCGCGTACACGAGCACGCCGTCGGTCACATCGGCATCGTCGCCTGCGTCCTTTCGCACGGCGCACTGGGCGCACCCCTCGCCGATGCATACGTCGACCACGTCCGTCTCGACGGGCAGCCCGCCGGGGGTGACGATCGACACGCGGCCGACGGTCTTTCGTGACAAGAGCATCTCGCAGGCCGCCTTCGCCGCGAGAGCGGCGCAGCTCCCCGTGGTGTAGCCGCAGCGCAGGCGGGTCGTCCCGGTATATATGTAGTGCTCGAAGGCCACGCTAGCTGCTCGCCTTCCGATACCCCGTGGCAAACGAAGGGTCGTAAAGCTTGCTGCGCTCGTACGACTCCGCTTGCGCGCCGTCGTGCGCAAGCCCGCCGCGAGCTCCGAGCACGCGGCCCACCACCACGAGCGCCGTGCGGTCGATGTCCTCTCGCGCGCCCGCATCGGCGAGCGTGCCCACTGTGCATCGCACCACGCGCTCCTCAGGCCAGGTCGCCTTATACACGAGCGCCGCCGGCTCGTCGGAGCTGCGGCCCGCGGCCAAAAGCTCGGCGGAAAGCTCGGCGAGCATACCCGAGCTCAGGAAGATGACCATAGTCGAGCCGCTTTCCGCCATGGTGCGCATGCCCTCGCCCGCAGGCATGGGGGTGCGCCCGGAAAGCCGCGTGATCACGACCGACTGGCTGATTCCCGGCAGCGTGTATTCCTGGCGAAGCGCCGCCGCGGCACCGCAAAAGCTCGACACGCCGGGCACCACCTCGTAGTCAACGCCGCGCGCGTCGAGCGCGTCCATCTGCTCCTGGATGGCGCCGTACAGGCACGGGTCGCCCGTGTGCAGGCGCACCACTTCCTCGCCCCGCGCATCTGCCGCGCACATCACGTCGAGCACTTCCTCCAAGGTCATGTGCGCGCTGTCGTAGACGATGCAGGATTCCTTGCACTCGGCGAGCAGCTCGGGGTTCACAAGGCTCCCCGCCCAAACGACCACGTCGGCCGCGCGCAGAAGACGAGCCCCGCGCAGCGTGATAAGGTCGGCGGCGCCCGAGCCTGCGCCAACGATATGAATCATCCGAGCCTTCCCTTCCCGTTTCTCATCGCAACCGTTTACGCCGCCATTCGCGCAGCGGGCAAAACACGGCGCCCGAAGCGGCAATCGGCGCAAATACGCAGGCAGGAGGCGCAATGCCGCCCGCCCTGGCTTTGACACGTTCACAAGTGCCCACTATCATAGTAAAAGATTCGGCAACGAGCATATGACAATCGGATAAAAGGAAATGACCGGCGCGGCGTCCGCACAGCCCGCGCTGGCTTGCGGAGGGAACCAGGTGGGAATCCTGGGCAAGGGACATTACTGTATAGGACGCGCGGGCGAACCGCCTCGCGCCCCAAGCCAGACTGCTTCGCCTTTTCCTCACGGCATCGCCGTGGCGTTAGCTCCTTGTGAACCCCGAGGGGTGCGCTTTTCTTTCGCTTGTGCCGACAAGCAACTGTCGCCGGGGGACCGGCAAACCGAGGAAAGGAAAAACCATGTCCGACCAGATGTCACGCCGCAGCTTCATGGGCGCCGCAGCAACCGGAGCCGTCGCGCTCGCCGGAATCACGCTCGCGGGCTGCTCCAGCACCTCCGCAAGTTCCGAGAAATCGAGCGAAAAGGAGAAGGCCGTGAAGCCGGTCATCCTCGTCACGAGCTTCGGCACGAGCTACAACGACTCGCGCCACATCACCATCGGCGCCATCGAAGACGCTATCCGCGAGAAGTACTGGCAGGACTACGACATCCGCCGCGCCTTCACCGCGCAGATCATCATCGACAAGCTGAAGAAGCGCGACGGCATCACGATCGACAACATGACCGAGGCGCTCGACCGCTGCGTGAAAGACGGCGTGAAGGAAATCGTCGTGCAGCCGACGCATCTCATGGCTGGCCTGGAATACGCCGACGTGAAAGACGAGCTTGACAAGTACGCCGACAAGTTCGACAAGATCTCGCTCGGCGACCCGTTGCTCACCTCCGACGACGACTACAAGAAGGTGGCCGCAGCCATTAAGGAGAACATGGCGTCCTTCGACGACGGCAAGACGGCGCTGTGCCTCATGGGCCACGGCACCGAAGCCGATTCCAACGCCGACTATGCCAAGATGCAGGAAGTGTTCAAGAACGAGGGCTTGACGCAGTTCTTCGTCGGCACCGTCGAGGCTGAACCGACCTGCGAGGATGTTATCGCCGCCGCGAGCGCCGCAGGGTACAAGAAGGCCGTGCTCGCGCCGTTCATGGTGGTCGCGGGCGACCACGCGAACAACGACATGGCAGACGAGACCGACCCTGACAGCTGGGCTGCGAAGTTCGTGGCCGCCGGCTTCGAAGTGACGTGCCTGCTCCAGGGTCTGGGACAGAACGTCGCGGTCGACGACATCTACGTCTCACACGTGGACGACGCCATCGCCAAGCTCTAAACTCGCCGCGCACGGGGGCGCCGGTCGCGTCCCCGTGCAACGGGCATGCGCCTTCCCCGACCGACGGCGCATGCCCGTTGCATTCGCATCCCGCCCGCCCACCGCACGGCGCGGGCGGTCGAAGCGATTGAAAGGAACCCCTCCATGTTGAAGAAAACCCTCGTCTTCGCCCTGTCGGCGGCGCTTTTCGCGTTCTCGCTCGCCGGCTGCGGCGGAAATTCAATCGACAGCGCAAAGGCAAGCGATGCCGATTCCCAGGAAAAGACCGAACAGGCGGCCGATGCGCCCGAGGGCGAAAGCGCTGCCCCCATTACCGCCGACAAGGTGGCTGACGGCACCTATCCAATCACCGTAGATTCCAGCTCGAACATGTTCAGGATTGTGGACGCCCAGCTCATCGTGGAAAACGGCTCCATGCACTGCGTGATGACGCTTTCCGGCACGGGCTACGGCAAGCTCTTCATGGGCACGGGCGACGAGGCTGCCGCCGCGAGCGAGGCCGACTTCATCCCCTATGTGGAAAACGCGGAAGGCAAGTACACCTACGACGTGCCCGTTGATGCGCTCGACGAGGACACCGCCTGCGCCGCGTGGAGCATTAAAAGGGAGCGGTGGTACGACCGCACGCTCGTATTCGAATCCGCCGGCGTCGATCTGCGCGCCGACGAACTGAAGTAACGCCATGCGGTCGATTCTTCCCAAGGGGGAAAACAGGAAGCGCCGCAGCATCGCAGCGCGCGTAATCGCCTGCGTTCTCCTCGCCCTGCTCGCGCTTCCCTTCGCGGGGTGCAGTGCGAGCCCGAACGCGACCGGTGCCACGGCGGGATCTCAGGAATACACTGTGAGCGTCTCGCTTTCCGGCGGGTCAGGGCGCGCAAGCATCGCCTCACCAACCACAATTGTGAAGGATGGCGACACCTACACCGCGACCATCACCTGGTCGAGTTCGAACTACGACAAGATGACCGTCGACGGCGTGGACTACGCGCCCGTAAACGACGGCGGCAACTCCACGTTCGAGATACCCGTCACGCTCGACGAGGACATCGCCGTGTCGGCCGAGACCGTCGCCATGTCGACGCCGCACACCATCGACTACACGCTCTACTTCGACTCATCCACCATGAAGGAGAAATCGGGCGACGATACAAGCGGCGGCTCCCCTGCGGGAACGGCTTCAAGCGCCGCGGTCGACTTCCACAACGCCGATTTGGGCTGCGGCTGGGAGCCGACGGGGGCGCTTCAGCTTGAATACGCCAAGCACTTCACTGTCGACGAGTACGAAGGCGGCCTGCGGCTTATCTGCATTTCGAACGGGGAGCGCTTCCTCGTGGTGCCGCAAGATGCGAAGGTACCTGATGGGTTGAGCTCCGACATCGCGGTCATAAGGCGCCCCGCCGACAAGGTGTACCTCGTGTCGTCGGCAACGATGTGCCTGGTCGACGCGCTCGATGCGAACGACAATATCTTAATGTCGGGCACGAAGGCCGACGATTGCTCGGTCGCGGGCTTCAAAAGTGCGCTCGAAAGTGGGGCGATCGCCTACGGCGGCAAGTACAGCGCGCCCGACTACGAGCGAATATCGGCCTCGGGCTGCACGCTCGCCATCGAGAACACCATGATCAACCACACGCCCGATGTGAAGGAAAAGCTGCAGAAGCTCGGGCTCGTCGTGCTCACCGAACAGTCGTCGAGCGAGCCCGAAGCACTCGGGCGCGTCGAGTGGATTAAGCTTTTCGGCGTCCTGTTCGACAAGGAAGACGAGGCCACGCACCTGTTCAACGAGCAGAAGGCCCGCGTCGAGCAAACGTCGGGACTCGCGTCGTCAGGTAAAACCGTGGCGTATTTCTACATTAACTCGAACGGGGCCGCCGTCACGCGGCGGGCGGGCGACTACGTGGCGCAGATGATCGAGCTTGCAGGCGGCAGCTACGCGCTCGATGACGCGCAGACGGCGTCGACGTCAGGTTCGTCAGTAACGCTCGAAATGGAGCGCTTCTATGCGACGGCGAAGGATGCCGACATCATCGTCTACAACGGCACCATCGACGAATCGGTTGCCACCTTGAACGACTTCGTAGGCAAAAACGCGCTATTGTCGCAGTTCAAAGCCGTGAAGAACGGCAACGTCTGGGTCACAAGCGCCGACATGTACCAGCAGATGACTTCCACCGCCGACATTATCGACGAGCTGCACGGGGCGTTCACCGGCGATGACGCGAGCGACTTCCATTATCTGAGGAAGCTCGGCTAGCACCATGAGAAGCCGGCTTTCCATGGCATACGACGAATCGGGGCGCGCTGCGCGGTGTCGCATCGTGACGGCGCTGCTCGCTGTTGCCCTCATCGTGCTCGTCGGGGCCAACCTGTGCATCGGGAGCGTGCTCGTGCCCGCAGACCACATCCCCGGCATCCTTTCAGGCGGCGCGGCCAATTCCATGGAAAGCCAGGTCATCTGGGAGATTCGCCTTCCGCGCGTGCTTTCAGCCGTGCTTCTCGGCGGGGCACTTTCGCTCTCCGGGTTCCTGCTGCAGACTTTTTTCAACAACCCCATCGCCGACCCGTTCATCTTGGGCGTCTCCTCGGGCGCAAAGTTCATCGTCGCGCTTACGATGATCGTACTTCTAGGCTCGAACCAGGCCATGTCCTCGCCGGCCATGGTGGCCGCAGCGTTTCTGGGCTCGCTTATCACCATCGGCTTCGTGCTCCTCATCGCACGGCGCATAAGTTCCATGGCCATGCTCATCGTGGCGGGGGTCATGGTGGGATACATCTGCTCGGCGGCGACGAACTTCCTCATCGCCTTCGCCGACGACCAGTCCATCGTGAACCTGCACAACTGGTCTTTGGGTAGCTTCTCGGGTTCGAGCTGGGACGACGTCGCGGTCATCGCGGTCGTGGTGATCACCGTGAGCGCATGCGTATTCGCGATATCGAAGCCCCTTTCCGCCTTCCAGCTGGGAGAGGCCTACGCGAAAAGCGTCGGCGTGAACGTCGCACGCTTCCGCGTGGTGCTCGTCCTTCTAGCGAGCATGCTCTCCGCCTGCGTGACCGCGTTCGCTGGTCCGGTGTCGTTCGTAGGCATCGCGGTTCCGCATCTCGTGAAGTCAGCGCTAAAGTCGTCGAAGCCCATCCGCGTGATTCCCGCGTGCTTCTTGGGAGGCGCCATCTTCTGCGCGGGCTGCGATTTGATCGCGCGCACGCTGTTCTCTCCCGTCGAGCTTTCCATCAGCGCCGTCACCGCCATCTTCGGCGCGCCGGTGGTTATCGCGCTCATGTTGAAGAAGCGGGTGAGGTAGATGGGGGAATTCGTGCCGCGGCCCAAAACGCAGACTGACGGAGCGCCGCTTTTCCGCATAAGCGACCTGTCGGCGGGCTACGACAAGAAGGTCGTAGTCGAAGGCGTCGATCTGGAGGTTCGCGCGGGCGACGTCGTGGCGCTCATCGGGCCGAACGGCTCGGGCAAGTCGACCATCTTGAAAACCATCATACGCCATCTGGCACCGCTTGCCGGCGCGATCGAGCTCGACGGGCGAGAGATTTCCCGATGGAAGACGGCGGAGTTCGCAAGGAACCTTGCCGTTATGTTGACAGATCGCCCCCGGACCGAGCTCCTCACCTGCCGCGATATCGTAGAGGCGGGAAGGCATCCCTACACCGGGCGAATGGGCACACTCTCGCCTAACGACCATAGTCGAGTCGAAGAGGCCATGAAAACCGCACATGTGGAAGAGCTCGCCGAGCGCGACTTCATGCAGATAAGCGACGGGCAACGCCAGCGCGTCATGCTCGCACGCGCCATCGCCCAGGATCCGCGTGTGCTCGTTCTCGACGAGCCCACGTCGTATCTCGATATCCGCTACCAGATTGACCTGCTGCGAATACTTCGCCACCTTGCGAAATCGCGGAATGTGGCTGTCATCATGTCCATCCACGAACTCGAGCTCGCGCAGAAAAGCGCCGACAAGGTGATTTGCGTGAAGGGCGGCCGGGTCTTCCGCGCCGGCGCACCCGAGGACATATTCATGCGCGAGACGATTGGCGAGCTCTACGGCCTTCAACATGGCACCTTCAACGAGCGCTTCGGCAGCGTGGAAATTGGACGCCCGCACGGCGATGCGCACACGTTCGTCATCGCCGGCGCAGGTACGGGGTCGGCTGTGTTTCGCCAGCTCATCCGGCAGGGCAAGGCGTTCTACGCGGGCGTTCTGCACGAAGGGGACATCGACTGCGAGCTCGCGCGCGACCTGGCGGCGGAATGCGTGGCCGAGCGCGCCTTCGAGCCGATCGGGGATAAAACCATAGCCCGCGCCAAAGAGCTCCTCGTCCACTGCGTGCACCTTATCGTGTGCCCCGCAGCCTTCGGCACCATAAACGCCCGCAACGCAGAGCTCGTCGCCTTCGCACGCTCGCATGGTATCGAGGTCATGCGAGCGTGCGAAGGCGCATCGGAGGATTCCCAATTGGAGTGGGAAGGATAGACTGGACTTTCATTTAAGGATCCTCAGGCTATAGCTCCTACGCCGGCGAGGTCTCCAAGGCGCCGGAGAACCTCGTGAACAGGAATTTCCACGCCGACGAGCCCAACTAGACCTAATCCAAGCGAGATTCCAAACTCGAAAGACCGCTCAACGTCAGATTATTAGCAACCTCCGAGACACGCTCGATAGGAACCGAACCGTCAGACAGCGCCCACGTGCGATAGATGCCGATGATACCGGACAGCAAAAACGCCAGATAGTAGTCGAACATCTCGTCCTTGAGACCGTGGGGCAGCAGATCGCGCTCAGCAATCTCGTGCTCGAGCGGCGCACGAAGACGAGCCATAAAATCATCGAGCGGAATGTTCTCGATCAGCTGACGATTGAGCACCAAGTTGTTGCACAGTTTTAAAGAAGGTCGCCGCCGCGCCCAAGGCGCGCTCGTTGGTGTCACCGTCCATTGAAGCAAGCGTTTTCTCGACCGAGTCGACAATCATCTCCACCACATCGACGGCAATGGCATCGAGCAGGCCGTCAACCGTACCAAAGTGAACGTAAAAGGTCTTGCGGTCGACATTGGCCTCGCGCGCGATGGCACTCACCGTAATGTCTGCCAGCGGCTTTTCCATGAGCAGGCGCTCGAAAGCGGAAAGGATGGCATTGCGGCTGCGAACGATGCGGCGATCAATACGCGGTTTGCTGGTGGCCATGGGCGTGTCCCTTCGATATACGGGCATTCATCAACAGATGAGAGATAATCTACGTAAGAGGATTATCCCCCATACAGCACAAATATGCCCCGCATCATGAAGAACGCACGACTGCCCTACTGCGACTTAGGGTGCTTCTTCTTATTGAGTGCCGACGGAGAAACGCGAATACCGTCGCCCGTCTGGCGCACATAGGCTTTATGAGCCGGCTTAGCGGTCCCAGAAGCCTTCTGAGCGTGCTTCTTGGGATCAACGGTAACCGCATTCGTGGGGTGCGGCTTAGTGGGCGCAGAGGGCGTCTGAGACGTGCGACCGAGTTTGCGCATCACGCGATCCCAGCGCGCATGGATGCTCTCGTTGTGGGCGCTCTTAAGTCCCAGCAGGGGCGCAGCCAAAATGGTCGGTGCAATAAACGTAATGAGGCGCCACAGCAGATAGCCGGCGGTCGAAGCCGACCCAAAGAAATGACCCAAGAACAATGCAAAGCCGCCCTCAGCGCCACCAGTTCCACCGGGCAAGGGAACCGCAGAGCTCAGCAGCTGGACAAAGGCACTCGCGGCCATGACCGAGAAAAAGTCGACCTCGTGATGGCCAAAGGCAAGCATCAGGAAATACGGAACCAGATAGAAAAACGCGAGCTGCAGCATGGTGATAAACACGGTGAGCAGCATGGAAGAAAAATGTCCGGCCGAAAGCTTGAACTTCTCGGAGAAGGAGTAGATCTCGCCGTCGACAAACGTGCGCCATCCCTCGATCTTAGTGGCCGAGACACCTATGCGCTCGAGCCAATTGATGATGCAATGGGCGACGCGAGTGACGGTCTTAGGCATGAGCGCGACGGCGAAGATGCCCAGCAAGATGCAGCAGTGCCCACCAAAGCTAAAGACGCACAGCAGCGTCATGTCGCCATAGCGCTCGGCAAAAAACGGCATGCGGGCAAGCAGTAGGATAGCGCCCCAGGCAACGAGGCCAAACTGGTACACGATAAAGCGCGTGAACTGCGTGGCTCCGGCCTCGCCGACATTTTGGCCCGCTTTGGTCAGACGGTAGATCTGGGCGGGAGTCGAGCCCATCATCATGGGCGTGAGGTTGCCAAAGAAGATGCCACTCGCCTCGACCGAGATCAGGTCGCGGATGCCGACGGGCGAATAAGGATCGAGCCAAACGGCGATTGCATAGGCCACAATGCCAAAGAACAGATACATGAACATGCAGAGACACGCGACAACGAGCCATGGCGCCTGGACGCTCGACATAGCGGCCCAGAACTGCCCCATCTGCCCGGTTACCACCAGATAGACGATATAACCCACCAGCACGACGCCGATAAAGATGGCGCCGCGGCGTGCGCTCTTATTGTCATCTCCACCCGAGGCCTCAACCTCGACCTGGGGCTTAGATGTATGCTGAGAGGACTCCGTCATGAGACTCCTTCTGACAGTCAAAATATCTTGGTAATTGTACCCGTAAGGGCCATAAGCAGAACGCAAAGCTCTTGTTCAAACGGGAATTGCAGACGGTTGTTTGATAATAAAAAACCCGGCCTTCCATGGGAAGTCCGGGTATCAGATGCGTGGTAGCCCGTACCAGATTCGAACTGGTGATCTCCGCCTTGAGAGGGCGGCGTCC
>UREE01000069.1 GCA_900546825.1 uncultured Collinsella sp. | reverse complement strand
GTATCTACGCCATCATTGCCCTGGGCTACACCATGGTCTACGGCATCGCCAAGATGCTCAACGGGCGCGGCGAGAAGAGCGCGTTTGACCGCGGCGTCTCGAGCGTTTCCGTGCTGCTCGTACGCCTCATGCTCGTTATGGCGCCGGCCGTCTTTGCCATCAACGCCGCCACCAAAGGCAATGTCATCGACGCGCTGTTGTTCGCCACGAGCGTGGCTGTGGGCATCACGCCGCAGATGCTCCCCGTCATCGTGACCACGAGCCTGTCGCAGGGCGCCAAGGACCTCGCCCGTCGCCAGGTTATCGTCAAGGAGCTGCCGGCGATCCAAAACCTCGGCGCGATGGACGTCCTGTGCTGCGACAAGACCGGCACCCTCACCGAAGACCGCATCGTGCTCGAGCGCTACCTCAACACCGACGGCAACGAGGACGTGCGCGTACTGCGCCATGCGTTTTTGAACAGCTTCTTCCAGACTGGCCTCAAGAACCTTATCGACCTGGCCGTCATCGACCGCGCCGATGTGACGCCCTCGGCAGCAGCACCCGATTCCATGCTGGGCCAGAGCCTGCGCGACCGCTATACCAAGGTGGACGAGGTGCCCTTCGATTTCTCGCGCCGTCGCCTGAGCGTAGTTGTCGCCGACGCCCAGGGTAAAACCCAGATGGTTACCAAAGGAGCTGCCGAGGAAATGCTCGAGATCTGCTCCTTTGTCGAAGTCGATGGTGCCGCCCAGCCGCTCACCGAAGATAAGCTCGCCCAGATTCGCCAGCAGGTCGCCGGGCTCAATGCCGAGGGCCTGCGCGTGATTGCCGTGGCGCAGAAGACCAATCCGCGCTGCGTGGGCGAGTTTGGCATTGCCGACGAGTGCGACATGGTGCTGATGGGCTTTTTGGCCTTCCTCGATCCGCCCAAAGCAAGTGCCGTGGGCGCCATCGCCACCCTCGAGGCCAAGGGCGTGGCAGTCAAGGTCCTGACCGGCGACAACGACCGCGTCGCGGCCACCGTCTGCGAACAGATCGGTATCGACGCGAGCAACGTCTTGCTGGGCTCCGAGATCGATGCGCTCGATGACGCCGAACTTGCCGAGCGCGCCGAGAACACCCACCTCTTCGCCAAGCTCTCGCCGCTGCAGAAGGCGCGTCTGGTGCGTGTCATGCGCGAGCTGCTCGGCCACACCGTGGGCTTTATGGGCGATGGCATCAACGACGCCGCCGCCATGCGTGCAAGCGATTGCGGCATCTCGGTCGATTCGGCCGTCGACATTGCCAAGGAATCTGCCGATATCATCTTGCTCCAGAAGGACCTGGGCGTGCTCGAGCGCGGCATCATCGAAGGCCGCCGCACCTACGGCAACCTACTCAAGTACCTCAAGACCACGGTGAGCTCCAACTTTGGCAACGTGCTATCCGTGACCGTCGCGAGCCTGTTCTTGCCGTTCTTGCCCATGAGCGCTCTGCAGTTGGTGCTGCTGTCGCTGGTCTACGAGATCGTGTGCATCGCGCTGCCGTGGGACACCGTCGACGACGCCTGGACCGCCCGTCCGCGCGCCTGGGATGCCGCGTCCATTAAGGGCTTTATGCTCGAGTTGGGTCCCGTGAGCTCACTGTTTGATATCGTGACTTTCGCCGTGCTCTTCTTTGTGGTGTGCCCCGCCGCCGTGGGCTCAAGCTGGGCAGAGC
The DNA here is from genome assembly GCA_900546825.1 of uncultured Collinsella sp. Lineage (GTDB taxonomy): Bacteria > Actinomycetota > Coriobacteriia > Coriobacteriales > Coriobacteriaceae > Collinsella. The sequence goes on along the minus strand of UREE01000069.1, from coordinate 8,651 downwards.
TTGCCGCTGTAGGCGACGTCGCAGGCATGGCGGCCTTTACGGCGCTCTTCCAGAGCGGTTGGTTTGTCGAGTCCATGTGGTCGCAGACGCTCGTGATCCACATGCTGCGCTCCCCGCGCCTGCCGAGCGCGCGCGACCACGCCGCGCCGGCACTGTGCGCTCTCACCGTGCTGGGTCTGGTGCTCGTCACCTGGCTGCCGGCAAGCCCCATCGCCGATGCGCTAGACCTCATGCCGCTGCCGCCGAGCTTCTTCGCGCTGCTCGTCAGCATCGTCGCCGCCTACATCGCACTCACCCAGCTGGCCAAGCGCCGCTACATCGCCCGCCACGGCGAACTGCTGTAACTCCACAGGCGCTCCCGTCAAAACCACCACAAAGGTGCCTGTCCCCTTTGTGGTGGTTCGCGCTGGCAGTGGCTGCCCAAAACAGCTAAAAAAGCCCCGTCCCAAATGGGCTAGTCCTTGGGCGCCCAGGACCAGAAAAAGTTGATGAGGGCCACACGTGAGGAGGCGCCGGTCTTTTTGTTGATCGAGGCGATATGACGGTAAAGCGTGGAGCGCGAAAGGAAGAGCGTTGCGGCGATGTCTTGAACACTCTCGCGCGATGCGACCAAGGCCTCCAAAAAATCGCGCTCGCGCTGCGTAAGCTCAAAGGCGACGGCGAAGGTATCGAGACGCTCGTCGAGTGTGGACTCCGGCACCTCTGCGGGGGCGGGCTCGCTCTGGGCGGATACGGGATCCGTGCCAAGGTCGCTAGCAGCAAACGCCAGGTCGCCGCGCACTTCAACGTCATAGACCTGATGCCCAGACTGTCCCAGCAGCGAGATCGCAATGCCCACAAGCAGTACAAGCCCCACGCCCACTGCCAACAGCACGTTCTGGCTCGAGACAATCGCCACCGCCGGTGCCGTCACGAGCATCGCGCAAACGTTATTGATGACGCGGCCCATGCACGGCCACAGATACGACCAATGCGCATACACCGAAATGGCGGCAAACTTCGCCGTGAAAAACACCACGAAGAAGCCCGCACCCAGATAGAAGATGACGGTGGCGGCAAGTATGTTGGCGCCGTTGGCATCGGTGATAAGCACAGCGAATGAGAGCGTGGACAACATGGCGGCGCAGGTCATGATGATGTTCATACACGAGCGCCCGCGCAGGTCAAATAGGGCGCCGGCGAGCAGAGCGCTCACGCCCATCAGCAAGCGCGACCAATCGCCCAAGTCAACGGACCCGGCGGCGTGCGAGATCGTGAGCCCCGCATTGAGGGCGGCAAACACCCCGGTAAGGCAGGCGGTTGCAATCGTCAGACGCACCACGGCGCGCCGAAAAGCCGCCGTTGACTCGGGATCGTTTCGCCATTTGGCGCCAAACTCCGATGCATCCACCGAAAGCTCGGAGATATCGGGTTCAGGCCCAAACTCAGATTCGCCGCGCAGCTTGGCACGGCGGACGCCGTGGAGGAGCGCCACCTGCGCGACCGCACAGGCAACAAAAACAAACTGCTGCGGAATCCCCGCGGGTATCACCATGTGGCTGAACACCTGAAGCAGGACGCCCAGAGCATATGAAAGCGCCGCCGCGCGCGCCAAGTACGGCGTCCGCGCAAAGCGCCGCGCAAAGTTGGCGTGAGCGGTCGATCCGCAGTAGCCCAGCGTGCAACACGCCATCAAACCGCCGGCAATTACCACCTCAAACCGAACCGCCATAATCATCAGCAGCAATGCCGACACCAGCAGCACGCCCGTGATGTCGCTCGTCGTATCGATCGCGCGGGGGCGGCGATAGTACAGAATAGGACGCACAAAAAAGCCGATTACGCTCGCACCGACGATGAGGGTCTCGTAGGTAGCAACCTCGCTCGGCGGCACAAACTCGGCCACGCGCATGTCGAAGAGGTACTCGCCAGCCAAAAACGTAAAATAGAACAGCGCCAGGCATATAATCTCCCGAATGCCCCAACGCAAATACGCTGTTGTGTCTCCCATACCTTTCATGAATACCCCCCCCCCGCAGTCGCTTAATGGCCTGCAAACTCATTCTATTAGAGAACCAGTCCTAATATCGAACCTATCCTCAAAATGTCGCTAATTTGACCCCAACAGCCCACGGCGTAAACCGATTTTGAGCCGCAAGGCCCAGAAGGGGCGCGCACGGCTTGCAGCTCGGCAAGGAGTGTCCCCAACTGCCACTCATTTAAGTACGTCCCCAATGAGTGCAAGTGCCGCAAGTGCCAATCAAATGACGAGAGCGGATAATCTCCCACTTTGAGCCTGTATGCAGGCCAAAAACGGGAGATTATCCACTCTCATTCTGTGGGTAGCCATTGGGGACGTTCTTAAACGACTAGTCAAACAAGAACGTCCCCAATGATTATGTCCAATGCGCTACACCAGGCGCATGGCCTCCTGGACAGCACCGTAAAGGTTGGCGTCGTTGCCGAGCTCGGCCGCCTTTATCTGCGGCACAGGAATGCCGGCAAGGGTCCCTTCGTAACTCGAGAGGGCCAGCGGCATCTGCGCACGCAGGGCATCGACGAGCTCGGGATGGCACGAGATGCCGCCTGCGATCACAAAGACCTCGGGGTCGAGCACGGCCTGCAGGTTGATGAGCTGTCCGTCAAATGCGCGAGCGTAGCGGTCGAGCGCGCGCTGCCCCGCCATGTCGCCATCCGCGATCCACTCAAAGACGCGGCGGCCGTCCACCGGAGAATCCGCAGGCAGGCCCTTCTCGGCAACGGCGGCATCGCGGAGCGCACGCCAACCGCCCGAACCCGCAAAGGAGTTTTCCATGCTCGCAGCAGTCGTGACATCGTTGCGCAAGAAGCTAAACTCGCCTGCAAAGCAGTGCGCGCCGCGCAGGACCTTGCCGTCGATGACGATACCGCCGCCGATGCCCGTGCCGATAGCGAGCACCACGCCAAAACGCGTCCCGCGCAGAGCGCCAGCCGCATACTCACCGAGTGCACAGCACCTACCGTCGTTATTGACGGCAATCGGCACCCCCAGAGCCTCGCGCATGAGCTTTCCGAGCGGACAGCCATCCATAAACGTGAGCGCACCACCGCGATGGATCGTTCCTGTGACATCTCCCTCGTAGATGCCGCCGGGCGCACTCACGCCCACGGCGCTCACGCGCTCGCGATACGGCTCGACGAGCGAGATCAGCGCCGCGACCGTCTCATCAGCCGTGGTAAAGCCCGTCGGCAGGCTTCCGCGCTCGCGGATGGAAAAATCCTCGCCCAGCACAGCCCATTTAACGGCCGTACCGCCCACATCGATTCCAAAAAACTCCTGCATGTTCACTCCTTACAAGCGTAGCCCCGGACGCGCATCGCCGCGACCATCACAGGGGCCACCCCCCTGCGATGGTCGTGCAGCAAGTCACACCCGGAGCCGATTATCTCTGTTTTACGCCTCTAATTTGGTCAGGCGAAGCATCATATACTGCTTACTTGGGAGATCGATGCGGAACTTGCCCTCAAAGGTTCCGGGAAGCTCCTCCTCCGTCATGCCTCATGTGTCCACGACACGCACCTTGTATCGAGCGCCCGCCTCGCCCACAAACTCACGAGACCACTCATTTAAGTACGTCCCCAATGAGTACCCAATGAGTAAACAAAGAGTGCGACGGAATGGCTCCCCTTGGCAGCTTAAAGCCGTCATGCAGGGACCATTCCGTCGCAGCCTAATGAAAGGGACTGGGTTGTAAATGTTGGAGAAGAGCCGTTAGCGCCCGGGGGCCAGGATCACCAGCGCGTCGTGCTCAAAGGGATGCTGAGCCACGCGCACGGTGCCGTCACCGTTATCGCGGACGGGCAGCTTGGCGATGTGCTTGTCCTCCATGTCGAGGGCCGTCGCCGTCCAGCCGCGCGCGCCGTCGAGCTTAAACTTGAGCGCCGTGGTGCGCGGCAGGTACGTGACGACGCGATCGCCAACGCGCGCCACACGAATGGCCTCGCGCGCGTCATCGAGGAGCTCCTGCGCCGGAACCACGGCAAGCGCGTCGTCGGCAGCCGTGGCACCCAGGCCGGCAAGCACATGCTCAATCGCGCCAAAGTCCCACACGCCCGCAAACTGCAGGCACTCTTGCCAGCGGAACGGCATGTCGAAGCCCTCGCCCAGCACCGAACCTTGGCTGCGCGATGTCTGCCAGTTCCAAACGCCGTGTGCGCCGTAAGTCACGCCGGCACTGGCGCCGGCAAGAATCGACGACCATACGCTCGCGCGGCAATCCTGCGCGGTAAAACGCCAGTAGACGTTGCGCGACGCACCCATCTGCTCGTAGCAGGGCTCGGAGTTGACCATCGGCTTTTTGGGATAGTTGGCGATAAAGTCCTGCGGCAAGTGCCATGCCTCGGGCTGGTCCTCGTAGTTGTGGCCAGGCTGGAACATGTAAAAGTCCAGACGATCCAGATACTGCGCCGGAATGGTGCGATTGCCGCGGTTGATGTGCATGGTGCGCAGCGCCTCGGGCGCACGCTTGACGACCTCGTCGAGCGCGTCCTCGTAATAGGCGATCGCCTCGTCACCGGCAAAGTCGGTATCACCCGTCACCACGTAGACAGGGTCGAACTCGCCCAGGTTCTCGACAACGCGGGCAACGTGGGCGCGAACCTCCTCACGCGGCATAATCTCGGCACCGCAACGCTCGGCGATCTTGGCACCCCAGGTACCGGGCACGTAGTTGCACCACATGAGCACGAGCGCCGGGCGAATGCCGTGCTCCACGGCTGCCTGGCACATGCGGCGGGCGCGGTCCCAGTACTCCTGGTTGGGTGCGCTCCAATCAAAGTGCACGCCGTCCTCGCTCGCGTAGGGCCAAATGCCCAGGTCGGGCAGGCAGCGGTCCCACTGCGGCAGGGTGTTGACCTGCAGTACGTTCATGCCCTGCTCGGCACGGCGGGTGAGATAGTAATCCCAATCGTCCTCGGTGATGCTCGTAAAGGCGCTCCAGCACGTATCGGCAAACCAAAAGAATGGTTTGCCGTCGCAGAGGAACCCGTCCTCACGGGTATTGACGGTCAGTTTTCCCAAGCTCATATGGCACCTTTCTCTTGGGGAGACTTGCTAGGAGGGAGGTAAAGAAGTCGCCTGTCGCATTATCACAGTAGGGTCTGCGGCTGCAGTTGCTCAGCTCAAATTGAACGCACGTGAAGCACAGGGCCCTTACGTCTCTCCTAAAAAGTCTACAGGAAGGCCCCGCCGGGCTTATGCCAAGCGGGGCCCTGTCGTGTAGGGGGTCTTATTTAGACCAAGGCCGGGGCGACTGGGCCTCCATCTCGGCGAGCTCCTCCTTGGAGAAGCCAGTGAAGTAAACCACGACGGCGGACACGATGCACGCGACAGCCAGGCCGGCAACGGCACAGATGGTGTTCTCGAGACCACCCTGGAGGTAACAAAGGAATACCAGGAAGTTCGTGGCCATGGCACCAACGTAGAGAGTAACGTGGAGCAGCGCGGAGACGAGGGCGCCAGCGGCACCACCGATAATCATGCCGATCACGGTGCGACGGAAACGAAGCACGGTACCGAAGAGCGCAGGCTCGGTAACGCCACCGAGGAGTGCGGAGACGACGTAGCCGGCGCACAGGCCCTTCTCCTCCTTATTGCGGATGCGGAGGAAGGCACCGATGGCACAGCCCCAAACGGCGGTCATGGCGCAGTTAGTAGCAACGAACAGGAAGGGGTCGTAACCAACCTGCATGATGTGGACCATGGCGATCATGAGGACCGGCATGTGCATGCCGGCAACGACGAACAGCTGCCAGAAGGCACCAAGGATCATCATGGCGAGGATGGTAAACACACCGCCGAAGTTCTGCAGGCCGAAGAGGACGGCAGCGACGCCCTGGCCGAGCAGGTCGCCGATAGGAGCGAGGCACAGGAACATGATGGGGACGACGACGATCATGGTGAAGAAGGGGGTGAAGAGCGTGGACAGAACGTCGGGCACATGCTTCTTCATGAACTTTTCAACCACATAGAGCACAGGCACGGTGAGCATGATGGGCAGAACCGTCTGCGAATAGTTAGCAGCAGCGATCTGGATACCGTAAACGCTCATCATCGAGCCCTCGGCAGCAGCCGAGACAATGCTCGGGGCAACAAGGATGCCACCGCAGAGCAGGCCGAGCATCGGGTTGGTGCCGAGCTTCTTTGCGGCTGCATATCCCAGGTAGATCGGCAGGAAGTAAAAGCCGGCCTCGTACAACGTGGTATTAAAGAACGTGTACGTGGGATCGGTTTCAGACAGAAGACCGAATACCTGCGGACCGAGGACGACAGCAAAGGTACGGAACAGACCAGCAGCCATAACCAGCGGGATAAGCTGGACCATCGTGCCGGAAAGGTAGTCGAGAATCGCATTGCCGATACCCTTGAGCGTGAGCTTCTCCTTGGGAGCGTCGTCGAGGTTCTCGTCAACGGCGGCACCGCGTGTAACACCGGAGATGGCGACAAACTCTTCAAGAACCTTGGGCACGTTCTGGCCGATGATGACCTGGAGCTGGCTGCCGGAGAACTGGCAACCCAAAACGCCCTTGATCTTCTTAATCTTCTCGACCTCGGCCTTGTTGTTGTCCTTGAGCGTAAGGCGCAGACGCGTCATGCAGTTGGTGGCGATCTTGACGTTCTCGGCGCCACCAACGAGCTCGAGGACCTCGGTGGCAATCTGCTTGTTGTCTGCCATGGGACCCCTCCTCAATAATTATGCGGCGTACCTAACGCCGCGACTTGCATGGACCCTTACCGCTATAACCCCTTACGGCGGCCCGGGCTTTAACGTTGCAGTAAACAATTTGTTTACTGAACGTTTACGGGCTTTAGTTTACACGGAGTGCCTGATTTGTGGCAATTTTGCCGTCTGAAGTCCGGTGAACGGTAGGAAATGGGGGGTAAGCGTATTTAGACGGTAGAGGATGTCTATTTGACCAGATATTGATATATGGCTATTTACGTGGGCTTTTATTTTGATAAACACCTTTGTAACGAGCTAGCTCATCAACAAAAGTCCTGCTAGTTAATAGTAAACGTCTGTTTAGTAGTTCATTGCGTGTTCAGTTTTACCGTTTACCGAGTTCATCTGCTCATTCTACAGTTCTGCATTAAACTAAACATGTTTAGTCTGTATTGCCGCCCTTGTTTAGTACTTGCGGCACAAAGGAGTAGCTCATGGAACTCAAATTGTGTACCTACGCAACCGTCACCACCTTGGGCGACTTTGGCCCCTGGATCAGCAAGGTCGTACTCGACCTGCCCTGCACCGTGCGCGCCAACGACATCGACGCGAACACCTTCTATATATATGTAGAGCGTCACGAGCGCTCGGGCGATGTTCTGATGCGCAAGGAACGCGGCGCCGACCATGCCGCGCCCTCCGTGGGTTACATCGACATTCTCGCCGCATATCCGTGCGACGAGAACGGACGTAAGCTCGCCGTGGGCACCCATGTGGCGCTCGAGGTCGCCGAGCAGCGCCTGACCAAAAAGATCGAAGGCGGCGTCATGGGCTCGCGCATGCTCGATGACCAGTTGCACATCACGCAGCTCGCGGCTCTTCCCGGCAACGACGGCGACGATCCCACCTGCGGCCTGGTCTTCGACACCTGCCGTGGCGATATCTGCCCTGCGCTCAAAGGCTGGAGCAACGACACGCAAAAGACCGCCGTCGACGGTATCGCGCTCGAATACGGCTTCTTTGAGCCCAGCTTTAAGGCCGAGGACTCGGCATGCTTCAACCCCTTTGCGCCCGAGGCCACGGCCGTGCCCCAAAAGGCACCGCTCGTGGTGTATCTGCACGGCGCCGGCGAGGGCAAGGGCGCCACGCAGGGCGAAGGCGCCACGCGCGCCTATATCGGCAACCGCGTGACGGCCATCAGCCAGGCGCAGATCCAGCGCTACTTTGGCGGCTTTGCCTGGGTGCTCGTACCGCAGTCGCCCACGTTTTGGATGGACAACGGCGTCGAGCAGCTTGGTCACTCCAACCAGAGCATCTACTCCCCCGTGCTCAAGGCACTTATCGATGAGTTTGTCGCCGAGCATGCCGACCGCATCGACACCGACCGCATCGTGGTCGCCGGTCTTTCCAACGGCGGCTTTATGACCCTGCGCCTGTGCGCCGACTACCCCGATTTCTTCGCCGCGGGCCTTCCCTGCTGCGCCCCGTGGTACAACGCCACGGACGAGGACGTGGCCGCGCTCGCCAAGACGCCGCTGTGGTTTACGCACTCCAAGGGCGACGAGCTCGTGTCACCGCAACAGACCGTGCTGCCGCTCACGGCGCGCCTGCGCGATGCCGGCGCCAACGTGCACCTCACCTACTTTAGCCATGTCGAGGACCTGACCGGCGTGTATCGCGAGGCCGACGGCTCGGCCAAGAAGACGTTCAACCACGGCGTGTGGATCCACCAATTCAACGACCTGTGTTATCAAGACTTCGACGGGGGCAACGTACTCATCGACGGCGAGCCGGTGGGCTGCTGGGAGTGGTCGGCCAGGGTCGACCGCTAAGCCCTCCCATCGCGGGGACCGGGGCTTAGTCTTGCAAACGTCCTCGGGCATGCATGGGCTGGCGCTTTGCGCTTCGCGCTGCGCCTGCCCATGCCCCCTGACGCTCCTATTTGGCAAGGTGTTTTTTAGAATCCATTTT
>UREE01000068.1 GCA_900546825.1 uncultured Collinsella sp. | reverse complement strand
ACGCCGGCCGCGGCGCCAAAAGCAAGCGACGTCAGCGCGATGAGCACCAAAAGGCCCGCGGTGGGAAGCATCTCGGCTACGGTGGCGCCGTCTTTGATGGCGTCGATCAGGTTGGCGGTGATAAATGGAATCAGCATCTCGCAGAGCACCTCGCCAAGCACGAGCAACGGCGTGGCAACGGTGACTTTCATATAGTCGCGGATGCTGCCCATGAGGGTTTTAATCATCCAGTTCCTCCCAGGTTACACGGATTTTCTCGAGCATTTCGGCGAGCTGCTCGCGCTCGTCGTGGGTGAGGGCACTAAAGGCTTGCTCTCTAAAGCGAATGCGGGCCGCCTGGTCGATGCGGGCGTTTTCCCGGCCGGTTTCGGTCAGGCGAATGGTGAGCTGCCGTCGATCCTTGGGGTTACGGCTGCGCTCGATGAGGCCGTTGAGCTCGAGTTTGGACAGGATCTCGGAAAGCGATCCCGGCTTGAGGTCAAAGTGCATGCCGAGCTCCTGCTGCGACATCTCGCCGCCGGGTTGCTTGGCCAGCAGGCAGATGATGGGCGCCTTGCCGGACACGCCTCCGCCATGAAAATGCATGTAATGGCCGCAAAAGCCCAGGCCGCTCAGGATGCGCTTGGCGAGTTTGTCTTCGGCGCTGACCGCTTCGGGTATGTCTACCGGTTGCGACGGGTCACCGCCGGGCTCATGCGGAAGGACGAGTGGTTCAACACACATATCTAAGCTTCGCTCCTTTCTTTAGTTAGGTAGTGCAATTGTTTTGTGCCTAACTAATCTAGGAGCATAAGAAATGAATGTCAAGGTACCAAACTTATTAAGTTACGGCGTTTTACCAAACGCCGTAACCGCTCGACGCTGCAAACGCTCCCAAGCGGCAATCTGATCCCTGGGGGGGGGACGGAGGAAAAGGTATCGTTTTGGGCTGCGATGATGCCTTTCGAAGCGGCCTTGCCAAAAACTATGCCTAATTACTACGATGAATCCAGCATCGCTGACCACAACAGCTGTTTCTGAAAAAACGCAAGCTATCTACCTGCGGTTTTGTTGGAGAGAAATTCGTTGTGGTTAGAGGCGGGCGGTTAAACGTAGTAAATAGGCATAGTTTTGAAATGGCGCTATATGAGTAGTATCAACTAGGCCGTTATGGAGCAAACAGCCCCCATTTCCGAAACCTTTCCGCAACAATTTGCCCTTCGTACCGCTCGCCTCTGCCCACAACGCCTCCTGCGCTACACTTAGTCGCACTGTGGCGCTGCTGCGCCGCGCCCGAAACAAGGGAGACCCTCATGAAGAATACTCAGCTGCTGCTGATTAACGATATGTGCGGCTACGGCAAGGTCGCGCTTTCCGCCATGCTGCCGGTGCTGTCGCACATGGGCTACCGTATCCATAACCTGCCGACGGCACTTGTGTCCGATACGCTCAACTATCCCAAGTTCTACATCCACGACACCACCGAGTACGTGCGCCAGAGCCTCGCCATCTGGGAGGAGCTCGGCTTTGAGTTCGACGCCATCTCCACCGGCTTTATCGTGACCGAGGAAGAGACGCGTATCATCTCGGACTTTTGCCACCGCCGCGCGCAAAAGGGCACCAAGGTGTTCGTCGATCCCATCATGGGCGACAACGGCAAGCTCTATGCCGGTGTGCCCGAGTCCACGATTGGCCTTATGCGGCACCTGCTGGAGTGCGCAGACTACGCGGTGCCCAACTACACCGAGGCCTGTCTGCTCGCCGATACGCCTATTGCAGAGCAGATCACGCCCGATGAGGCCCGCGCCCTTGTGGACGCCGTGCGCGAGCTGGGTGCCAAGTCGGTGGTCATTACGAGCGCCGTGGTAAATGGCACGAACGCGGTTATCGGTTACGACCATGTGGCGGGGGAGTACTTCACGATTCCCTTTGAGCTCATTCCGGTCTATTTCCCGGGTACGGGCGATACGTTCTCGGCGGTGCTCATGGGCCGCGTTATGGCAGGTTGGAGTCTGCAGCGCGCGACGTCCGATGCCATGCGTGTGGTGGCTGAGCTTATCGAGCGCAATGCCGACCAAGAGGACAAGTCGGCTGGCCTTCCCATCGAGGCCTGCCTGGATGTGATTGACCATGAGTAATGCTGGCGAGGGCGGCGTCAAGCCTGCGGGCGAGAACGGGCCGCTCGGCGCGCCGCGTGGCAAGCGGCCGCGTATCCGCGTGAGCTGCGTGGACCAGCTGGGGACGTGCCGCTGCCACCACGGTCATAAGCCGGGCGACGTCTTTGACTTTGACCGAGACCGCGGCAAGATGTGCTCCATGGCCTGCCACGTGGGCTTTCCCTATATCGATATCCTGCGCTATGGCGGAACCGTGCCTGGCAACGAGCCCGGTACGGCGAAGTTTTGTTGCCCCGAGGTCGATACGCTGAATGTCTGGCTTGCCGAGATCGTCGACGAGTAGCCGAGCGAGGATTTTCTCCCTCCGCGATAATGAGCGTGGATTTTCTTCCGTTTAGAGCGCACTTGAACGCTCAAAGTGGGAGAAAAACCACGCTCGATTTGTATATGGGAATTCCGACTTCGCTTATGCCTATGCTTAGACGTTGTCGTCGTTGTGCTGTGCGCGAGTAAGGTCAAATTTCTACATTTCATCCGATTTATGGCTCTAAAAACTCTGCATTTCATCGATTACAGCTGCTCGAGCATAGCAGTGCAACCGTCGAGTACGTCGCGGTAGGTGGCATCGAAGTTGCCGGTGTACCAGGGATCGGCCACGTCGCCGGGGCGCTCGGTCCAATCGAGCAAGCGCGTAATCTTGTCGTCGGGGTCGTCGCCAAAGATGCGACGCAGGCCGCGCGCGTTCTCAGCATCCATATAGACAATGCGATCCCAGTAGCCATACTCTGCGCGACGCACCTGGCGCGCGCGGTGGGCAACGACGGGAATCCCGACCTCGCGCAGCTTGGCAACGGTACCGTGGTGCGGCGGGTTGCCGATCTCCTCGGTTGAGGTCGCGGCGGAATCGATGACAAACTCCGCCTCGCGCCCGGCGCGGCGCACGAGCTCGGTAAACACCGACTCAGCCATCGTCGAGCGGCAGATATTGCCGTGACAGATAAACAGTACGCGTTGCATATGCGGTTTCCTTTCGATCGCCATCATCGAGCTCGAGTATCGCAGCTAAGCCTAAGCCTACGCCCTCGCCCGCTTGCGCTCCCAACGTGCCAGCTTAATCGTCACTAGCGTAAGCGCCCAGGCCACAAGCGAGAATGCGGCGCCCACTGCGCCCACGTACGCAATGCCAATGCTGCTCACCACGGCTCCGCCCACTGCGGTGCCAAACGAGATGCCGACGTTAAACGCCATGGGCTCAACCGAACTTGCGAGTACCATCGACTTGGGATGGCGGCTGCGCGCCACGTCCATAAAGTGCGTGATGCACGACACCGAGAACAGGTACATGAGCAGCGCCAAGCTAAAAACAAAGGCCAGCGCGAGTGGCATGGTGCCGCCCACGGCAAACAGCCCAAGTAACGCCGCAGCCTGCAGCACAAACGTCACAAGCAGCGCCTTCATGCCAAAGCGCGCATCGATCCATCCGCCCAGGATGTTCGAGATCAGGCAGAACACGCCGTAGGCCATGAGCGTGGTACTGGCTTCGACCGTGCCCATACCCAACACCTGCTCAAGATAAGGCGTCACGTAACCGTAGAAAACGTAGACCGAGCCCACGCCAAACAAAAAGATGAGCATGCCGGTGATGATGCTCGGCTCGCGTAGCAGACCCGCCTGCTCGCGGAAGGTGGCGGGCTCATCGGTCTGCCCGGCGCGCGGCATAAACGCCACGAGCGCTCCGCAGATTAGAACGGCAAAGGTCAGCGTGCCGTACATGGCCATGTGCCAATCGAGCGTGTCGGCCACAAACTTGCCGATCGAAGTGACAAAGACCATCGCCACGGAAAACGCACCGTACACCACCGAGATGGCAAGCGAAGTTTGCTGCGGGGACAGCAGCTCGGGGATGTACGTCACGCCCACGGCGAGCAGTGCGCCCGAGACAGAGCCCAGGACAATGCGCGAGATAAACAGTACCTGGAAGTTGGGCGCCAACGCCATGACCAGGTTGCCGAGCACAAAGACGATGCTGTAGCACACGAGCAGCCGGTAGCGGCGGAAGCGTCCCGTGCTGAGCGCAAGCACCGGTGTGGCGATAGCGTAGACGAGCGCGAACACGCTGATGAGCTGGCCCGCGGTGGCAAGCGAGATGCCGAGTTCCGTTGCCAAGTCGCTTTCGATGCCGATGACCACGAACTCCGAGCAGCCGAGCGAGAATCCCAACAGCACGAGCAGCGCCAGGCAGAGCTTGGTGCGCGCGGGGGAGAGCGCAGCGGCGGTTGACTTACTTTTAGAGGTGGTTGCGGCGGTCAAGGTTGTCACTCCAATGTCGCATGAATGAGCGGGATTCAATCCCTGCAACTCTAACAGAATGTGTCAGGTGCCTGCCTCCTTTGTCGCAGGTTGCGCTTGCCTGTATAGTCGCAATACAGGCGAAGATGGTCTCAGGTACATCGCGGGCGACAGGAGATCCCATGGGTATGCACACGACAAAGGTTGCAGTGGGCGAGGGCAAGTTTACGCTCGAGGCCCAGCTGACGGTGACGCCGCGAGGCATGGCGGTCTACGCCTGCTCGCCGGAGTTCGCGCACCTGGGCGCCACGGCGCAGGCCATTCCGCGCCCCGAGCCCGGCCGCACGGCGACGGTGAGCATTCTCGCAGTGCCTTGCCATCGAGACGAGATCCCGGCGCACGATATCGCGGCGGCGCTGGCCACGCGCTTTGGCGTGCCGGTCGTTGCAAGCACGGGTTTTCATGTTGAACAGGCGAGTGGGAACGACCTGCAGCGCGTGCTCGACACCACCAAGGAGCTCATCGCCGCGCTCGAGGAAGCCGCCGCCCGCATTCTGCGCGCCGGCTGGGATGAGGGCGGCGCGGGCGCCGAAGTCGTGGCGGTTGATGCCGCGACCGGCGAGGCGCTTGGCCCCGTCGATCGCATCGAAGCCCATACGGGGGAGGGCGTCCTGCACCAGGCATTTCTGACGCTTCTGGTCGAGGGGCGGGGCGAGGGCGCGCGCCTGCTGCTCTGCCGTCGCAGTCCGCTCAAGCGCCTGTGGGGCGGGGTACTGGCCGACAGCTGCGCCGGCCATCCGCTCCCCGGGGAAGACGTTGCCGCCGCCACGGCGCGTCGCATCAACGAAGAGCTTGGCATTACGCGCGATCCCGATCAGCTCAAGTACCTCGGACACGTGGTGTACCGCGAGGACCACGGCGACGGCCGCTGCGAGTGCGAGTGGTGCGAGGTGTTCGCAGCCCATGTTGAGCCGGGCGAGCTGCACATCAACCAAGAGGAGATCTCGGAGGTACGACGCGTGACCCCATCCGAGCTCGGCGGCTACCTGCAGGGTCGCCCCGAGCAGCTGGCACCCTGGCTCCGCGAGGCCCTCAGCGACCCATCCATCCGTGCTGCCCTCGCAATGTGAAAAAAGACAGTCCCTTTGGCACATCCAAACCGTCACAACATTCGATGAAAATCTCGAAAACGAGGAAAAGCGTCGAATGTTGTGACGGTTTTTGTCTAGGGGATCGCTTCTCATCCAAAAATCCCGCTTGACTGTATTGCAACAACACAGCGCAACGTAAGGGGTGTCCGATAACGGGCGCCCCTTTTTAAGCGGCAACGTGGCTGCGAATCCGGAGCGCCCTCAACAAGAAAGGTGGGGAGATGGAAGCGGAAAAGAAGGCGTTTAAGATCACCAAGCGCGAAATTGGCTTTGTGCTGGGTATCGTTGTCTTTTTGCTGGTGAAGTTTCTTCCTTTGGCGGAGCTGAGCTCGACGGTCGAGCTCACGGTCGGCGCTCAGACCTGTCTGGCACTGACGCTCGCCACGGTGGTGTTCTGGGCATGTGGCGTGGCGCAGCCGGGCTTTGTGGGCCTGCTCTACTGCGCGCTGCTCGTTCTGTTCAAGGTGTGCGTGGACGACACGGGCGCCGCGAGCATCTCGGCGACGGTCGCCTCTACGTTTAGCTCGTGGACCAAGGCCACTATGTGGCTCGTCATCGGCGCCTACCTCATCGCCAGCGCGGTCAAGGAGTCGGGCCTGGGCGAGCGCATCGCTTATGCGTTCATGCTCAAGTTCGTGCGCGACGCCAAGTCACTCATCATCTCGATCTTCGCGCTCACCTTTGTGCTGTCGCTGCTGATCCCGCATCCGTTCCCCCGCGCCTTCCTCATCCTCGCCGTCGTCTCGGTTATCGCCGAGTCCGCCGGCTACGGTGACGACGACCGCGGCAAGCTCGGCTTCCTCGTGTTTGCCGCAGCCGCCCCGGGCTCCATGTTCTTCCTGACGGGCGACTCCACGCTCAACCCGCTCGTTGCGCAGTACAGCGCCGAGGCCGGCGGCATGAGCCCGTCCTTCGTTGACTGGTTCCTGTACATGAGCGTGCCTATGCTGGTCGCGCTGCTGTGCACCCTGTTCCTGGGCCTCTTCCTCTTTAAGCCCAGCAAGGAGCTCGTCTACGATCGCGAGCAAATCGTGGCCAAGCAGGCCGCGCTCGGTAAGCTCTCCGTCAAGGAGATCCGCACCCTCGTGTGGCTCGTCATCGCCATCGCGCTGTGGCTCACCGTCTCGGGCGATTATATCGGCTGGGTGACGCTTGCCATCGGCGTCTCTCTCGCCATGCCCATCATCGGCGAGGTCCTTACCCCCGCCAGCTGGAACGCTGTCGACATCAAGTCCCTCATGTTCCTGACGGCCGCCATGGCCGTGGGCTCCGTGGGCGGTGCCACCGGCATGAACGCCTGGATCGCCGACGTCGTGCTTCCCAGCTCCGTGCCCGAGAACATCTTCCTGTTCGCCCTGCTTGTCGCTGCGCTCTCCATGATCATCCACATGTTCATGGGTTCGGTCATGGCCGTGCTCGGCGTGTGCGTGCCGGCGTTCATAAGCTTCGCGGCCGGCTCCAGCATGAGCCCGCTCGCCGTGGCGCTCATCGTCTTCACGTCCATCAACATCCACTACATCCTGCCGTTCCATAACCTGCCGATCCTTATCGGCGAGGGCAAGGACGCCGGCGGCTACACCTCCAAAGAAGCCATGCGCATGGGCATTCCCCTCACCGCGGTCGTCTTTATCGTCGTGCTGGTCGAGGCCGCCTGGTTCCATCTCTTTGGCCTGATGTAAGCGGCCGAGCGCTTGGGCTGCAAACAGCCGAGTGCTTGAACCGCGAGTTGCCAAGCGCTCCATCTATAAGCGCTGCGGCCCCACTACGTTACCCAGCCCGGCGGCACTCCCGCCGCCGGGCACTCTCCCGAAAGGAGCACGCTATGTCCACTACCGATGCTTCCCAGATCCACGACCTGCGCTCCGCGCTCGACTTTTTGCGCGAGATGCCGGGCCAGCTGCTCGAGACCGACACCCAGGTCGATCCGGATGCCGAGGTCTCGGGTGTCTATCGCCACGTCGGTGCCGGCGGCACTGTTATGCGTCCGACCAAAGAGGGTCCGGCGATGGTCTTCAACAACGTCAGGGGCTTTGACGATGCTAAGGTCTGCATCGGCATGCTTGCCAGCCGCAAGCGCGTTGCCGCCCTGCTCGACCTGGACGAGGAGCACCTGGGCCTCGAAATCGGCAAGCGCTTCGAGAACCTGATCGCGCCCGAGCAGATCGCCGAGGGTGCGCACGTCGACTGCCAGGAGGTCGTGTACAAGGCGACCGACGAGGGCTTTGACCTGCGCAAGATCGTTCCCGCTCCTACCAACACGCCCGTCGACGGCGGCCCCTACATCACCATGGGCCTCGCCTACGGCACGAGCCCCGACGGCTCCCAGTCCGACGTGACCATCCACCGCTTCTCCTGCGTCGACAAGGACAAGCTCGCCATGTGGATCACCCCGGGCAGCCGTCACCTTGGCGCCTTCTTTGACGAGTACTGCCAGCGCGGCGAGGACATGCCCATCTCCATCTCCATCGGCCTGGACCCCGCCGTGTACATGTGCTGCGGCTTCGAGGCTCCCACCACGCCGCTCGGCTTCAACGAGCTGCAGATCGCCGGCGCCCTGCGCGGCCATGCCGTCGAGCTTGCCGACTGCGTCACCGTTCCGCAGAAGTGCATCGCCAATGCCGAGTACGTGCTCGAGGGCTACCTCATGCACGACGAGACCATCAACGAGGACGTCAACGGCCACGGCTACGCCATGCCCGAGTTCCCCGGCTACACCGGTGGCGCCAAGGTCTGCCCGGTAATCAAGATCACCGCCGTCACCACGCGTATCAACCCCATCATGGAGAGCTGCATCGGCCCGTCGCACGAGCACGTGTCCATGGCTGGCATTCCCACCGAGGCTTCCATCTACAAGATGGTCGAGACCGCTATCCCGGGCCGCCTGCTCAACGTCCACGCTGCCCCCTGCGGCGGCGGCAAGTTCGTTGCCATTATGCAGTTCAAGAAGTCGAGCAAAAATGACGAGGGCCGTCAGCGCAACGCCGCCATGCTCGCCTTCTCGGCATTTTCCGAGCTCAAGCATGTGATTCTGGTCGACGAGGATGTCGACATCTTCGACATGAGCGATGTGATGTGGGCTATGACCACGCGCTTCCAGGCCGACGTGGACCTCATCACCATCCCCGGTTGCCACTGCCACGTGCTCGACCCGTCCAACGACCCGGCGTTTGATCCGTCGATTCGCGAGCACGGTATCGCCTGCAAGGCCATCTTCGACTGCACGGTCCCGTTCAACCTCAAGAAGAACTTCATCCGTTCGCAGTTCATGGAGATCGACATGGACAAATGGGCTAAAGAGCTCGCTTTCTAGTAAGTAGCCCTGCCGAGTAACAAAGTGAGGAGTTGTCATGCCTGAGCCTTCTGTCCGTCCCCGTCGCATTGTCGTTGGCGTATCTGGTGCCAGCGGCGCCGCGTTGGGCCTTGAGTGCCTCAAATGCCTGCGTCAGGCCGGCACCGAGTCGGCGCTTGTCGTCACGCGCGGGGGAGAGATCACTATCGAGCAGGAGCTCGGCATGACGCTCGACGAGTTTGCCGCGCACGCCGATGTGGTATACGACAACAAGAACATCGGCGCTGCCATCGCAAGCGGCACGTATCCGGTCGATGGCATGATCGTGGCGCCCTGCTCCATGAAGACCCTCGCCGGCATTGCGAGCGGCTACAGCGAAAACCTGTTGCTGCGCGCGGCCGACGTACAGATGAAAGAGCAGCGCCGCCTGGTGCTCATGGTGCGTGAGACGCCCTTCAGCGCCATTCACGTTGACAACATGGCCCGCCTGGCGCGCGTGCCGGGCGTGATGCTCATGCCGCCCATGCTCACGTTCTACAACGGCCCCGCCACGCTCGAAGACGCGGTGCATCACATCGCCGCCAAGGCGCTCGAGGCCGTCGGCGTGTCATGCGCAAACTACAAGCGCTGGTCATAGGCGTCTTTAGGGTAGGATACGAGTAGTGTTTGAGCCCGCTGCCCCTGTGGGCGGCGGGCTTTGGTGTGTCGGGAGGACCCATGCAGACGGGCATGTATGCGATTAGCGAGATGGCGAGCTTGTTTAACGTTTCGCGCCAGACGCTCATCTACTACGACAAGATCGGTCTGTTTAAGCCCGCAGTGGTTAACGAAAAGGGCTACCGTTTCTATTCGCCCACGCAGATCCCGCTTATGCGTCTGATCTGCATGCTGCGCGACCTAGGGCTTGAGCTTGACGAGATCGACCGTCTGACCTCGACGTTCGACATTGGCGAGATGACCGATCACCTGCGCTCGCGGGTACAGGCGCTCGATGAGCAGATTGCCGGGCTCAAAGCCGAGCGCGCGAGTGTGCAGGAGCGTTTGAGCTTTTACGACGAGGCAGTTTACTGGCGCGAGCGCGAGGGCAGGCCTGAGCTCAAGCAATTTGAGCGCCGCTACGTGGTCTTTGAGGAGTTTCCGGGCGAAATCGAGCGCGGCCGCTCAATGCTTCATCCCACGCTCATGCGGGCGATTCTGCGCATGCGCACATTGACGGGCACGCGCCCCATGCGCGGTTGGGGCGCCATGCTTCGACGCGAGGCGTTGCATTCCGACGACCCCATCGCCGGCGCTGGCTCCTTTGCCGTGCTGCCGCGCGGTGCCGAGGAAATGCTGCCGAGCGATCCTGCCGAGCTGGCAGAGATTGGCGTCGAGATGCTGCCCGAGGGCACGTATTTGTGCATGAGCCGCTGGGGCATGCCGTATGAGCCCGAGGGCATTCGCGCCATCGTGGCCTGCATGGACAAGCACGCGCTCCAGCCCATCGGCAACGCTTTTGACTTCTGCTACCTCGACACCACGAGCTACGACGAGTCCCACCAAGAAGACTTCTGCTGTATCCAAATCCCCGTCGCCCTCCAGATGTGACAAGGGGGCTGCTCCTTCGTCACATTCGTGGTGTGGCTGCTGCCCAAACCGTCACAACATTCGATGAAAATCTCGAAAACGAGGAAAAGCGTC
>UREE01000067.1 GCA_900546825.1 uncultured Collinsella sp. | reverse complement strand
CCCAGTCCGTCGGCGGCGGCCCCGACTCCGGGCAGATGCCGCCCGACGCCAAGCAGGTGGTAACGTACAATTTCTTGCGCACTTTGACAGCGGAATAGCGTCCAGGCAAGGAAGGAGGGCACGGCCCGCCCCGGTATGATTCGAGTTGTCGAGACAAGAAACATGCTGGAGGTAGACCATGCCCGAGCCCATTGTATCTTTGAACGAGGAGTCGCTGAAGGCAGACCTGCGCGAGCTCGTCAGGAGGACCGTCGAAGAGATGCTGAACGGCCTTCTCGACGAGGAGGCCGACGACCTCGTCGGTGCCGAGCGCTACGAGAGAACCGCCGACCGCGAGGCGTATCGCGCCGGGCACTACGAGCGGAAGCTCACGACGACGTCCGGCGAGGTCACGATACGCATGCCCAAGCTCAGGGGGATGCGATTCACGACCGCGATCATCGAGCGCTACCGGCGTCGCGAGGCCTCGGTCGAGGAGGCCATGATCGAGATGTACCTCGCAGGCGTTTCGACCCGCAGGATCGAGGATGTGAGCGAGATCCTGTGGGGGTCGTCGGTGTCCGCCGCGACCGTATCGAACCTCAACGAGAAGGCCTTCGAGGCCGTGGAGGTGTGGCGCAACCGACCCCTCGAGCGCGCCTACCCCTACGTCTACGTCGACGGCATCTACCTCAAGCGCAGCTGGGGCGGGAGCTACGAGAACGTGGCCGTGATGGTGGCCATAGGCGTGAACGACGACGGCTACCGCGAGGTCATCGGCGCCGCGGAGGGCTTCACGGAGTCTGCTGAGTGCTGGCGGGAGTTCCTGTCGTGGCTGAAGTCGCGCGGCCTGCGGGGCGTGCGCATGTTCACCGGCGACAAGGCGGCCGGGATGGTCGGCTCGATCGCGGAGGTCTTCCCCGACGCGGCCTACCAGCGCTGCACCGTCCACTTCTACAGGAACGTGCTGGCGAGGGTCCCGAAGTCCAAGCGCCCGATGGTCGCCGCTATGCTGAAGGCGATCCACGCCATGGAGTCCCGCGAGGCCTCCGAGGCGAAGGCCCTCGAGGTGGCCGACCAGCTCGAAGGCTCCAAGCTCGCGGAGGCCGCGAAGGTCGTCCGCGAGGGCTATGCCGAGACCCTGACCTACACCAAGTTCCCCCCGCGAGCATTGGCGGCGAATCAGGACCAATAACGCCATCGAGAGGCTCAACCGCGAGATCCGGCGCAGGACGAGGGTCGTGGGCACCTTCCCCGACGGGAACTCCGCCCTCATGCTCGTCACCGCGAGGCTCAAGTACGTCGCGGAGAGCGAGTGGGGCTCGAGGCGCTACCTGGACGTGACGCTGCTGGAGGGGTAGCCGCACCGGAGGGCGGGCCTAGGGGGCTGTCGGAAAGTGCGCAAGAATCTTGACGGCACCAAGCAGGTGCCCGAGGACCAGCTCCAGGGCGGCGGGGAGGTGACGTTCTCGAGCTAGGGGTGACGGCACGGGACCGCTGAAAAGAGACTGTCCATGACGAGGGGCGCCAGCGGAGATTACCGCCGGCGCCCCTCGTCAATGAGTGGATTCTGGCTTCAGTCGCCCCACCTCACGAAAACCTACCCCGCTTGGTGGCGGCTCCACGAGATACAAGAAGCTCGAGGACCTTTTCTATTTCGGGCGGCTGCCTCCGTTGTCTTCCGGCGCTGTCGAGTCCCAGGGCAATCGAAGCGTTGCCGATGTTGGCAAACTGCCCGCATCCTCGCCGGCCTGGCTTGAGCGGCGGGACGACCGATGGGGATGGGCTTCATGCCCGCTTCTCCTTCTTGCATAGAGCGCGCCTCCTGCGATTGCGAGCGCTGCGGCGATGGCAAACGTGATGGCGGCGAGGATCCAGTTCCCCTCGGCGGCGAAGCCGGCGGCAAGGGTGGACGAGGCCACCGAAGGGATGCGCCCTATCGTGGTGATTGCGGCGATCTTCCACCAGGGGCAGCTCGTGAGCGCCGCGGCGTAGGTGAGGACGTCTTTGGGCGTCCCGGGGATAAGGAACACGGCGAACATGACCGCTTCGAGCCGCGTCGGATCTTTGAGCCATGGGACGGACCCCATCTGCTCGCGGGTGAAGAACAGCCCGACGAGCCTCGTGCCCAGGGTCTTCACGAGCGCTACGACGGCGAGCGTTCCAGCGAGTGCGCCCGCAAGGCAAAGGGCGGTCCCCTCCCAGAATCCGAAAAGGTAGCCCGCCGCGAGCTCGACCGGCTCTCCTGGCAGGACGGCGATTCGGCAGGCTGAGGGTGGAGCTCTTCCACCTCAGGGACTGGTCCGGCTGGACCGTGGACGGCTTCGTCAGGGTGCTCGGGCGCTATATTGGGTGGTACAACTCCGGCAGGCTCAAGTCCTTCGGCGGGGGCCCCACGATACGATAGGCGGCAGGAGGGCGAGGCTCGGCCCAGCCTCGGTCAAATAAATCGTCCGCACCCTCAAGGCAAAGAAAATCGATGAAAACGGTGGAGAAATCGTCAAGACAAAGGTATGTCCTCATTGTCAAATAGAGTTTGTGCCTACAAGTAACAGGCAGATTTTCTGTTCAAAGGATTGCTGCTATCAAGCAAGGCAAGACCAAAAGAAAGCCGACAGAGAGGAAGAAAGAGGAAATATTTCTTAATGAAGAGCGATTATTTTTGAATTTTACGGAGGTAATTATGGCTTTTGATTTTAAGAAAGAATATAAGGAATTTTACATGCCGAAGAACAAACCAGAGATTGTGAATGTTCCAAAGGCAAACTATATTGCTGTTAGAGGCAAGGGCAATCCGAATGAAGAAGGCGGAGCATATCAGCAGGCTATTAGCGTACTGTATGCTGTTGCTTATACATTGAAAATGAGTTATAAGACCGATTATAAAATTGATGGGTTCTTTGAGTATGTTGTACCACCACTTGAAGGATTTTGGCGGCAAGATGATATTGAGGGAGTAGATTATACAAACAAATCTGCCTTCAACTGGATTTCTGTTATTCGTTTGCCCGATTTTGTTTCCAAAGCGGATTTTGATTGGGCGGTAGAAACAGCAACGTGCAAGAAAAAACTTGATTGCTCGTCAGAAGAGTATCTTACGATTGATGAAGGATTATGCGTTCAAATTATGCATTTAGGATCTTTTGATGACGAACCTGCAACCACTGCACTTATGGATGCCTATTTGGAGCAGAATGGATATGTTAATGATATGAGCAAAGATAGGTTGCATCACGAGATTTATATGTCTGATGCAAGAAAGGTTGCTCCTGAGAAATGGAAAACCGTCATCAGGCACCCGATTAAAATGGCGTAAAATTTGAATTCTACGGAGGAAAGGATTACGTCCGTCGGGCTGGAAAGGGAAATCGGGGCGTCTCCCCCGCCCGTTCCGGATTCGACGCAGAGCAGCACGAGCGACGCGCCCTTCCGGCCCACGCCCCTCCCCTCTTCCAACTGGCCTTAATCCGCCGAATCCCGTCCTTCTGCCCGAATATAGGCCGCAATTGTCAGCATATCGTCAGCCGCCCGCCGCCGGGGCGGCCCCCGCATCGCGGCAAGCGGGTCCGCGCCGGGGCGTCGGTTGACGGCTCGGCCTACAGCTCGCGCCTTCCGTACAGCCCGAGAGAGACGGCGGCGGAGGCGGCCAGCATCAGAAGCGAGGCCGCGAGCAGCGCCGCCATAGAGGCCGCAAGCCCAACGGGGGTCTCGGCGAACGCGAGGAGGCCCGCCACGAGCCCGAACGCGCCGCCTCCGAGAATCCCCGAGTTCCCGAGAAGCATGGGGGCGACCACGAACAGGCCGACGGTGACGGTTGGCAGAAGCTGGGTCGCCTTGGTCTGGCCGAACTTGAAGCACGCCGGCGTCACGACGGACGCGACGGCGGAGCCGATCAAGCAGCAGACTGCGGTGGCGAAGGCCATGCCGGCGACCCTCTCCCCGCTGAACGCGAGGAGCTCGGAGAGGCCTCCCGGCAGCTCCACGGCGGAGAAAGAGCGTGGCGATTCCATTGCCAATCTGTTTGTCATGCAAGAAAAACCCAAGGTCAGCGGCCTATGTAAAGAACATCAGACATGCTGATACACTTGATCGACGGCCTATGTAAAGCCATCTTGGTAGAACATGTTTTAGAGAAATAGAAACTACGTCTCCCGAAAGGAGGAGCCGATGGAGTTGCCGAAACAGCTGAAAGCGCACCGCGAGCGCTTGGGGCTCTCGCAAGAGGCCGTCGCGCAAGCGATCTACGTATCGCGACAGACGATGTCCAGCTGGGAGAACGGAAAGACCTATCCGGATGTCCAAAGCCTGCTGCTTCTAAGCGACCTCTTCGGCGTCTCCATCGATGAACTTGTGAAAGGAGACGTGGTTTCAATGAAGGAAGTCGTAAGCAAGGATGCGCTCGAGATGGAGCGATTGGCGATGGGGTCTGCTGCCCTGCTGCTCGCGGGGATTGCATGCATGGCAGGCATCTACGCACTACTGCCCGAGCCATCGTTCATCCCGCATATGTCCACAGGCGCGCTGATCGGGATACTCGTGTTTGTTGCATTCTGGATCCCGTCGCTCGTATGCACGTCGCGCATCGAGAGGATCAAACGCGAGCATGACCTTGTGACGTTCCGTGAGATCAGCGCGTTCATGGACGGCGAGGAGGCTCCGAGCGAGACCGATGCGCTTTCCAGACGCAGGTCACGGCTCAGCCCTGCGCTCAAGATGGCCTGCGGTGCGGGGTTCGGCTTCCTTATCGCGTTCCTGATCACGGCACTAGTGAATGCCTTGCACTAGATGCACGCCTCTTTGACGGACTCAAAGCCAGCTAGGATTCCGGGGGCATGTAGGTCTTTAGGTACTCCAGCACCGTTTCGAGATATTGCCGATAGACTGCGCTGTCGTTCTGGAGCCCGTGACCCGAGTGCTCCGCCACAAAGCAGTCGTGGGGGACGCCGTTTTCGGTAAGCGCCCTATCGAGGCGTACCGATGCCTTGAAGGGCTGCATAGTGTCGTGAGTGCAGTAGGCCATGACCGTGGGTACCGCGTCCTTCGTCACCCAGAGAAGCGCCGAGGCGTCCTTGACGGCGGCGTCGTAGGCGGGCGTACCGAACATGTCCGGCGTGAGCTTGGCACCCGTCATAACGCCGAACAGGCCCGCCGCTTCTGCTTGGGCTTCCGGCTTGTCCAGCCCGTAGTTGTCCCAGTCCTCGGGGTAGAAGCTGGAAGGCCCCACGGCTTCGAACACGAGCCTCACCGGCACCGGCGATTCCGCAGTGTCGCGGTAAGCGTACAGCAGGGCGAGGCACCCGCCGGCCGATCCGCCCCCGATGGCCATCTCGTTCACGGGGTAGCCCAGCTTGGCCGCCTCGGCGACCACCGCGTCCATGCTCTCTTGATTTCCAGAGACTGCGTGAGGATGTTCGCCCCGGGGTGCTGCTCGCTGAAAAGCGTGTAGTTGATACCCGCAGCCACGTAGCCCTGAGCGCAGAGCCAATGGAGGGTCCGCGCGTCGTCGGCCTTGTCACCGCTGGTGAACCCGCCGGAGTGCAGGTACACGACCAACCCGTAGTGCTGCCGCGACCGGTCGGCGGGTACATAGAGGTCG
This sequence comes from uncultured Collinsella sp., assembly GCA_900546825.1. GTDB lineage: Bacteria > Actinomycetota > Coriobacteriia > Coriobacteriales > Coriobacteriaceae > Collinsella. The sequence goes on along the minus strand of UREE01000067.1, from coordinate 5,258 downwards.
AACTTGTTCGCGTCGCCGTCGCCGTAGGGGATGTCGGCATAAACCGTTCCCACCGAGTCGTTCCAAACGACGGAGAAATCGTCGCCGAGGGGATTGCTCACCAGCTTGATGGCCGCCGAAAGCGTGAAGACGGCAATGAATATCCCCACGTAGAGGAAGCCCCAGAGAATGCGGTGGCGCTTTTTGGATGGCTGCTCTGGCGCATCGGTGGCTTGGAGAGGAATCGCAGGATCTCTAAAGCCATAATTACCTGCAGTACAAAGTGAGTACAGAATCAAAGCCACAAAATGACGTGAAATCAGTTGAATTCTGATCAAAATCGAACCGCCATCATTGACAAGCCACTCGCTCCAATTCATCCAACTCTTAGCGCGTGACCATCAACGAGCTGTTCGATCAGCCATCTCGTTTGCCCTACAGCTTCCGCCAACCGGATATCGTGCGTGACCAGAAGGATCGCCCCGGGGAATCCAACGAGCAGTCTCTGCAATGCCTCTATCGAGCCGATATCGAGGTGATTGGTCGGCTCGTCGAGCACGAGGAAGTTGGGTTCCGCAACCAGCTTCTCCGCGAGCATCAGCTTTCGGAGCTCACCGGGGCTCAGGTCGTCGCCATCGAGCAGTCTATCGGGGTCGGAGTTCAGGCGTGCCACGATGGACAGGATACGCCCCTTTTGCTCTTGCGTATGCTTGCGCAGCTGCTCAAGGGCACGCTCTCGCTCGGCCGACGCAACAACCTGAGGAACATAGGCAACCTTTATATTCTCGGGGACGGAATCGATGATGGCACGCACCAATAGACTCTTGCCCGTCCCATTTGCTCCGGTCAACACCACATGGTCAGTTGGAGAGACCCAGAGCTGAGGCACATTCAAGCAGAACTCGCCCGCTAAGAGCCGAGTAGGACCAACGCGCGCAACGATACTCGATCTGGCGGCTTCTCCGAAATCGCTAATGCAGTGGTCGTAGCGCTTCGGCACAGAGTTCTCCGATAGCGTCGACTCCGCCCTCGCAAGACGTTCATCCATGGCGGCTGATAGTTTACCGGCTACACCGTCCTTCCCAGAGACTATGGCGCGCCCGATCCGCGCGCGCCCGTCGCTATCTCTCTTGTCCAGACCGCGCTTGCTGCGCTTGCCCTTCTGACGTGCCGCCTCCTCGCTCCTTCGCTGCGCCTCCGCCTTCAGCCGCTTCACTTCGCGCATAGCCTTCTCTCGGTCGTGCAGCGCGGTGGCACGTTCGCTTGCCGCCTGATCGCTCGCCTTCGAATAACCGCCCGGGCGCATGATCCAGCGTGCGCCGTCGCACAGGAGGCTCTGATCGACGAGGCCATCGAGCAATTCCCTGTCATGGGAGATGAGGATGCCGACTCCATCGAATGAGGCTAGCGCCTCGCTCACGATTTCACGCGTCGGGGCATCAAGGTCGTTCGTCGGCTCATCCATGACGAGCACGTCAGGGCGAGCATAGAGCGCGCATGCGATCTGGAGTCGTTTCTGCTGGCCGCCTGAGAGCGTGTCGTAGCGCCAGGGCCAATCGTCTCCGATATGCAGAAGCGCCCTTGCACGCTGCGCTTCTTGGTTCCAGTCTGACGCGAAGTCGATGAGGTTCCCAGGTTCGAGCGAAGAATCCTGCTGGCAGTACACGGAGAACAGCTTCGGGGCCACCGTTCCGGAATCGGGCTCGATAAGGCGCGTGGCGATTCTCGCTAGCGTGCTCTTCCCGCATCCGTTGTCACCGATCACGGCAGTCCATCCTGAGGAAAACGTGACGCTGACATCCCTTACAGCGGGAGAGACCGCACCGGGATAGGTGTAACTAATGTTTGTGAGATTCAACTGCATGGCGAGCTCCTTCGAAAGGAGGCCGCGCAGGGGTTAGGCACGCAAGCTGTGGAATCAAGACGAGAAGATACTGAAGCGACGCGGCACCCTAGCGCGCGACCGAGCGTACAAAATGGTCGTTTGGGCACCCTTAGTGGGCATCGCTAGTTCTTCATCTAACCTAACCTAACTCGAAGCGTCGCATGGCAAAGGCTCCGCTGATTGAATGATGCTCAGATTATAGCATGCGTATTGAATTGTAGCGCGCGTGTTGAATATAGGTTTGAACCACGAACAAGCTGGGATAATGCATCATCACCCGCAAACCACCTGAAATTCTGCCAGCGAGTAATTCTAGGAAACGAATGTATCGACTGTGGGCAAGTATGATTAACTAAAGCAACACAAGGAGACGAATTGCAACACCAACAAGCGAAAATGGCTTAGCGATGCATCGCTAAGCCATTGAATCGCCTCTTTGCAAAGTGAGAGAAATCCCAATGCGTTAAAAAAATCGTGTCAGAAAAGTACACCTATTTACAAAGAAGTTCAAAGGAGCAAACTAATATAAAAAGTGCCTCTGAACTGGGGGTTTACTCCCACTCCACCGTGCCGACGGGCTTGGGGGTCAGGTCGTAGCAAACGCGGCAAATACCGGGGACCTCGGCGGTAACGCGGGCGGTGATGCGCTTGAGCAGCGCCCAGTCAAGCTCGGGCACCTCGGCGGTCATGACATCGACGGTGCTGATGCAGCGGATGATGCAGGGCCAGTCGTAGGCGCGCTTGCCCTCGCGCACGCCAGTGGCGCGGAAGTCGGGCACAACGGCGAAGTACTGCCAAATGGTAAGACCGGCCTTGTCGATCTCCTCACGCACGATGGCGTCGGCCTCGCGCAGCGCCTCAAGACGGTCGCGGGTGATGGCACCGAGGCAATGGACACCCAGGCCAGGGCCGGGGAACGGCTGGCGCTCAACCATGTTCTCGGGCAGACCGAGTTCGCGGCCCACGACGCGCACCTCGTCCTTGTACAGCAGCTTAACGGGCTCGCAGAGCTCAAACTGCAGGTCCTCGGGCAGACCGCCCACGTTGTGATGGGCCTTCACGCCGTCCTGCGACTCCAGGATGTCGGGATAGATGGTGCCCTGAGCGAGGAAGCTGACCTCATCGCCCACCTTTCGGGCCTCTTCCTCAAACACGCGAATGAACTCGGCGCCGATAATCTTACGCTTGGCCTCGGGCTCGGCGACGTCGACGAGCTTGTCGAGGAAGCGGTCGGTCGCGTCCACGTAGACCAGATTCGCATCCATCTGGTTCTTAAAGACGTCGACGACCTGCTCGCTCTCGCCCTTGCGCATAAGGCCGTGGTTCACGTGCACGCAAATGAGCTGCTTGCCGATGGCCCTGATGAGGAGCGCCGCGACAAGACGGTCGAGAACTACCTCAAAGCCCTCGAAAGCGCCTACATCCTGAGCGAATGCGAACAGAACGGCATCGCCGGCAAGCAGGTGCTCAGGCCCCAGCGCAAGTTCTATCCCATCGACACCGGCTTGCGCAATCTAGCTAGCAACTATGCCCCAAAGGGCCTGGGCGCTCAGCTCGAGTGCGTGGTATTCAACGAGCTCGTGCGCCGTGGCTACAACGTGACCGTGGGCGCACTGCTTAAAGGCGAGGTAGACTTCGTGGCCGACAAGCACGACGAGCGCCTCTACATCCAGGTGACCGAAACGCTTGCAAGCCCCGAGACATACGAGCGCGAACTGGCGCCTTTTTCCCTCGTAAACGATGCCTTCCCCAAGCTGGTGCTCACCACCGATCGCCTGCGGCTCGGCACCACCGAGCAAGGCGTGCGCATCGAGAACCTGGTGGACTGGTTGCTCAAAGGCTGGAGCTGAGCGACGCAAGTGTCCAGCACGCACCTGGACAGGACCCGTCTGGCGCCCTCCGCCGCCAGACGGCCGCGGCAGGCCTCCTGCAGGAACACGTATGCCGCCGCCTCGAGCGTGAAAAGCTCCTCGCCGCGCATGCCCTCGCCCCGTCCAATAAACGTTCACCGCGCTAAAGGAGAGCGCGACCGTGAATAAAGAGCGGTTTTGCGCGCGAAAAATCAGTGAATCTGAGCTCAGAAACGCTTGCTGCCCACGAGGCATCGAGTATCGTCCCGTCCCGCACATCGTCCGTCGGGCTGGAAAGGGAAAATCGGGGCGTCTCCCCCGCCCGTTCCGGATTCGAAGCAAAGCCGCGCGGGCGACGCGCCCTTCCGGCCCACGCCCCTCCCCTCTTCCAACTGGCCTTAATCCGCCGAATCCCGTCCTTCTGCCCGAATATAGGCCGCAATTGTCAGCATATCGTCAGCCGCCCGCCGCCGGGGCGGCCCCCGCATCGCGGCAAGCGGGTCCGCGCCGGGGCGTCGGTTGACGGCTCGGCCTACAGCTCGCGCCTTCCGTACAGCCCGAGAGAGACGGCGGCGGAGGCGGCCAGCATCAGAAGCGAGGCCGCGAGCAGCGCCGCCATAGAGGCCGCAAGCCCAACGGGGGTCTCGGCGAACGCGAGGAGGCCCGCCACGAGCCCGAACGCGCCGCCTCCGAGAATCCCCGAGTTCCCGAGAAGCATGGGGGCGACCACGAACAGGCCGACGGTGACGGTTGGCAGAAGCTGGGTCGCCTTGGTCTGGCCGAACTTGAAGCACGCCGGCGTCACGACGGACGCGACGGCGGAGCCGATCAAGCAGCAGACTGCGGTGGCGAAGGCCATGCCGGCGACCCTCTCCCCGCTGAACGCGAGGAGCTCGGAGAGGCCTCCCGGCAGCTCCACGGCGGACGCGAGCCCCATGACCGCAAGCGATGCGGCGAATCCGACCGCCGAGCCGATGAGGCCGAGCGTCGCGATGGCGGCGTAGCGGCTCAGGACGACGTCGCGCTTCGAGACGGGAAGGGTGAGGCGATAAGAGCCCCATCCGTTCTGGTCGTCGTAGACGGAGAAGCCGATCGCACCCATCATGAGGCACATGCTGGCGAGGACGGCGGGGCGGCCGCGGGCCCGCCGCCGGAGAGCTCGCGCCTCCTCCTCACCCAGTCGCCCAGGGTGCTCCCCGCCATGCCGAGCTCTCGGGCGACCTCCCTGACGGGCCGCCCCGCCGCGATGACGTAGTCGGCCGTCTCGTCCCGGTAGTCCTTGGGGAACTACTCGTACTTGGTCCCAGGCTCGGCTCCCATGGCCACACCCTCCTACGGGACAGGTTCCTCTGCCGTCCAAATTATCAGGTGTCCACGGTTTCGACAGGGCTCAAATGCAAACAGGCGCTGGTCGCGGGCGGCGTCGCCGCGGGCTGGCTCATCACGAGCCGGGGCGCTGCGGAATCGGACGGCGGGCAGGTGACCGACTCCCAGTCCGTCGGCGGCGGCCCCGACTCCGGGCAGATGCCGCCCGACGCCAAGCA